>JAJUFS010000098.1 GCA_029263725.1 Gammaproteobacteria bacterium | reverse complement strand
GGGTGGCGGTCCGAGGTAGAAGGTAGAAGGAAAAAGATTCGAAAACCTGTCTTTCTCACTCTTCTCCCTTCTCCCTCACTCAGCCTTCCACCGGAACATCGCCGCGCCCAGTGCGAGGAAGGCGGCGCTCATGGCGGCCAGCACCACGATCTCCAGCCACACGTCCGCAAGGCCGGCGCCATCGATCATGATCCGGCGCGCCGCGTCCAGCATGTAGGTGAGCGGGAACAGTTTCGACAGCCACTGCACGATCACCGGCGCGCCCTCCAGCGAGAACCAAACGCCGGAGAGAATCATCATCGGCCAGCTGACGAGATTGAGCAGGCCGCCGGCGAGTTCCTCGCTGGCGACGCGCGCCGACATCATCAAGCCCAGGGAGATCATGGAGATCGCGCCCAGCGTGGTGACGAACAGGAGCAGCAGCCAGCTGCCATTCATCATGTAATCCAGGAAGATGTCGGTGCCGAGGAACACGCCGATGGTGATCAGCAGCGTGAGCCACAGCCGCGAACCGACCTGCGCGGCCAGGAATTCGAAGGCGCTGAGCGGGGTGGCGTTGAGGCGCTTGAGGAAGCCGGATTTCCGGTAACGCACGAGCACGTAGCCCACGCCGAACAGGCAGGAGAACATCAGGTTCATGCCGAGGATGCCGGGAACCAGCCAGTCCACATAACGCACCTCGCGGCCTTCGATCTCCTCGCGCACGTAGCCTTGCGCGGGCAGCATGCGCTCCAGCACGTAGCCGCGCGGCGAGTCAGGGTTGATCCAGTAGCGTTTCGTCTCGCCCAGTTCCAGCAGCATGTCGAGCTGGTGGCGGGCCACGCGCTGCCGGGCGCGGTCCGCGTCCTCCACGGGAATGAACTGCACGTATTCGGTTTCAAGGAAGGGATCGCGGGCGTCGCCGGCGGCGACCACGCCGACCTTGAACATCGGCCGGTGGGTGTCGGAGAAGATGAAGCCCAGCCCGAACACCAGCACGATGGGCAGGATGATGTTCCAGCCCACCGTGGAACGATCGCGCAGGAACTCGCGGTTGCGGGCGCGGAATATCGCCAGGAATTTCTTCATCGTTGCTCTCTTCAGGCGCGCAGCTCGCGGCCGGTGAGTTCCAGGAACAGGTCTTCGAGCGTGCGCGGCCGGATGCGCAGGTCGTTCAGCGGCACGTCGCGTTCGAGCAGTTCGCGCAATGTTGCGGTCACGTCGCCGGTGCTGATCTCGAGACGCCCGGCGACGCTGCGGCATGCCAGGTCCCTGAGCTGTTCCGCGGGGATGTTCTCGGGCAGTTCCAGGATGACGTCGTTGAAGTGCTCCCTGAGCAGCTGCTGCGGCGTGCCCCGCGCGATGATGCGGCCATGGTCCATGATCGCGATCTCGTCGCAGAGCACGTAGGCCTCTTCCATGTAGTGCGTGGTGAGCACGATGGTCTTGTTGCGCGCCTTGATGCGATTGACGAGGTCCCAGAAGTTGCGCCGCGCCTGCGGGTCGAGGCCGGTGGTGGGCTCGTCGAGGAAGATCACTTCGGGGTCGTTGACCAGCGCGATGGCCAGCAGCAGGCGCTGTCGCTGGCCGCCGGAAATGCGCCGTGCGTCCTGGTCGAGGAAGCTTCGCAGCGCGCACAGCTCGATCAGTTCCTCGATGTCCATGTGACGCGGATAGAGCGCGGCGAACATTTCCAGCGTCTCGCGCACGCTCTGGAAATCCTGCAATGCGGTGGACTGGAACTGGATGCCGGCTTCTTCGCGGAAGCGCGCGCCCAGCGGCTCGCCCTTGTAGAGGATTTCGCCCGAGGTGGGCGTGACGATGCCTTCCATCATCTCCACCGTGGTGGTCTTGCCGGCGCCGTTCGGGCCGAGCAGGCCGAAGCAGGTGCCTGGCGCGATGGCAAGGTCCACGCCGTCCACGGCCCGCGTTTGCGGGTATTGCTTGACGAGGTTTCGAACTTCGATGATGGCGTTCACGAGTGGCCCCCATCTGGCAGGACTGGCATTCTACGTGCTCGCGGACCGCAGGAGGAGAGCATGGGACGTCTGATCGAAGGCAAGTGGCACGACGTGTGGTACGACACCGAGAAGCACGGCGGGCGCTTCGTGCGTGAGCACGCCGGCTATCGCGAGTGGGTGAGGGCGGACGGCAGCACGCCGTTCCGGCCGGCGAAGGGACGCTATCACCTGTACGTGTCCTGGGCCTGTCCCTGGGCGCATCGCACGCTCATCCTGCGCAGGCTGAAGAAGCTCGAGGACGTCATCGACGTCTCCGTGGTGCACTGGTTCATGCGCAAGGACGGCTGGACCTTCCGCCAGGAAGACGGCGCCACCGGCGACAGGCTCTACGGCAGCGAATTCCTCTGGCAGGTCTACACCCGTGCGAAACCTGACTACACCGGCCGGGTCACCGTGCCGGTGCTGTGGGACAAGGAAAGCGAGACCATCGTCAACAACGAGTCCGCCGACATCATCCGGATGTTGAACAGCGAGTTCGACGAATTCGGCGATCCTTCCGTCGACATGTATCCCGAACCGCTGCGCGAGGAGATCGACGAGATCAACGCCTACGTCTACGACCGCGTCAACAACGGCGTCTACAAGGCGGGCTTCGCCACCGAGCAGGCCGCCTACGAGGAAGCCTTCGACAGCCTGTTCGAGGCGCTCGACGTGCTGGAGCGCAGGCTGGAAGGACAGGAGTACCTGGTCGGCAATCGCCTGACCGAGGCGGACTGGCGCCTGTTCACCACGCTGGTGCGCTTCGACGCGGTGTACTACTCGCATTTCAAGTGCAACCTGCGCCGCATCCGCGATTATCCGAACCTGCATGCCTTCCTGCACCGGCTGCTGGCGATTCCGGGCATCGCGGAAACCGTCAACATGCATCACATCAAGCACCACTATTACGGTTCGCATGACATGATCAATCCGACCGGCGTGGTGCCGAAGGGACCCGAGCCCGCGTGCTAGCCCGCGCTTTCGCGACGCTCTAGAATGCGGGCAAACCCGCGGGAGTCTTCTTGCATGCCCAGGCTGATCGTTTCGTTCATCGGGTTGTTCCTGCTTGCTGCGAGCGCGCAGTCCGCGCCGCGCGATCTCATGCTCATCGTCGAGGACGGCATCGCCACGGTGTCCGCACAACCGCTGGCCGCGGCGCTCGAGGACTTCATCGCCGCGCAGCCGGACGATGCGCGCGTGGGCATGGTCGCGTTCGCGGAGGTCCCGCGCCTCCTGCGAGCGCTGCAGCCGGTGGATGACGGCGTGCGCGCCTCACTTCAGTCGTTGCAACAGCAGGGCGGCCGCGCCGAGATCGCCGGTGCGGTGGAACGCGCCATGTACGAGCTGCGCCTCAAGGGCCGCGAGGATGCCGCGCGCGTCATCGTGCTGCTGAGCAACGGCGTGATCGACACCGGCAACGCGGAGCGGGATGGCGAGCGCACGCGCTGGCTGCGCGACATGCTGGCGGCCGATGCCGCCGAAGCGAACATCCGCATCTTTGCCGTTGCCTTCTCCGATGCCGCCGACTTCCAGCTGCTGCAGGGCGTGGTGCGCACCGCCGACGGCGAATACTTCCGTGCATCCAGCGCCGAGGAGCTTGCCGATGCGCTGGCGCGCATCGACGCGGCGCTCGCGCGCAGCACGGCGCCTGCCGCCCGGCCGGAGCGGCTGGTGTTCGACGAGCCGGTGAGCGTCGCTCCGCTGCAGACTGCATCGAACGAGGACAGCGAACGCACCGGGCCAGGCTGGCGCCTGCTGCTGGTGGTGCTGGCGATGGCCGTGCTCGGCATCGTCGCGGTGATGATCCTGTGGGGCGAGGAATTCGCCGCGCTGGTGCAGCGCCGGGTCACGCACGGCCGCCGCAGGCTGGAGGAGGCCGGGCCCAAGGCGGTGCTTTACGACGTTTCCGACACGTCCAACATTCGCCGCTACGAGATCGGTTCGCGGCCAGTGGTGATCGGGCGTGTCGCGGGTTCCGACACGGCCATGGATTACGTGGTGGTGGACGAGCGCACCGTCGGGCGCTGGCACGCCACCATCGAGCGGCGCGGACAGTCCTTCTGGATCCGCGACGAGGGCAGCGTCAACGGCACCTTCGTCAACAACCAGCGGGTCACCGCGGAGCATCCGCTCAAGCACGGTGACATGCTGCGCGTGCATCGCCACGAGTTCGAGTTCGTCATTCCGGAACTGTTCGATTCCGACCGCACCGTGGTCTCCACCGATGTGCGCATGGCGCGCGAGGCCTGATGCGGATTCGCCCAGAGCGAGAGTCCGACGTAGCGGAGATACTCGCGTTGACGCGCGCCGCGTTCGCACGGGCCGCGCACTCCTCCGGCACGGAACAGTACATCGTCAATGCGCTTCGACAGGCTGGCGCGCTGACGCTTTCGCTGGTTGCCGAGGATGCACAGGAAATCATCGGCCACATCGCAGTTTCACCAGTGCGAATATCGGACGGCTCGAGCGGTTGGTACGGGCTGGGTCCTGTTTCCGTGGCGCCCGCGCGGCAGCGTGAAGGCACCGGATCAGGTCTCGTCATGGCTGCACTCGACTCATTGAAAGGCATGGGCGCCAACGGTTGCGTCCTGCTCGGCGACCCCGCCTATTACGCACGCTTTGGATTTCATCCGCATGCCTCGATGATCTTGCCTGGCGTACCGGCTGAGTACTTCCAGGTCCTTTCGTTCTCCGGCCGGATTCCCGAAGGCGAGGTCAGCTACCATCCCGCATTCGAGGTCAATCAGTGAGGTCAACATGTACGCCGTGATCTTTCGCGCCGAACCCGACCTTCTCGATGACGATTACTACGACACGGTGAAGCTTCTGCGCGACCTTGCCTTCAACGAATACCGCTGCCGCGAGTTCGTCGCGGTGACCGAAGGCGGTACCGAAATCGCCGTGTCCTACTGGGACAGCGAAGAGGACATCCGCGCCTGGCGCGAGGCCTCCGAGCATCGTGTCGCGCAGCGGCAGGGGCTGATGAAGTGGTACAAGTCCTTCCGCGTCGACGTGGTGGAAGTGAAGCGCAGCTATACGCGGGAGAGGCGGGCCCTGGAAGCGCGTGAGACGTGAGACGACGGCCTGTTACGTCTCACCTGACCAAAAGAAAAGGGCGCCGCGAGGCGCCCTTTTCCGTTCACGGCAGGCTCCTCAATCCTTGAAGAACAGCTTGCCGGGCTTGCGGTTGCCGGAAATCCTTTCCTCCATGGTCTCGGCTTCGAACAGGCGGCCGTTGACCATGACCTTGTCGACGTACTCGCTGTTGCGGATGTTCTCCAGCGGGTCGCGTTCCAGGATGACGAGGTCGGCGAGCTTGCCCGGTTCGATGGAACCGAGGTCGCGATCCATGCCGAGGTAGCGGGCGCCGTCGATGGTGCCGGCACGCAGGGCCTCCATCTCCGTCATGCCGCCCTGGACGAACATCCACAGCTCCCAGTGCGCCGCCAGGCCTTCACGCTGGCCGTGCGCGCCGAGCTGCACGCTCACGCCGGCATCCTGCAGCTGCGCCGCGCCGGCAGCGATCCTGAAGTGGTTGTAGTCCGACTCGGGGGCGATCTCGCGGCGACGCGAACGCGGTTCGAGCACTTCGCGCGGCACCCAGCGGGCGAGGCGCTCGTTCTTCCACACCTCGGTGTGCGCGTACCAGTAGTTCTCGCCCCAGATGCCGCCGTAGGCCACGACCAGCGTCGGCGTGTAGCCCACGTCCTTCTGCTGCGACCACAGCTGGATGACGTCGTCGTAAATGTTCTCCACCGACAGCGAGTGCTCGATGCCGGTGTGACCGTCCACGACCATGGTCATGTTGTGCTGGAACAGCGCACCGCCCTCGGGCACCACCATCAGTCCTGTCTGCCGGGCGGCTTCCAGGATCTGCTGGCGCTGCTCGCGGCGCGGCTGGTTGTAGCTCTTCACGCTGATCGCGCCGACTGCCTGCATGCGCTCCAGGTGCATGAGCGCGTCATCCAGGCCGTTGACCTGCGCGGTGAACGGCGTGGTCGCCCCGTACAGGATCGTGCCGGTGGAGTAGATGCGCGGCGCGATGATCTTGCCGGCGCGGGCGAGCTCCGAGGCGGCGAAGATCGTGCTGGTGTCGTTCGACGGGTCGTGGATGGTGGTCACGCCGAAGGCCAGCGAGGCGAGGTTCACCCAGTTGGTCTGGGGAACGAAGCCGGCCGTGCCCTGGGTGCCGTGCCAGTGCGCGTCGATGAGGCCGGGGATGATGGTGCGGCCGCTGACGTCCACGGTCTCGAAGCCGCGCGGGATGTCGATTTCGCTGCGCGCTCCCACCGCCTTGATGCGGTTGCTTTCGACCAGCACCACGCCGTCCTCGATGACTTCCTCGCCGCGCATGGTGATGAGCTTCGCGCCGACGAGCGCGATGCGGCTCGCGGGCTTGTCGGCCTCGACGGTGAAGCCGAGATCGATGCCCTCATCCGGCGCGCGCGGCAGTTCGTCGGGCGCGCCATCCAGGAAGGCGAAGGTGTTGACCAGATCGCGCTGGTACAGCACCGGGCCTTCCGCCCAGTAGAGGCGATCGCTGTCGCCCGACCAGTGCAGCCAGTTGCCGGTGTTGTCGCTGGCCCTGGCGACCGGCAGCGACTTCATGTCCGGCCCGATGGTGATCGGCTTGCCGCTGGCGGCCAGGGGCGTGATCCAGGCGTTGAAGCGTTCCTGGAAGGCCAGCCACTTGCCGTCCGGCGAGACCTTCACGTCGGTGGCGAAGTCGCTGATGGCATGCACGATCTCGTCCTTGCCGTCCAGCGTCATGCTGACCAGCTCGCGCTTGCGATCCTTGGCGGGACGCATGATGTAGACGCGATCGTTGTCGGCGCCGAAGTGCGGCTCATAGCCGTCCTTCGAGACCAGGCGTTCCTCGCCGCCCTTGACGCTCACCGCGAACACGCCCGTGACCTCGCTCCACAGCGGCGAGCGGATGAAACCGCCCTTGATGCGACGGAACACCACGGTGCTGCCGTCCGGCGAGAAGGCCGGTTCGACGAAATGACCCGGTGTGGCGTTCAGCACCTTGCCGTTGCCGCCGCGCGAGGAGACCACGCGCAGGCTGCCGAGCTCCTGGTCATGCCAGGTCACGTAGACGATGTTGCGGCCGTCGCGCGACCAGGCCGGATAGGCCTCGAAGTGTTCCTCCTGGCGGGTCAGGCGGCGCGGCTTGCCGTCCGGCAGGTCACGGACCCACAGCTTGCCCAGCGCCTCGAACACCACGCGCTTCTCGTCCGGCGAGACCGTCACCCAGCGCAGCATGCGGGTGTGGAAGCGGTCCGGCGCGACCTCGACCGGGAAGCGCACCGC
>JAJUFS010000069.1 GCA_029263725.1 Gammaproteobacteria bacterium | reverse complement strand
GGCATGACCCGCGTCGACGAGCGCGTCGAGCGCGGGCACGGCAAAGTCGGGGGTGCCGGCAAAGACGATGCGCAAGGCGCGGCCGGTCAGAGACTGGATACGGAACGCGCCGGCGTCGCACCCAGGCGCTGCTGCTTCTCCAGCTTCTTGCGGATGCGGGTGCGCTTGAGATCGGAGAGGTAGTCGACGAACAGCTTGCCGTCGAGGTGGTCGATCTCGTGCTGGATGCAGACCGCGAGCAGGCCGTCGGCCTCACGTTCGACGGTGTTGCCGTCGCGGTCGATGTAGCGCACCTTCACGCGCTCGGCGCGCTGCACGTTCTCGTAGACGTCCGGCACGGACAGGCAGCCTTCCTGCATCACCTCGACGCCTTCCTTCTCGAGGATCTCGGGATTGACGAGCGCGATGGGCTCGCTGCGATCGTCGGAGACGTCGATGACCACCACGCGCCTGGTCACGTTGACCTGGGTGGCGGCAAGGCCGATGCCCGGCGCCGCGTACATGGTTTCGAACATGTCATCGATGAGAGTACGTATCTCATCGGTGACCTCGTTCACAGGTTTTGCCACCCGCCGCAATCGGGGATCCGGATAATGAAGAATGTCGAGTCGGGCCATGTGACAACCTGCCGGTTTCGTGTATTTTCAGAACATATGCTGCTAAAGTTGCCAGCATACTAAAAACAAAGGTCGCAACCCTTGGTTTTGCAAACAGTTTTTCGACCAGGATCGTTAAGGGGCATGCCTTGCCCGAGCTTCGGAGAGTCAGCATGATCGAGTCGCCGCGCACCGGTTTCCGGGCAGATCGGGACAAGCGCCATAACTCCCTGAATTCCGTCCATTATAACCCTTTTCAAGCCCTCGCCCTTGCTGCGCTGCTTGCCACTGGCATGACGCTCGCCGGCTGCGCCAGCGCGCCCGAGCCCGCCGTCGAGGCCAGGCCCGCGCCGGTCGTGCAGCCCGCCGAACCGAAACCCGTCGAGCCCGCGCCGCGCGCGCCGGAACGCTACGTGGTCAAGAAGGGCGACACGCTCTGGGACATCTCGACGATGTTCCTCAAG
Organism: Gammaproteobacteria bacterium; assembly: GCA_029263725.1. Taxonomy (GTDB): domain Bacteria; phylum Pseudomonadota; class Gammaproteobacteria; order Natronospirales; family JAJUFS01; genus JAJUFS01. The sequence continues at coordinate 8,875 of JAJUFS010000069.1, read as the reverse complement.
GATCCCTGGCTGTGGCCGGAGATCTGGTACGTCAACCCGCAGATCCGCAACCCGCACCTGATCTACCCGGGCGACATCATCACGCTGTTCTGGCATGACGGCCGCCCGCACCTGCGCATCGAGCGGGAGGGCGAGATTTACCAGACCACGCTGCCCATCGAGCGGCTGTCGCCGCGGGTGCGCACCCAGCCCCTGGAACAGGCGATCCCGACGATTCCCGTCGATGCCATCCGCGCCTTCCTTTCGCACCCGCGCCTGATCGACCCGGACGAGTACGAGAAGCTGCCCTACGTGCTGCGCACCCAGGACGGCCGCCTGATGTTCGGCGCCGGCAACTCGGTGTACGTGCGCGGCACCGACACCGTCGGCGGCCGCTATCACCTCATCCGCAAGGGCGATCGCTACGTCGACCCCGAGAGCGGCGACACGCTCGGCTTCGAGGCCATCGAGATCGGCCAGGGCGTGATCGTGCGTGCCGGCGACCCGGCCACGCTGCGCGTGGAGGCCAGCAAGCGCGAGGGCCTGCGCGGCGACCGCCTGCTGCCGCTGGCGGAAGACGAATACAACACCAGCTTCCTGCCGCGCGCGCCGGAGCAGGACATCCGCGGCCAGATCATCGACGTGCTCGATGGCGTGGCCCAGGTCGGCCAGTACCAGATCGTCACCATCAACCGCGGTGCGCGTGACGGGCTGGAAGTCGGGCACGTGCTGGACGTGTACCGGCGCGGCGAGAAGATGCGCGACGAGTTCTCGGGCGTGCTGTTCCAGGACACCGTGCAGCTCCCCGACGAGCGCGCCGGCCACCTGCTGATCTTCCGCACCTTCGACCGCGTCTCGTACGGGCTGATCCTGCGCGCCACGCGCGAAATCCACCTGCTCGACCCGGTGCGCACGCCCGAACAGTGAAACCCAACACCGCGCCACGGAAGGCGCGGCTTGCCGGAGACCCAGCAGGCTCATGAAGGATCTGCGTTTTTGGCTTGCCCTGGTTCGCACCCCCGGACTGCATTGGCACGCGCTTGAGGCCATGCTGGCCTCGCTGCAGTCCGCCGAGGGCATCTTCTCGGCCGCGCGCCGCGATCTCGCGCCTTTCGATCTCTCGCCGACAACCCGCGACGCGCTGCTCGCCCCCGACTGGGAGCGGGTGGACAGGGACCTTGCCTGGATGCAGGCCTCCGGCTGCGAGCTGCTGCCGGCGAACGCGCCCGATTTTCCCGCCATGCTCGCGCGCATTCCCGACCCGCCGATCGCACTGTTCGTGCGCGGCAACCGCGGCCTGCTAGGCCGCCTGCAGCTCGCCGTGGTCGGCAGCCGCAACCCCACGCCCGGCGGGCGCGAGACTGCCTACGACTTCTCCCGGCATCTCGCATCCGCCGGACTCGTGATCACCAGCGGGCTGGCGACCGGCATCGACGCCGAGGCGCACCGCGGCGCGCTGGACGCGGGCACGGGAACGGTCGCGGTCTGCGGCACGGGACTCGACCGCCTGTACCCGAAGAGCAATCTCTCGCTCGGCGAGCGTATCCTCGCCGAAGGCGTGCTGGTCTCGGAATTCCCGCCAGAGACCCCGCCGCTCGCCGCCAATTTCCCGCGCCGCAACCGCATCGTCAGCGGCCTGTCGCTGGGCGTACTGGTGGTGGAGGCGGCGTATCGCTCCGGCTCGCTGATCACCGCGCGACTGGCCAGCGAGCAGGGCCGTGAGGTGTTCGCCATCCCGGGCTCCATCCACAACCCGCTGGCGCGCGGCTGCCACCGGCTGATTCGCGACGGCGCCAAGCTGGTGGAGCGCGCCGACGACGTGCTGGAGGAGCTCGGCCCGCTCGCCGGCGTGGCCGCGCCTGCGAACCAGGAGCCGGCGGATGCCCCGCAGCATGACGTCGATGCGGATCCGCAATACCGGGCGCTGCTGGAACAGATCGGTTTCGACCCGACCCCCGTGGACGTGATCGTGGCGCGGACAGGGCTGGGGACCGACGTGGTATCCTCGATGCTGCTTATCCTGGAACTGCAGGGCAAGGTGACGGCGTCACCCGGCGGGCGCTACGCCCGGACAGCCACGGATGCCGCCAGGCATCCACCAAGGGAGCCGAAATGAAGGAAAACCTGCTCGATGTGCTGTTGTACCTGTTCGAGAACACCCTGGACGAGGACACCGACTTCGAGCCCGACCGCGAGCGACTGCTCGCCGAACTCGAGGACGCCGGCTTCCATCGCGCCGACATCCACCGGGCCTTCGACTGGCTGGAGGGCCTGGCCAACGCCGATCCCGCCCGCGGCCTGAAGAAGCACTCGCGGCATTCCATGCGGGTGTTCAACCAGAAGGAACTCTTCCGCCTGTCCACCGAGGCCCGCGGCTTTTTGCACTACCTGGAGCAGATCGGGGTGCTTGACCAGGAGAACCGCGAGGTGGCCATCGACCGCATCATGGCGCTGGACACGGACGAAATTGACATCGACGAGGTCAAGTGGATTATTCTCATGGTCCTTTTCAATCAGCCGGGGCAGGAGCAGGCTTACGCCCGGATGGAAGACCTGGTCTTCGAAGAGGGCGTTGACGCGCTGCACTGACCGCGCCTGGCCCCTCCCCATGGGACTTCCCGCCTGCCGGCATTTCGGCAATCGTCCGCCGGTTGCCTTGCCGGGACCTGAACATAGATCGAGCGCATGACCAAGAATCTCGTCATTGTCGAATCCCCCGCGAAAGCGAAAACCATCAAGAAGTATCTCGGCAAGGAATACGAGGTCCTCGCTTCCTACGGGCATGTTCGCGACCTGGTGCCGAAGGAAGGCGCCGTCGACCCCGACGATGACTTCCGCATGCGCTACCAGGTCATCGAGCGCAACGAGAAGCATGTCGATCGCATCGAGAAGGAACTGCGCAAGGCCGACGCCCTGATCCTCGCCACTGACCCGGACCGCGAGGGCGAGGCCATTTCCTGGCATCTCTACGAGCTCCTGAAGGAGCGTGGCGCGCTGGACGGCAAGTCGGTGCGCCGCGTGGTGTTCCACGAGATCACCAAGCGCGCCATCAACGACGCCATCCGGAAGCCCCGCGATCTCTCGCTGGCGCTGGTCAGCGCCCAGCAGGCGCGGCGCGCGCTGGATTACCTGGTCGGCTTCAATCTCTCGCCGCTGCTATGGAAGAAGATCCGCCGCGGCCTGTCCGCGGGCCGCGTGCAGTCGCCGGCGCTGCGCATGATCGTGGAGCGCGAGGAGGAGATCGAGAGATTCCAGCCGCGCGAGTACTGGACGCTGGAAGGCCGCTTCGCCAAGGCCGGACAGGCCTTCAACGCCAAGCTGTGGCGCTTCCACGGCGACAAGGTGGAGCAGTTCTCCTTCGAGAACGAGGCCGCCGCACGCGCCGTCGAGTCGGAATTGCTCACCGCCGGCTCGCCGCTCACCGTCACGTCCGTCGAGAAGAAGCAGCGCCGCCGCAACCCGGCCGCGCCGTTCACCACCTCGACGCTGCAGCAGGAGGCCTCGCGCAAGCTCGGTTTCGGCGCCCAGCGCACCATGCGCATCGCCCAGCAACTTTATGAAGGTGTCGAGACCGGCGAAGGCACGGTGGGTCTGATCACCTACATGCGTACCGACTCGGTGACGCTCTCGCAGGACGCGCTCGCCGAGATTCGCGAGGTGATCCGCGAACGCTTCGGCGCGGACAACCTGCCCGAAGAACCGAACACCTACAAGACCAAGGCGAAGAACGCCCAGGAAGCGCACGAGGCGATCCGCCCGACTTCCGCGCGCATCACGCCCGAGGCGGTGAAGCGGCATCTCACGCCCGACCAGTACCGGCTCTACGACCTCATCTGGAAGCGCACCATCGCCTGCCAGATGGTGCACGCGCTGTACGACACCGTGGCCGCCGAGATCGATGCCGGCAACGGCAATGCCTTCCGCGCCACCGGCTCGACGCTGGTCAAGCCGGGCTTCATCGCCGTCTACCAGGAAGGCGTGGACGACGCCAGGGCCGAGGACGAGGATGACCGCTCGCTGCCGGAGCTGAACGAGGGCGACAAGGTGGCCTTCGACGGCGTCGACACCGCCCAGCACTTCACCGAGCCGCCGCCGCGCTACTCGGAAGCAAGCCTCGTCAAGACGCTGGAAGAGCACGGCATCGGCCGGCCGTCCACCTACGCCACCATCATCTCGACGCTGCAGCAGCGCGAGTACGTGGAGATGGACAACCGCCGCTTCGTGCCCACCGACGTCGGCCGCATCGTCAACCGCTTCCTCACCGACCATTTCACGCGCTACGTGGACTACGACTTCACCGCGCGGCTCGAGGACGAGCTCGATGCCGTGGCGCGCGGCGAGCAGGACTGGGTTCCGCTGATGAAGAAGTTCTGGGAGCCCTTCAAGGAGCTCGTGGAACACAAGGAATCCTCGGTCAGCCGCGAGGAAGTCGCGCAGGCGCGCGAGCTCGGCATTGATCCCAAGTCCGGCCGGCCGGTGAGCGTGCGCATGGGCCGCTTCGGGCCGTTCGTGCAGATCGGCACCAAGGACGACGAGGAAAAGCCGAAGTTCGCGGGGCTGCGTCCCGGCCAGAAGATGGACCAGATCACCCTGGAAGAGGCGCTGTACCTGTTCAACCTGCCGCGCGAGCTCGGCGAGACGCCGGAAGGCGAGAAGCTGGTGGTGAACATCGGCCGCTTCGGGCCGTACGTGAAGTACGGCAGCAAGTACGCCTCGCTGAAGGAGGACGATCCGTACACCATCACCCGCGAGCGTGCGCTGGAAGTGGTCGCCGCCAAGAAGGAAGCCGATGCCAACCGCATCGTGCATGACTTCGCCGAGGAGGGCATCCAGGTGCTGAACGGCCGCTTCGGCCCCTACGTCACCGACGGCGAACGCAATGCCAAGGTGCCGAAGGATGTCGATCCGAAATCGCTGACGCTTCCCGACTGCCGCAAGCTGCTGGCCGAGGCGCCGGTGCGCCCGCGGCGCGGCGGCAGGAAGGCGGCGGCGAAGAAGGCCGAGAAGGCTCCGGCGAAGAAGGCGCCTGCGAAGAAGAAGGCGCCGGCGAAGAAAAAGAAGAAGACCGCGGCAAAGAAAAAGAAGAAGACTGCCGCCCGCAAGAAGAAGACCACCGAATCCTGATCATGCCGCTCGTCGACGTCGCCGCGGCCTTCGAAACCATCCGCAGCGGCGGCGTGGTCGCCTGCCCGACGGAAGCGGTCTATGGCCTGAGCTGCGATCCCTGGAACGAAGCCGCGGTGCGTCGCCTGCTGGCCATGAAGGAACGCGACGCCGCACAGGGCCTGATCCTGGTCGCCGGCGGCGCCTACCAGTTCACCTCGTTGCTGCGCGGCCTGCCGCGCGACCGGCAGGAAATCCTGGCCGCAAGCTGGCCCGGCCCGGTCACCTGGCTGGTGCCCGCGAACGAGCACGTGCCGCCGTGGATACGCGGCCGCCATGACAAGGTGGCGCTGCGCGTGACCGATCATCCCGCGATGGCGGAGCTGTGCCGCGTGGCCGGCAAGCCGCTGGTCTCGAGCAGCGCCAACCGTTCGGGGGATGCGCCCGCCCGGACGCCGGAGACGGTGGAAGAATATTTCCCCGGCATCCCGGTGCTGGAAGGCCCGCTGGGCGGCCGCGAACGGCCCAGCGAGATCCGCGATCTTCTCACCGGCGAAATCCTTCGCCCCGGAAGCTGACATGCACCACGATCCGAAGGAAATCCACGACTGGCTGCGTTCCCTGCAGGACGCGATCACCCATGAAGTCGAGCAGATCGACGGCCGCGCGCAGTTCCGCCGCGACGCCTGGACGCGCGAGGCGGGCGGCGGCGGCGAAAGCCGGGTGCTGCAGGATGGCGCCATCTTCGAACAGGCGGGGGTGAACTTCTCGCACGTCAGCGGCGATTCCCTGCCGCCTTCCGCCACCGCGCATCGCCCGCATCTCGCCGGCAGGCACTGGCAGGCCATGGGCGTGTCGCTGGTGTTCCATCCGCGCAATCCCTACGTGCCGACCACGCACATGAACGTGCGTTACTTCCAGGCCGGCAGCGGCGAGGATGCGGTCGGCTGGTTCGGCGGCGGCTATGATCTGACGCCCTGTTACCTGTTCGAGGAAGACGCGCGCCACTGGCACCGCGTCGCGCATGACGCCGTCGCGCCCTTCGGTAACAGCATCTACCCGCGCTTCAAGCGCTGGTGCGACGAGTACTTCTGGCTGAAGCACCGCAGCGAGGCGCGCGGCATCGGCGGACTGTTCTACGACGACTACAGCGAGCCGCACGCTTTTGAACTCACCCGTGCCGTCGGCGAAAGCTTCATGCGCGCCTATGCGCCCATCGTCGCGCGCCGCAGGGACACGCCCTTCGGCGAGCGCGAGCGCGAGTTCCAGCTCTACCGCCGCGGCCGCTACGTGGAATTCAACCTGGTCTGGGACCGCGGTACCTTGTTCGGCCTGCAGTCCGGCGGCCGCACCGAATCCATCCTGATGTCATTGCCGCCGCTGGTGCGCTGGGAATACGGCTACGCGCCCGAGCCCGGCACGCCGGAGGCGAAGCTGCACGAAGTCCTTGCGCGGCCGCGCGAGTGGCTGGACGGGGACGGCGCATGACGCGGCCGCGCTTCCATCTCGCGTTTCCCGTCACCGACATCGCGGCCACGCGGCGCTTCTTCGTCGACGTGCTCGGCTGCCGGCCGGGCCGCGAGGCGGAGCGCTGGATCGATTTCGATTTCTTCGGCCACCAGGTTTCCGCGCACCTCGTCGATGCCGGCGAGCGGATTGCCACCAACGGCGTGGACGGCAAGGCCGTGCCGGTGCGGCATTTCGGGCTGATCCTGGAATGGAACGACTGGGAAGCGCTGGCGGAGCGGCTGCGCGCCGCGAACGTGGAATTCCTCATCGAGCCTTACGTGCGCTTCGCGGGCCTGCCCGGCGAACAGGGCACCTTCTTCGTCCGCGACCCTTCCGGCAACGCGCTGGAGTTCAAGACCTTCCGCGAGGAAGCGGAAATCTTCCGCAGGAACTGATCCCGGCTACGGCCCCTGCCACTCCATGTTCTCGAGGTAGGCGCGCAGCTGCCCGGCCGTGCGGAACTTCCTGCGTATCAGGTCGCGCCGCATGCCGCGGCAGATCGACTTGATCTCGGGGCGCTGCTTCGAATATTCCGCTCGCCCGCCGATGGCTTCGTAGAACAGCCGCACCATGTCGTAGACATCCTCGCTGATGTTCTCGCTGGTCGGGCCGTGCCAGCGATAGATGTCGATCAGCTTCAGGCGGAAGCCGATGCCGTGGCGGCTGATGATGATGTTCCCGCTGTGCAGGTCGCCGTGATAGTCCTTCTGCTGGTGCACCTGCTCCATGCCGCGCGCGAGCGCATAGAGAAAGTGCAGGCCTTCGAACGGCGTCAGCCGCCTGCGCGGCTGCTGCCTGAGGAACTCGGTGAGCACCTGGCCTTCCACCAGCTCCGAGACCAGGAAGCGCACGGTCTGCCTGCGGAACTGGATGGCGTCGTGGGTGAGGTAGGGGATCATGATGTCGCAGCGGCGCAGCTTGTCGAGCTTCTGCGCGTAGTACGTGATCGCCTTGTCGCCGGGATTGCGCTCCGGGTAGTAGAACTTGGCGGCGCGCTGCAGCCCGGTAGTCAGTTCGCGCACGCGGTAGACCTCGCCCTCCCAGCCGCGGCCCAGCAGTTCCTCGACTTCATACTTGTTGGCCAGCTTCCGTCCCGGCTGGAACGCGAATGGCTGGCTGCGCTGCTTCGGCATGCGTTTTCCTGCGCGCGTAGTCCCCGCGGCGATGATAAGTGATCGCCCGGAAAGCGAGAACGGATTTCAGCCGAGGGCGGGACGGATGCGCGAGGGATCGGCGAGCTGCATCACGCAGGCGTGCCGGAAGCAGCCCGCCAGGTGATCGTTCACCACGCCGGTGGCCTGCAGATAGGCGTACACCGTGCGGCTGCCGACGTAGCGGAAGCCGCGCGAGCGCATGTCGCGCGAGACGGTGTCCGAGAGCACGGTGCGCGCCGGCACCTCCTCCAGCCGCAGGAAGCGGTTCTGCACCGGGCGGCCGTCCACGAAGTGCCACAGGTAGGTGGCGAAGCTGCCGAACTCCTGCTGCACCTCGAGGAAGCGGCGGGCGTTGTTGATCGCCGCCATGACCTTCTGGCGGTGGCGCACGATGCCGCCGGTCCGCAGCAGCTTTTCCGCGCGCGCGTCGCTGAAGGCCGCGACCCTGGCCGGATCGAAGTCCTCGAAGGCGACGCGGTAGCTGCCGCGCTTGCGCAGGATGGCGGGGCAGGACAGGCCGACGCGGGCGGTTTCCAGCAGCAGGGTCTCGAACAGTTGCCGGTCGTCGTAGCAGGGCACGCCCCACTCGTTGTCGTGGTAGCGCAGGTAGGTGGTGTCGGCGCCGTTCACCGCCCAGGCGCAACGATGATGACGCACGTCCGCGCGGTAGCCTGCCGCCTGCGGCACGTCGTTGCGCTCCAGCGCGAACATCCGCGACCGGGTGAGAGTCGATTCATGAACACTGACCATCGCTGCCTTCCTGCCGGCCCTCGGTGGGCGCGCGCACGTTGTGGTAGTGGGCAATCCTCCGGGTCGAGCCCGGTTGCACCATCGGTCAAAACGTGGAAATTCTTCCGCGCCGCGCTATTCCGTCAGTTTTTTCCTGAAGGAAAGCCTGCGGCTGATAGAATGCCGCTATGACTCTCACCGAACTCCGCTACATCGTCGCCGTTGCCCGGGAACGCCACTTCGGCCGTGCCGCCCGGGCCTGCTTCGTCTCGCAGCCCACGCTCAGCGTCGGCGTGAAGAAGCTGGAAGAGGAGCTTGGCGTGGTGCTGTTCGAACGGCGCGCCGGCGACGTGGTGGTGACGCCCGCGGGCGAACCGATCATCCAGCAGGCACGGCGCGTG
>JAJUFS010000169.1 GCA_029263725.1 Gammaproteobacteria bacterium | reverse complement strand
GCCACCGGGCCGCACATTGAACGCACGGTCCGGAACTGGAGAACACCATGCGCGGCACGCTGCTTTACGGCAAGGGCGACATTCGCTCGGAAACGCTGGACGATCCCGCGATCCTCGAACCCACCGACGCCATCATCCGCATCGCCGCCACCTGCGTGTGCGGCTCCGATCTGTGGCCCTACCGCGGCTATCGGGATATCAACGAACCCGTTCCCATCGGCCATGAGTACTGCGGCTTCGTGGAAGACGTCGGCCGCGAGGTGAAGACGATCCGGCCGGGACAGTTCGTGGTGGGCTCGTTCTTCGCCTCCGACAACACCTGCCCGCATTGCCTCAACGGTTACCAGACTTCCTGCCGGCAGGTGCAACCCATCGCCGGCGCGCAGGCGCAATACCTGCGCGTGCCGCATGCCGACGGCACGCTGGTTGCGACCATTGAAAAGCCTTCCGACGACATGCTGCCCAGCCTGCTGACGACTTCGGACGTGTTCGGCACCGGCTGGTTCGCGGCCGATGCCGCGCGGGTGAAGCCGGGCAACACCGTGGTGGTGGTCGGCGACGGCGCGGTGGGTCTGCTCGGCGTGCTCTCGGCAAGGGAGATGGGCGCGGAGCGCATCATCATCATGAGCCGCCACGAACCGCGACAGAAACTCGCCCGCGAGTTCGGCGCGACCGACATCGTCGCCGAACGCGGCGAGGAAGGCGTGGAACGCATCAAGGAACTGACGAAAGGCGTCGGCGCGGATTCGACGCTGGAATGCGTGGGCACGCAGGAATCCATGCTGCAGGCGATACGCGCGACCCGGCCCGGCGGTTATGTCAGCTACGTCGGCCTGCCGCACGGCGTGCGGCTGGATGGCGGCAGGCTGTTCTTCACCCACGTTCACCTGCACGGCGGCCCGGCTCCGGTGCGCCGCTACCTGCCCCAGCTCATCGACATGGTGAACGAAGGCCGCGTCACCCCGGGCAAGGTGTTCGACCTCACCCTGCCGCTCGCCGAGGTCGCGGACGCCTATCGCGCCATGGACGAGCGGCGCGCCATCAAGGCGCTGCTGATGCCGTGAGACCGTGCCCGCCGACGGGCTCGGTCACCACGTGCGAGTCGAAACCCGCGATCAGCGGCCTGCCCCGGCTGATGGCGTCCTTCACCGAGGGCAGCGCGAGCGAGGCCTTGTGGCTTTCCTCGCTGTCCCAGACCTCGGTGATCCAGATCGCGTCGGCATCCGCGGGATCCTTCGCCACCACGTAGCTCAGGCAGCCCGGCATGCCGGCAACGCCCTCCAGCAGGATGGCGATGAGTTCGTCGCGCCTGCCCTCGACGGCGCGCATCTTTCCGATCAGGCCATGCATCTTGCTTTCCCCTCCCGCGGCCAGCCTCACCGGCAAGAAGCAGGCAAATGCGCTGGCGCCAAGCACGCAGATGAATTCCCGCCGGTTCATGCAGCGGAGCTTACACCGCGCCATCGTCAATCATCAAAAACATGTTCCTGATGTCGAAATCCGGGCGGCTGGCTCGTCGTATCCACAAGCGGCAGGACATCCTGCCAACCGCAAACCAGCAAAAGAGGAAGACACCATGCGATTCATGATCATCGTCAAGGCCGACCAGGACTCGGAAGCCGGCGTGATGCCCAGCGAGGAGCTGCTCGCCGCCATGATGAAATACAACGAGGAACTGGCGAAGGCCGGCGTGATGCTGGCCGGAGAAGGCCTGCATCCCAGCTCACGCGGAGCGCGCGTGCGCTTCGAGGGCAGCAAGCGCACCGTCATCGACGGTCCGTTAACGGAGAGCAAGGAGCTGGTCGCGGGCTTCTGGATCTGGCAGGCCGGATCGATGCAGGAAGCCATCGAGTGGGTGAAGAAGGCGCCCTTCGATGGCGGCACCGAAGTCGAGATTCGCCAGATCTTCGAGACCGAGGACTTCGACGAGGTGATGACGCCGGAGCTGCGCGAGAAGGAAGAACGGCTGCGCAGGGAACTCGAGCAGCGGCAGGCCTAGCGGGAAGAAGGAAGAAGGAAGAAGGGAGAAGATTCGCGCCCCTTCCCTCTTCTACCTTCTCCCTTCTACCCGAGGGTCGTCTCACGTCTCACCTCTCACCATCCTTTCCCGCGACCCACAGCAGCAGGGTGCCTGCCAGCGCCGCCAGCAGCGAGGCGCTGAAGACCGCAATCTTGGCGGCGGCGAAATCCTCCGACGTCGCGTAAGCCTGCCCGGCGATGAACAGCGACATGGTGAAGCCGATGCCGGCGAGCATGCCCGCGCCTGCAAGCTGCAGCCAGTCGTAGGCGCCGGGCTTTGTCGCGAGTCCAAGCCGTACCGACAGCCAGGCCGCGAGCACGATGCCCACGGGCTTGCCGACGGAAAGCCCGGCGATGATGCCGAGCATGAGCGGCGCGTGCGAGACGAAGGCCTGCGTGTCGACGACCACACCGGCGTTGGCGAGCGCGAACAGCGGCAGGATCACGTAACTCGAGCGCGGGCCGGCGTGGCGCAGCATGCGGTCGGCAGGCGATTCCAGGCGGTTGTGAATGTCATCCAGCGCCCGCAACGCGGATTCGGAGGGACCACGGCGCAAGGCTTCGCCGCCGCGCTCCGCTTCCGCGGAAAGAATCACGTCGGCCTGTATGGACAGCGTGCGGTAATCCGGCGGCGGCCGCGTCGGGATGAACATGGCCAGCACCACGCCGGCGAGCGTGGGATGCAACCCGCCGACATGCACGTACAGCCACAGCAGCAGGCCAAGTGCGAGGTAAGGCCCCGCGCGATACACGTGCGCCCAGTTGAGCAGCGCCAGCCCCGCCACGACGACCAGCGCCATCAGCAGGCTGACGAGGTCGAGCTGCGTGGAATAGAACATCGCGATCACGAGTATCGCGCCGATGTCATCGACGATGGCTGCGGCGGTGAGAAAGATGCGCAGCTCGATGGGCACGCGCCGGCCGAGCACGGCAATGAGCGCGATGGCGAAAGCGGTGTCGGTGGCTATCGGCACGCCCCAGCCATGCGACCAGGCGTTGCCGCCGCCCACAAGGAGCACATAAAGCGCAGCTGGCACGACCATGCCGCCGACGGCGGCGGCGATGGGCAATGCCGCGGCGCGCCGGCTCGCGAGATGCCCCACGGTGAACTCGCGCTTGATCTCCAGGCCGACGACGAAGAAGAACAGCGTCAGCAGGCCGTCATCGATCCATTCGCG
>JAJUFS010000126.1 GCA_029263725.1 Gammaproteobacteria bacterium | reverse complement strand
GGGCGACTGCCGCGACGACCTGCACGAGTTCGGCGTGCATTTCGACAAATGGTTCTCGGAGAAGAGCCTCTTCGACACCGGGCTCGTCGAGCGCGCGGTCGCCGAGCTCGAGAAGCGCGGCCACATCTACGTGCAGGACGGCGCGAAGTGGTTCCGCTCCACCGCCTTCGGCGACGAGAAGGACCGCGTCGTGCAGCGCGAGAACGGGCTTTACACCTACTTCGCCTCCGACATCGCCTACCACGCCAACAAGTTCGAGCGCGGCTTCACGCGCATTGTCGACATCTGGGGCGCCGACCACCACGGCTACATCGCGCGCGTCAAGGGCGCCCTGCAGGCCCTCGACCTCGACGCCGACGCCCTCGACGTGGCGCTGGTGCAGTTCGTCAGCCTGTTCCGCGGCACCGAGAAGGTCTCGATGTCCACGCGCGCCGGCTCCTACGTCACGCTGCGCGATCTCATCGACGAGGTCGGCCGCGACGCGACGCGCTATTTCCTGATCTCGCGCAAGCCGGATTCGCAGCTCGTCTTCGACATCGATCTCGCCCTGAAGCGCAGCAACGAAAACCCCGTGTACTACATCCAGTACGCACATGCGCGTGTCGCCAGCGTGCTGCGCGAGATGAGCGAGCGCGGCATGGCCTACGATCGCGCCGCCGGCATCGCCGCGCTGGAGAAGCTCGACAGCGAGCACGAGCAGGCGATGATGGTGGCGCTGAGCCGCTTCCCGGAGACCGTGGAAAGCGCGGCGCGCAACCTGGAACCGCATCTCGTCGCGGTGTATCTCAACGACGTCGCCACCGCCTTCCACACCTGGTATCACGCGCAGAAGTTCCTGGTGGAGGACGAGACCATCCGCAACGCGCGCGTCGCGCTCGCCGAGGCGGCGGCGCAGGTGATCCGCAACGGGCTCGGCCTGCTCGGCGTGAGTGCGCCGGAGAGCATGTAATGGCTCGCGATTACAAGCATGCCGCCCGGGGGCCGCGCAGCGAGTCGCGCGTCTCCTCGGGCCTGCTCGGACTGGTGGCGGGTTTCGCGGCCGGCTTCGGCACCGCCGTGCTGTTGCAGATCGGCGTGCCGGACCGCAAGGCCGAGCCGCGCGTTGCGGAAACGCCACCGCGACAGCAAACGCAGCAGCCGGCGGCGGAAGAAAAAAAGCCGCGCTTCGACTTCTACCAGATGCTGCCGAACTTCGAGGTGGTGGTGCCGGAGCAGGACCAGGAAGTGCAGCGCTCCGGCGAGGTCGGCAAGGTCGACAAGCCGGGCACCTACGTGCTGCAGGCCGGGTCCTTCCGCAACGCTGCCGACGCCGACAAGCTGCGCGCCACGCTCGCGCTGGCCGGCATCGAGTCCAGCGTGCAGACCGTGACCATAGACCGCGACCAGACCTGGCACCGAGTGCGCATCGGCCCGTTCGAAAACCTCGACCGCCTGAACGCGGCGCGCGAACGGCTCGCCCAGCACAACATCCAGGCGCTGGTCATCCGGCTCGGCGAATGAAGAGACTTCTCCTTGCCGCGGCGCTGCTGCTCGGCGCCTGCGCCACGCAGGCTCCCATGCCACCCGCGCAGCAACCGGCGCCGCCCGCGGCGTACAAGTCGGCGGAACTGCGCATCCGCGCGGTCGGCGACATCATGCTCGGCACCGACTTTCCCGACGACCGGCTGCCGCCCGATGACGGCCGCGGCCTGCTGGCGCCGGTCGCGGACTGGCTGCGCGATGCTGATCTCACCTTCGGCAATGTCGAAGGCGTGCTCATGGATGGCGGCGAACCGGAGAAGTTCTGCAACAACCCCCGGCTCTGCTACCTGTTCCGCTCGCCGGCGCGCTACGCCTTCACGCTGGCGGACGCCGGTTTCGATGTCGCGAGCCTCGCCAACAACCACGCCCGCGACTTCGGCGAGACCGGCCGCAGCGCCAGCATGGCGGCGCTGCATGCCGCGGGTATTGCCACCACCGGCCGCGAGGGCGACATCGCCAGCCTGACGGTGCAGGGCCATCGCATCGCCGTGGTCGGCTTCGCGCCCAACCTCGGCTCCTGGCCGCTCAACGACATCGAGGGCGCGGCCCACCTGGTCGCGGGGCTCGCCATCGGCCATGACCTCGTCATCGTCTCCTTCCACGGTGGCGCGGAAGGCGCGGATTACGTGCATGTTCCCGAAGGCATGGAAATCTTCCACGGCGAGCAGCGCGGCGACCTGCGGCGCTTTTCGCGCGCCGTCATCGACGCCGGGGCGGACCTCGTCATCGGCCACGGCCCACACGTGCCGCGCGGGCTGGAGCTCTACCGCGGCCGGCTGATCGCCTACAGCCTCGGCAACTTCGCCACCCACTGGGGCATCAACATCAACGGCCTCAACGGGCTCGCGCCGGTGCTGGAAGCGACCCTGGACGCCGAGGGCAGGTTCGTGGAAGGCAGGATTCTCTCCGCCATCCAGCGCCGTCCCGACGGCGTTTTCCCCGATCCGGAGCGGCGCGCGCTGCGGCTGATGCAGCGGCTGACGCAGGAGGATTTCAACGGCGGCGGGCTGATCTTCGAGGGCGAGCGCCTGCTGCCCGCGGAGTGATCAGTGCCTGGTGAGCACGGAGTAGAAGAAGCCGTCCATGCCCGCCTCGCCCGGCAGGATCTGGCGGCCGAAACCTGAAGGCCGGCCACAGTCGGCGGCAATCGGCGCGGCGATGGCGTCGTCGTGGCGGCGAATGAAATTGGCGACCTGCTCGGCATTCTCGCGCGCCAGCACCGAGCAGGTGGCGTAGACCAGCCGCCCGCCCGGGGCGAGCAGCGGCCAGAGCTGGTCGAGAATGCGCGCCTGCAGGCCGGCGAGGCTGTCGATGTCCTTCTTCCGCCTGAGCAGCTTGATGTCAGGATGGCGGCGGATCACGCCGGTGGCGGAACACGGCGCGTCCACCAGAATGCGATCGAACGGCTCGCCGTCCCACCAGCCATCCGGTTTCGCCGCATCCCCGTGCACCAGTTCCGCGGAAAGGTTCAGGCGGGCGAGGTTTTCCGCCACCCGGTCCAGCCGGGTCTCGTCGCGGTCCACGGCGACGAAGCGCCGGTAGTTCGCGCGCTCCAGCAGGTGCGCGGTCTTGCCGCCTGGCGCGGCGCAGGCGTCCAGCACGCGGTGCCCGGGTTCGGCCTGCATGAGGTCGGCGGCGAGCTGCGCGGCGGCATCCTGCACCGAGACGCGGCCGTCGGCGAAGCCGGGCAGCTGGTGCACGTCCAGGGCGGCCTCGAGTTCGATGCCATCCGCGGCGAAGGGATGCGCGGTCGCGGCGATTGCCGCCTCCTCGAGCTCGGCGAGATAGGCGTCCCTCGACTGGTGGCGGCGATTCACCCGCAGGGTCATCGGCGGCCGCTCGTTGTTGGCGGCGATGATCGCCGGCCAGTCCTCCGGCCAGTCGGCCTTCAATATCTCCAGCAGCCAGTCCGGATGCGCGCTGCCGCCGACCGGATGCGCGTCGACGCGTTCCAGCAATGCGTCCTGCTCGCGCTGGAAGCGGCGCAGGACGGCATTGGTCAGCCCGACCGCCCAGGGCTTCTTCATCAGGCGCGCGGCTTCCACCGTCTCGGCGACGGCGGCGTGCGCGGGGATGCGCATGTAAAGCAGCTGGTACAGGCCGACCATCAGCAGCGCGTGGATGCGCGGCTCGCGCTTGCGCACCGGCCGCTCCAGCAGCAGGGAAATGAGGAATTCCAGCCGCGGCGCGTAGCGCAGGCTGCCGTAGACCATCTCCTGCACCAGGCTGCGGTCGGCGGGCTCGGATACGTTGGCGAGGATCGCGGGCAGGAAGTCATTCAGCGAGCCGCCCTGGATGACGCGGGCGATGCCGCGCGCGGCGGCGGCACGAGCGCTGCCGGGCATGTCAGTCTCCAAGTTTCGCGCCGGCGGCAAGCCGGTGACCGTTGAGGAACTGGGCGGCGGTGAGCACGCGCTTGCCGGCCGGTTGCAGTTCGAGGATGCGCAGCGCGCCGTCCCCGGTCGCGACGTCGATGCCGGCATTGGCGGCGGCGATCACCGTTCCCGGGTGGCCCGCGCCTGCCGTCGCTTCCGCCCGCCAGATGCGCAGCGGCTGGCCATCCAGCGTGGTGAACGCCACCGGCCAGGGATTGAAGGCGCGCACGCGGCGCTCGATGTCGATGGCCGCCTCGTTCCAGTCGATGCGCGCTTCATGTTTCTCCAGCTTGCGGGCATAGGTGGCCTGCACGTCGTCCTGCGGGCGCGGCGTGAGCGCATCCAGCTGCGCCAGCGTCTCGACGATGGCTTCGGCGCCGAGCCTTGCCAGCCGGTCATGCAGTTCGCCGCCGGTCTCGCGCTCGCCGATGTTGAGGCGCTTCTCCAGCAGTACCGGACCCGTGTCCAGGCCGCGTTCCATCTGCATGATGCACACGCCGCTTTCCGCATCGCCGGCCTCGATGGCGCGCTGGATCGGCGCCGCACCCCGCCAGCGCGGCAGCAGCGAGGCGTGGATGTTCAGGCAGCCGCGCGCGGGAATGTCGAGCACTGCCTGCGGCAGCAGCAGGCCGTAGGCGACCACGACCATGACCTCGGGGGCGTATTCGCGCAGCCGTTGCTGCGCCTCCGGCGTCTTCAGGGATTCGGGCTGTTCGACGGGAATGCCGAGTTCGAGCGCGCGCTGCTTCACCGGCGAGGCGACGAGCTTGCGGCCGCGCCCGGCGGGACGGTCCGGCTGGGTGTAGACGGCCACGATGGCATGACCCGCGTCGACGAGCGCGTCGAGCGCGGGCACGGCAAAGTCGGGGGTGCCGGCAAAGACGATGCGCAAGGCGCGGCCGGTCAGAGACTGGATACGGAACGCGCCGGCGTCGTACCCAGGCGCTGCTGCTTCTCCAGCTTCTTGCGGATGCGGGTGCGCTTGAGATCGGAGAGGTAGTCGACGAACAGCTTGCCGTCGAGGTGGTCGATCTCGTGCTGGATGCAGACCGCGAGCAGGCCGTCGGCTTCGCGTTCGACGGTGTTGCCGTCGCGGTCGAGGTAGCGCACCTTCACGCGCTCGGCGCGCTGCACGTTCTCGTAGACATCGGGCACGGACAGGCAGCCTTCCTGCATGACCTCGACGCCTTCCTTCTCGAGGATCTC
>JAJUFS010000018.1 GCA_029263725.1 Gammaproteobacteria bacterium | reverse complement strand
TCCCCCCAAAGAATCGCAACGTGACGACTATCGATCTTTCGCAGCAACGCCGCAACCCGCAGGGTTAACCGCGGACGCGCAGTGCGACGCCAGCGTCGCGTTCGCAAAACAAAAAACAAAAGGCCCCGCCGAAGCGAGGCCCTCAAGGATTTGGTGGAGCGGAGGAGGATCGAACTCCCGGCCTTCCCCCCCGCATTGACGATGGCGAATGCGACGCCAGCGTCGCGTTCGCGGAAACAAAAAGGCCCCGCCGAAGCGAGGCCTTCAAGGATTTGGTGGAGCGGAGGAGGATCGAACTCCCGACCTTCGCATTGCGAACGCGACGCTCTCCCAGCTGAGCTACCGCCCCACGTTCCCGGGCAGGGTGCCCGGAAAGGCGCGCATTGTAGCACCGGTTTTTCGGGGTGACCATATCCCGCGCTGGCAGGAAAGGCCCCTGCCGCGTTACCCTTCGCGCGACGCAACCCGGAGCCGCCATGAACATCAAGATCCGCGAGGCCACGCCCGCCGACATCGACGTCATCGTCCGCTACAACCTTGCGCTGGCGCGCGAGACCGAGAGCCGCGAGCTCGACGAGGCGCTGCTGCGCGCGGGGGTCGAGGCCCTGCTGCGCGACCGCAACAAGGGCGTCTATTACCTGGCCGAGGAAGACGGCGAGGTGCTGGGCCAGACGCTGGTCACGTACGAATGGTCCGATTGGCGCAACGGCACCTTCTGGTGGATTCAGAGCGTGTACGTGACGCCCAACCACCGTGGCGAAAGCGTCTTCGGCGCGCTCTACCGCCATCTGCATGCGCTCGCCAGCAACGATCCGACCGTCTGCGGCATGCGCCTGTACGTGGACCGCGACAATCGCCGCGCCGCCGAGATTTACCGCGCGCTCGGCATGAAGGACGCGCATTACGAGATGCTGGAAGTCGACTTCAGGATGCAGCGTTGATGTTGCAGCCTGGATCCCCTGCCCCGCCCTTCACGCTACCGGACGACGCCGGCAGGGAAACCAGCCTCGCCTCGCTGCTCACCGGCGGGCCGGTGCTGCTCTACTTCTATCCCGCGGATTTCACGCCCGGCTGCACCCGCGAGGCCTGCGAGCTGCGTGATCGCTTCCCGCTGCTGTCCGCGGCAGGCCTGGTGATCGCGGGCATCAGCCCGCAGTCACCGGAATCCCACCACCGCTTCCGCGAGCATTACGACCTGCCCTTCACGCTGCTTTCCGACGAGAACAAGGATGTAACCCGGCGTTACGGCTGCGACGGCCCGTTCGGCTTCGGCGTGCGCCGCACTACCTATCTCATCGACGTGAACGGCATGATCCGCGAAGCGGTGCGTGCCGACTTCCGCATCGGCCGCCACATCGATCTCGCCGAACGGGCGGCGAAACTGCTCAGCCCTGGACCGTGACGATGACCTGCCGCCGATGCGCGGCGTGACGGTGCTCCCATACGAAGATCCCCTGCCAGGTGCCCAGCGCCAATGTGCCGTCGCGGATCGGCACGGTCAGCGATGACTCGGTGAGCATGGTGCGTACATGCGCGGCCATGTCGTCGGGCCCTTCGGCATCGTGCCGGTAGGCAGGGTCGCCATCCGGCACCAGCCGCCCCAGGAAGGTCTCGAGGTCGCGCCGCACGTCAGGGTCGGCATTCTCGGTAAGCAACAGCGACGCGCTGGTGTGCTGGATGAAGATGTTGCAGAGGCCGTCACGCACGCCGCTTTCGCGCACCACGTCCCGCACTTCCTCGGTGATCGCCACGGTTCCCCGGCCCCGCGTGGCCACCGTGATCTGCCTTTGAAAAATCATCGTTGCGGACCCTCCGATCCTGCGTTCCTGGGGGGTTTTGCGCAGTTGCGTCATATATCGAACCGATATACCATCGCGCACTTTCCGGCCGGACCTCCAAGCCATGACCCTGGACGTAAAAACGCTGTGCCTCGGCGTCCTCACGCAGGGCGAAGCGAGCGGCTACGACATCAAGAAGCAGTTCGAGCAGGTGTTCAGCTACTTCTATGTCGCGAGCTTCGGCTCGATCTATCCCGCACTCACCCAGCTCGCGCGGGAAGGCCTGGTGGTATGCCGGGAGGAAAGCCAGCCGAACCGCCCGGACCGCAAAGTCTACGCGCTCACCGAGGCCGGCCGCGAGCGGCTTCTCGCCACGCTGCAGGCAACCCCGCCGCGCCATCGCATCCGCTCCGAGTTCTATGCCCTGCTGCACTTCGCCCACCTGCTGCCGGCCAGGCGCGTGGGGGAGCTGATCGACGAGCGTCTCAGCGACGTGAACCGCACCATCGAGGAAATAGAAAACATGCTGGCGCGCCTTGGCGCCGAGGACTGCGGGCTGGAGCCCGGGCAGCGTTTCGAGGTCGAGCTGGCGCTGCACACGCTGCGCGCCCACCGCGATTTCATCCAGAAAAACGGCCCGGCCCTGGCGCGCGAGGCGCAGGCCAACACATCTTCCGATCTTCAATACTCCGGTACGTGACCCATGAAAATCATCGAGAAATTCAAGAGCAATCCCTGGCTGATCGCCGGCGCCATCACCCTGCTGGTCGTCCTGTGGATGATGAGCGGCGCGTTCTCGGCCGAACCGGCGGAAGAACAGCAGGCCGCCGGCGAAGCCGAGCAGACGGTGCCGCAGGTGCGCGTCGTCGATCAGCGCGCCGAACTGGTTGATCGCGTCATCGATGTCTACGGACGCACCGAACCGGCGCGCTTGGTGACGCTCAAGGCCGAAACCGGCGGCCGGGTGGTTGCCGTGCCGGCCGCGGAAGGCAGCTATGTCGAGGCCGGCGGCGACCTGGTCGTGCTGGACGTGCGCGACCGCGAGGCGCAGCTTGCCCGTGCCCGCGCCGAGGCGGAATCGGCGCGCCTGAGCTACGAGGCGGAAAAGCAGCTCAAGAACGAAAGCTATGTTTCCGAGACGCGGCTGGCCGCAGCGCGCGCGCAGTACGAGGCCGCGAGAGCGGAGCTGCGCCGCATGGAAGTGGACCTTGCCAACACCCGCATCCGCGCGCCCTTCAATGGCGCCCTGCAGGAGCGGCTGGTGGAAGTCGGTGACTACGTGGCGGCCGGCGACCCGGTGGCGGTGTTCGTCGACATCGACACGCTGATCGTCAGCGGCAGCATCACGGAAACCGAGCGCGCCAATCTCGTGCCCGGCAGCACGGCCATCGCCGAGCTGGTCACCGGCGAGCGCGTCGAAGGGCGCATCCGTTACATCGCCCCGGTGGCGGACGAAGCGACCCGCACCTTCCGCGTGGAGCTGGAAGTGCCGAACCCGGAGCGCAGCCTGCCCGCAGGCATCACCGCGCAGGTGCACGTGCCGGCGGGACAGACCTTCGCGCATCGCATCTCGCCCTCGATTCTTGCCCTCGATGAGAACGGCGAGATCGGCATCAAGACCGTGGCCGAGGACGGCACGGTGCGCTTCAACCGCATCGAGGTGGTCAAGTCCACCAACAACGGCATGTGGATCGCCGGCCTGCCGGAAGCGGCGCGCATCATCACGGTCGGCCAGGGCTTCGTGAAGCCCGGCGACAAGGTGCGCACCGTCCGTGACGAGACCAGCGGCTTCGCCATCGCCGCGGGCAGCACGGTTGCGCCTGCCCAGGGAGACTGAACATGAACAGCATCATTGAAGCGGCGCTGGAACGATCGCGAACGGTCATCTTCCTGCTGGTGTTCATCCTGCTCGCCGGCTTCATCGCCTATCTCGGCATTCCCAAGGAGTCGGAACCGGACGTCGAGATCCCGGTGATCTACGTCAGCATGGTGCATGAAGGCATCTCGCCGGAGGACGCCGAGCGCCTGCTGGTGCGGCCGATGGAACAGGAGCTGCGCTCGCTCGAAGGCCTCAAGCAGATGACCGCGAACGCCTACGAGGGCGGCGCGAACGTGACGCTGGAATTCGAGGCGGGTGCCATCGACAGCGACAAGGCGCTCGCTGACGTGCGCGAGAAGGTGGATGCGGCACGCGCCAAGCTGCCGCAGGAAAGCGAGGAGCCGACGGTCCACGAGGTCAAGTTCGAGACCATGGACCCGATGATGGTCATCAACCTGCATGGCCCGGTGCCGGAGCGCATGCTGGTGCGCCTGGCGCGCGAGCTGAAGGACAAGATCGAGGGCGTCAGCGGCGTGCTGCAGGTGGACATCTACGGCGACCGCGAGGAAGTGCTCGAAGTCGTCGTCGATCCGCTGCTGATCGAGTCCTACGGCCTTGCGCCCGCCGACATCTATCCGATCTTCACCCGCAACAACCAGCTGGTCGCCGCGGGCAGCCTCAACAATCTTCTCGGCCGCGCGCCGGTGAAGGTGCCCGGCGTGTTCGAAGACCCGGAAGACGTGCTTAATCTGCCGATCAAGGTGAACGGCGACCGCGTGGTGCGCTTCCGTGACGTCGCCACCGTGCGCCGCACCTTCAAGGACGCGACCAGCTACGCGCGCATCAACGGCGACCCGGCCATCGGCATCGAGGTGGTCAAGCGCGCCGGCGAGAACATGATCGCCACCGTGGATGCGGTGCGCGCCATCGTCGACGAGGAAAGCCGTCTGTGGCCGGAGCAGGTCAAGGTGACCTACTCGCGCGACAAGTCCGAGGACATCCGCAGCATGCTGACGGACCTCGAGAACAACGTGCTCTCCGCGGTGCTGCTGGTGGTGATCGTGATCATCGGCATCCTCGGCGTGCGCACGGCGAGCCTGGTGGCGATCGCCATTCCGGGCTCCTTCCTCGCCGCCATCCTGGCACTTGGACTCAGCAACATCACCATCAACATCGTGGTGCTGTTCTCGCTGATCATGGCGGTCGGCATGCTGGTGGACGGCGCGATCATCGTCACCGAGTACGCCGACCGCAAGATGCTGGAAGGCATGGACCGGCGCCAGGCGTACGCCCAGGCGGCGCAGCGCATGGCCTGGCCGGTGATCACTTCGACGCTGACCACCATCGCCGCGTTCGCACCCCTGCTCTTCTGGCCAGGCATCGTCGGCGAGTTCATGAGCTACCTGCCGCTTACGCTGATCGCGACGTTGACGGCGTCGATGTTCATGGCGCTGATCTTCGTGCCGACGCTGGGCGCCTGGTATGGCAAGGCCGGCGCCGTAAGCGCCAGGACCCAGCAGCGTCTTGCGCTGGCGGAGACCGGCGACATCGAGCGCGTCGACGGCTTCACCGGTTTCTACGTGCGGGTGCTGTCCGGCGCGCTGCACCACCCGGGCAAGATCCTGATCGCGGCCATCGTGTCGCTGATCGCGATCTTTGCCGCCTACGGCGCCTTCGGCAAGGGCATGGGCTTCTTCCCGGACGTCGAGCCCGAAGTCGCGTTCGTGAATGTCTACGCGCGCGGTGACTTGTCCACCGACGAAATGGATGCGCTGGTGCGCGAAGTCGAGCAGCGCGTGCTCGGCAGGGATGACCTGCGTTTCGTCTACACGCGCGTGAGCTCCGGCGGCAACAACCGCGAGGACCAGATCGGACGGCTGAGCCTGCGCTTCGTCGACTGGGAGCAGCGCAAGCCGGCTGTCGAGATTCTCGAGGAAATCCGCGAGGCCAGCGCGGACATCGCCGGCATAGAGGTCGAGACCACCTTCCCCGAGGCCGGCCCGCCCATCGGCAAGCCGGTGCAGATCGAGCTCTCCTCGCGCATCCCGGATGACCTCGAACGCGCCGCCAACCTCGTGCGCAGCACGATGGAATCCATGCCGGGGCTGCGCGACATCGAGGACAGCCGCCCGCTGCCGGGCATCGAGTGGCGCATCAAGGTGGATCGCGCCAAGGCGGCGCGCTTCAACGCCGACATCGCCACGGTCGGCGGCCTGGTGCAGTTCGTCACCAACGGCATCAAGGTGGGCGAGTATCGTCCCGATGACGCGGACGACGAGATCGACATCCGCGTGCGCTTCCCTGAGGGTACGCGCAATCTCGATCAGCTCGACCTGCTGCGCATCGCGACCCCCGAGGGCAACATTCCCATCAGCAACTTCGTGGTCCGCGAACCCGCACCCAAGGTCGGCACCATCAAGCGCACCGACATGCGCCGCACGGTGACCGTAATGGCCGAAACCGCGCCCGGCATCCTGCCTGCCGACATGGTCGTGGAACTGCGCGATCGCCTGATGCAGAACCGCGACGCCTGGCCGGCGACGGTGCAGTGGAAGTTCCGCGGCGAGGACGAGGAACAGCAGAAGGCGGCCGACTTCCTCGGCAAGGCCTTCCTGGCCGCGCTGTTCATCATCGCCATCCTGCTGGTGACGCAGTTCAACAGCTTCTACCAGGCACTGCTGATCCTCACTGCGGTGATCTTCTCCACCGGCGGCGTGTTCCTCGGGCACATCATCCTGGCGAAACCGTTCGGCCTGATCATGAGCGGCATCGGTCTGATTGCGCTCGCGGGCATCGTGGTCAACAACAACATCGTGCTGATCGATACCTACAACATCCTGAGGAAATCGGGCATGGATGCGCGCGTGGCGGTGTTGCGCACCGGCGCGCAGCGACTGCGCCCGGTGATGCTGACCACGGTTACCACCATTCTCGGCCTGCTGCCGATGGTCCTGGGCGTGGGCATCGATTTCATCAACCGCAAGGTCACCATCGGCGCGCCCTCGACGCAATGGTGGGTGCAGCTGGCATCCGCAGTCGCGGGCGGCCTGTTCTTCGCGACGGTGCTTACCCTCATCGTCACGCCAAGCATGTTGATGCTGCAGGCGCGGCGCGAGGACAAGAAGCGCGCCCGCGAGCTGCGACGCCTGGCGCAGGAGAATGTGCTCAGCGAAGAAGGCGCCTGAACGCTTGCACAGGCAGAAAAAGCCCGCGTTGAACGCGGGCTTTTTCATTTGCGGTTGTGGATGGTTCTCGCACTCTTCATCGGTGCAGTTTTCGAATCACTGTGTTTATCGAAACAAGCAAAAAAATTCGTTTTAAAAGGCGGATGCACATGGATATATAGCGCCGGAAGAAACGGGACATTGTCCTGCCTGATTTTCTACCGGTAATCACCGAGGTCCTGGAGAAATGGGAGTGACTGAGAACACGGATTTCGATGATTTCATCGAAGATGATCTCGACGGCGAAGACTTCGAGTTCCTGGAAGAGGCTGCCGATCGTCGCCGCGTGCAGCCGAAGATGCGCAGGAACCGTGCCTCCTGGCGCTCCGTGGAAGACTACATGGAGAACAAGAGGCTGAAGAACCAGCTTACCGACGTGTTCGACGAAGACTAGAAAAAAGCCCGGCACTCGCCGGGCTTTTTCATTGTGCCTTTCCGCTCTCTGCAGCGACCTGCAGGAATTTCTCGATCAGATCGCGCTGTTCTTCCGGCGTACGCCACACTGCATGAATCTCGCGGGAGAACTCGGGCGCGCCGGCAACGGGAAACAGATTCTCGCGAGCGGCGATTTCCTGCGGCAGGTAAGCCGCCCCGCCGCGGCGTCGCAGCCAGCCAAGCGCAAGCTGCGCGGTGTCCAGCGTCAGCGTGAAACGTTCGACCAGTTCGGCCTGGAAAGCCGCGAATCCGCCGCCCCAATCGACGGCAACGTAAGCCTCGCCCAGTGCATCGGCGAGCGACGTCTCCGGCTGGGCGCTGGCAAGCACGAGGTTGAGCCTGCCGAGCACGCGATGCTCCACGCCCTCGGTGCGCGGCGGGTCGAACTGCAGCACGAGATCCAGCGCGCCTTCCACCAGCCTTGGCATCAGGAGCTGCGTGTCGCGGGAAGCCGCACGCACGCGCAGCGATGAATGATTGCGCTGGAACCGCTCCAGCCAGTCGAGCACCTTTGCCTCCCACAGCGCAGGCGTGGCGCCAATGCGCAACGACGGACCGCCTTGCGCGGACTCGGTCATGTCGCGCCTGACGCGCTCCCATTGCTTGAGGAGATTCTCTGCGTGCGGCAGAAAGCGCTCGCCGTCTGCGGTGGGATGCACCTGCTTGCGTTCGCGCAACAGGAGCTGGCAGCCGAGCATGTTTTCCAGCTGGCGAATGCGTGCGCTCACGGCTGATTGGGTGATGTACAGCCGGTCCGCCGCCTTGCCGAAATGGCGGCAGCGGTAGACTTCGACGAAGGTGCGCAGCAGTTCGAGATCCATGGAGAATGCCGGGCCGTCAGGGAGCGGCAAGGATACCGGATTCACGGCAATGCGGGTCATTGGCTGGCGACTTCCAGCCGGGCGACGCCCTGGCCCGAAACCGCGACCGACTCATGCGCCCTGACAAGCCCGCCGCGGGCGCGGCTGCGGGTCTGGCGGGGCGTGAGACGGCGCAGCTCGCCTTCCCGCGTCGCGAGATACAGCGTGCGCCGATTGCCCTGCACCCAGCGCCAGTCCAGGGCGCTGAAATCCTCGACGTCGTCCCAATGGGTATGCCCCGAGCTCACGTACTCGTGACGCCGATCGAGCGGCGGTACCCGGACGCTGGCGCTGTCCGCCTCGCCCACCCTCGGCCACGTCGCCGTGTAGCTGCCGTCGGCGAGGCGATAGACATGCCAGGCGGTTTCGCGCCGCGCAGCGGCAGCGGCCTGCCACAGCATGGCGGCGACATGCCTATGCGCGTCGGCTTCGGTGACGTGGCAATCCGCCGTGCATAGAAGCTCGCCGGCGCGGCTGCCTGCCGCGAGCAGCTCGGCTTCGCTTGCGATGCCGGCGACGGCAGCGTGAGAGGAAAAACCAAGCACGAATAGCAGAAGATGATGCGCGGACATCCTGCGACTTCCCTGTCGGTCGGCGGAGCGTCCTGCCCCGCGTGGAGGTTCCGATCTCCACAAGCGCTATCCGCGCTCGATCCGGCTCAATGAAAGTCGCGCGACCTCGTCAGCAGGCTGCCGATCAGGCGGCTGTGGTCCTCCAGCCTTCCGGCCACCACGTGCAGCACGCCGTGCTTGTGCTGCAGCACGCCGGTCACGCCCAGCAGGCGCGCGCCGAGCATGACGCGCCGCTGCCGTTCCGCGACCTTGCGCCACAGGATGAGATTGGCGTGGCCGGTTTCATCCTCCAGGGTCATGAAGATCACGCCCTTGGCGGTGCCCGGCCGCTGCCGGTTGATGACCAGGCCCGCGACCCGGACCGTACTGCCATCGGAAGTTTCGGCAAGCTCCGCGGCGGTGAGAAAGCCGAGTCCGCGCAGCCGCTCGCGCAGCAAGGCCAGCGGGTGCCTGCCCAGCGTGAGGCCAAGGCGGGCGTAATCGGCCAGCAGGTTCTCCGCCTCGGTCGGCGCGCGCAGCAGCGGCTCGCCTTCCTGGAAGCGCGGCCGGCCGAGCAATGGCATGGCCTCTTCCACGCCCGCCACCTGCCAGCGCACCCGGTGGCGGTTGCCGGCCAGCGAAGCCAGGGCGCCGCCTGCGGCCAGCGCGTCGACTTCCTGACGTGACAGACCGGCGCGCTCGACCAGGTCGGTGACATCGAGGAAAGGCTGCCTGGCGCGCGCCGCAGCGATGCGCGCCGCCGCTTCCGCGTTGAAGCCCTTCACCAGGCGCAGTCCCAGCCGCAACGCGGGCTCGGTCGCGGTGCGTTCCAGCGTGCAGTCCCAGTCGCTGGCCGCAACGTCCGCCGGGCGCACTTCCACGCCGTGGCGGCGCGCGTCCTGCACCAGCTGCGAAGGCTGATAGAAGCCCATCGGCTGCGAGTTCAGCAGCGCCGCGCAGAACGCTGCCGGTTCATGGCACTTCAGCCAGGCGGAGACGTACACCAGCAGCGCGAAACTCGCGGCATGCGATTCCGGGAAGCCGTATTCGCCGAAACCCTGCAGCTGGCGGTAGATCTGCCGCGCGAATTGCTCGCTGTAGCCGTTGGCGCGCATGCCATCGATGAGCTTGCGCTCGAACTTCTCCATGCCGCCGCGCTTGCGCCATGCCGCCATCGCGCGGCGCAGCTGGTCGGCCTCGCCCGGCGTGAAGCCCGCCGCGACCACGGCAATCTGCATGGCCTGTTCCTGGAAGATGGGCACGCCCAGCGTGCGCTCCAGCACCGAGCGGATGGCTTCGCTGGGATATTCCACCGGCTCCTCGCCGGAACGCCGGCGCAGGTACGGATGCACCATGTCGCCCTGGATGGGTCCAGGCCGCACGATGGCGACTTCGATGACGAGGTCGTAGAAATTCCTCGGCCTGAAGCGCGGCAGCATCGCCATCTGCGCGCGTGATTCGACCTGGAACACGCCCATGGTGTCTGCGCGCTGGATCATCTCGTAGACGCGCGGGTCCTCCCCGGGCAGCGTCGCCATGGTCCAGTTCGTGCCGCGGAAACCGTTCACCATGTCGAGCGCGCGCCGGATCATGGTGAGCATGCCCAGCCCGAGCACGTCCACCTTCAGCAGGCCCAGCGATTCGAGATCGTCCTTGTCCCACTGGATGACGGTGCGCTCCGGCATGGCGGCGTTTTCCACCGGCACGAGCTCGTCCAGGGAATGGCGTGCGATCACGAAGCCGCCGACATGCTGCGAAAGATGCCGGGGGAAGCCGATCAGCTCGTTCACCAGCACGATGAGCTTGCGGATGACCGGGCTTTGCGGATCCACGCCCGCCTCGCGCAGCCGCTCCTCGCCGACCTTGCTGCCGTCCCACCATTGCATGGCATTGGCGAGATTCTCGATCTGCGCGGTCGCCAGCCCCAGCGCGCGACCGACATCGCGAATGGCGCTGCGCGGCCGGTAGCTGATGACGGTGGCCGCAAGCGCGGCGCGCGCGCGTCCATACTTTTCATAGATGTACTGGATGACTTCCTCGCGGCGCTCGTGTTCGAAGTCGACATCGATGTCCGGCGGCTCGTTGCGCTCGGCGGAGATGAAGCGCTCGAACACCATGGGCTGGCGCGCGGGATCGACCTCGGTGATGCCCAGGCAATAGCAGACGGCGGAGTTCGCGGCCGAGCCGCGGCCCTGGCAGAGAATGCCGCGCGAACGCGCGAAGCTGACGACATCGTGCACGGTAAGAAAGAACGGCTCGTAGCGCCGTTGTTCGATCAGCGCGAGCTCGCGCTCGATCTGCGCGCGGATCCTTTCATCCACGCCGGCGGGCCAGCGTGTCTTCATGCCTTTCTCGGTGAGCTTGCGCAGGTGGCTCGCCGGCGTCTCGCCTGCCGGCACCAGTTCCTCGGGATATTCGTAGCTCAGCTCGTCGAGGCGGAACGTGCAGGCCTGCGCAAGCCGCACGCTCTCGGCCAGCCACTCGGCAGGATAGATTTCCGCGAGCCGCTCGCGGCGGCGCAGGTGCCGCTCGCCGTTCGGGTACAGGTGATAGCCCGCCTGCATGAGCGGCGTGCGCAGGCGGATGGCAGTGAGCATGTCCTGCAGGGCGCGCCGCCCGCGCACATGCATGTGCACGTCGCCGCTCGCCACAACGGGAATGTGCATGGCGCGCGAGATCGCCTGCAGCTGCGCGAAGCGTGCTTCCCTGCCCGGCTCGCCCAGCCACTCCGCGGCGATGCGCGCTCGCTCGCCGAACTGTCCCCGCACCCATTGCGCGGTCTCGGCGGCGATGATCTCCTCCGGCACCCACAGCACCCAGCAACCGGGCAGGCCATCGGCGAAGTCGGCGCGGGAAAGACGATACTCGCCCTTATCCGCCGCGCGGCGGCCGCGGGTGATCACGCGGCACAGACTGTTGTAACCGCTGCGGTCGCGCGCCAGCGCCACCAGCTTCGGACCATCCTCGAGGCGGAATTCCGCGCCGACGATGAGATGCATGCCGTGCTCGCGCGCCGCCTCCCAGGCGCGCACCACGCCGGCGACGGAACACTCATCGGTGATCGCCAAGGCCCGGTAGCCGAGTTCGCGCGCCCGCGCCATCAGCTCTTCCGGGTGCGAGGCGCCGCGCAGGAAGGTGAAATTCGAAATGCAGTGCAGCTCGGCGTACTCGGGAATGTTCATGCCGGCGGCCTCACGCGAATACGCCCTGCCACCACCAGCGGCCGGTCTTCACCTCACGGCAGATCCACAGGCGGCGATGGTTTGCATCGAGCGCGGAAAAGTAATCGCGGCTGACATCGGCCTCGTCCCACCAGCCGGTCTCGATGCGCTCGGGTCCATCGATGATGCGCAAGGGCCCGTCAAGGAAAGGCTGGCCGCGCCGCTCTGTCAGTGGTTGCGGCGGCGTCAGCAGCCAGCAGGGACGATTGGGCAGGCCGGCGGTGTCCTGCGCCTGCCCTGGCGCCACGAAACGCCAGGCGCGCTCGGGGCGGTAATCCTCGACATGCGCAACGCTCGCCACCGCGTCGTCGCCGAGGCGCATGCGCAGCGTCTCGACGATCTCCGGCCAGCGATCATCGCCCCGCCCTTCCTGGAACAGGCTGCGATCCGCGCCTGCAAGCAAGGTCATCTCCGTCACCTTGAGGCCGATCTCGAGCACCGGCGCGGGCAGCGCGACGCTTTCCAGGCGCTGTTCCACCAGCTGCCGCATGCGCCTGCCGTCGCGTGTGGCATTGGCAAAGCCGATGGCCACCGGCGTGATGCTGCGGTCACGGTGCACGAGATCAATCACCATGCGCCGCACACCCTGCTGGGTGACGGCGAGATAATCCTCGAGTTCATCGAGCAGCCGGCCGAGCGGCGGCAGCAGGTTTGCGGTGAGGCTGATCTCGTGGACGACATCGAGGCGTGTACTGAAGCGCTTCGGCAAGGGCACGGGCAGGCGCACGTCCGGGAGGCGCCCCAGCGCCTGGTCGAGCTCGCGCACGATGCGCGCGCCATAACGGCGGCCAATGCCATCGCGCGGCAGGCGCATGACGTCCTGCAGCCGCCGCGCGCCAAGGCCATGCAGATGCTCCAGCACGTCCGGCGCGAAACCGGTCGCCGCCAGCGGCAGATCGCCGAGCGCGCCGGGAAGTTCATCCGGCGCATCGACGTGCACGCGGCGCTGCGCACGCGCCAGCCACAGTGCGGCGCGCGGCGTGGGTGCCAGCGCCAGCGAAAACGTGAAGCGCGCCTGCGTGAACATTTCCGCCGCGCGCGCCAATAGCGCTTCCGCACCGCCAAACAGGGCCAGCGAACCGCGCACTTCCAGCAGCACCGCCTGCTCGTCCAGCGTGCTCAGCGGCGTGAAGCGTTGCGCGCGCAGCGCCAGGCGATACAGGCACTCCCTTTCCTTCGCGGGCTCGCGTTCATGCACCTCGAGTTGCGGCAGCAGGGCCCAGCCGCCGGCCAGCGTCATGCCGGCCTCGATGCCGCTCGCGGCGGCGGCTTCGTTCATGGAGGCAATGCGCATGGTGCCGCGGCTGGCTTCGATGGCGGCATGTGGTTGCAGTGGATCGTCGCGATGCAGGGCCTCGATGGCCAGCCGCGGCAGATGCACGGCCAGCCACAGGGGCATACGACGGGTTCGCTGCAAGCGAGGACGCGCAGGACGCACGCGCACGACCCGCGCTCTCGGGATCGCGGGCTGCGTGGAGAAGAGATGAAGCTGCTGCGCCTGTTTCATTCCGCCTGCTCGCTTGCGCGCCGGCTGGAATCAACGAGCGGATGAGAAGAAAAAGAGCCCGGTGCCGAGGAGCGACCCTTTGAGTGTCGGTCTGGGAGGATCGCTTCTACAAATTCGTAAAAGCGTTACTCGCCAGGTCGTCTCCCATCACTTGGCACCGGGCTCTGAAACGAGCGTGGTCTGACAAGTGCAGTTCTTCCACCGGCCTGCCGCCACGGCACTTCAGGATGCGAACGCGGAGCGCGTCGTCTTCCGTGTCCACCGCGAGGCGCAGCATCGAGGGTGACGATGTGCGCGCGTACTGTTGCGGCCGGAACACGATGCCCCAGCTGCCGCTTTCCGCCGCGGCAAGCTGCAGGCGCCGGAGTGCCTTTTCGTCACCGCCCTCCAGCCACAGCAGCGTGGCGGAAGGCGCACCCTGGCGCAGCGTCTGTTCGGCAGCCCAGAGCGCATCTCGCATGCTCCGGGGACGAACGACCACCATCCTGGAGAGCCGGATTCCCTGCGCCGCGAGTGCCGGGGCATAGGGAACGTGCGGTGGCGCGACCCATGAAATCCAGCCTTTCCGGAGGCTGAGGCGCACCAGCGCCGGCAACAACAATCTTAGCTCACCCGACCCGTTTCGTCTGCTTAGAATCTCTGTCAGACCGCCCAGCGGCCAGCCTCCGCCGGGCAAGCACTCATCCAACTCTTTGAAACCAGTAGAAAAATTTCCGTGTTCCGAAACGGAACGCCGATCACCCGCTCGCCAGACCCCGGGCAGGCTGTCCAGTTTTACTGACTGCTCACTGCAGGTACCCATTCCGGATCACGCCCACGACCACCCCTTCGATCACCATTCGCTGCGTTGCAAGATCGACATGGATGGGTTCGAAATCGGGATTCTCCGGCAGCAGCCAGACTTCCCGGCCCCGCTGCCGGTAACGCTTCACCGTCACCTCGTCGTCGTTCAGCCGGGCGACGATGATCTGGCCGTTGCGCACCTCGGGAGTGCGGTGCACGGCCAGCAGGTCGCCGTCCAGGATGCCCGCGTCGCGCATCGACATGCCCTGCACCTTCAGCAGGTAATGCGCCTTGGGCCGGAACAGCGCCGGATCCATGCGGTAATGCCGCTCGATGTTCTGCTCCGCCAGGATGGGATAACCGGCAGCCACGCGCCCTACCAGCGGCAGCCCCGGGTCCTCTTCCACCAGCCGGATGCCGCGCGACGTGCCCGGCACCAGCTCGATCACGCCCTTGCGCGCCAGCGCCCGCAGGTGCTCCTCGGCGGCATTGGCCGACCGGAAACCGAGCTGCTGCGCGATCTCCGCGCGGGTGGGCGGCATGCCCGTTTCCTCGATGGCGGTCCGAATCAGGTCCAGGATCTCGGCCTGGCGCGCGGTCAGTGAACTCATGCGAGCCTCGCACTGGTGATAAATACAGTAACTGGAAATATATACAGGGAGGCTGTGTGGTGCAAGTACCAAATGGGGAGGACTGCGGCTACGGTGTTGCGGTGCAACTGGGTCGATGAAAGAAGGGAAAAGGAAGAAGACGTGCTCGGATTGAGCGCAGCGAACCGGGGCTTCGTCGGATGTCAGACACGTAAGACGTGAGACGACGGCGCGCGTGATTCTCCCCTCCCACCGGGGGAGGGGCCGGGGGAGAGGGATGGCGGATTACGCGAGCTTCGTAAGACGTAAGACGACGGTTGAGGTACGTGAGACGTCGTCTCACGTCTCACCTCTCACGTCATCAACACTCGGGCACGTTGACCGCCAGCCCGCCCAGCGAGGTTTCCTTGTAGATGGTCTGCATGTCCCTGCCGGTCTGGCGCATGGTGCGAATGACCTGGTCCAGCGAAACCTTGTGCTCGCCGCCGCCGCGCTTGGCCATGCGCGCGGCGTTGATGGCCTTCATCGCGCCCATGGCGTTGCGTTCGATGCAGGGAATCTGCACCAGCCCGCCGACGGGATCACAGGTCAGGCCCAGGTTGTGTTCCATGCCGATCTCGGCGGCGTTCTCGACGATGTCGTTGTTGTAGCCGAGCGCGGCGGCAAGACCGCCTGCCGCCATCGAGCAGGCCACGCCGACCTCGCCCTGGCAGCCCATCTCCGCGCCGGAGATGCCGGCATTCTTCTTATATAGCGCGCCGATGGCGCCGGCGGTGAGCAGGAAGCGGATCACGCCTTCCTCGTCCGGCGAGTCGGTGAAGCGCATGTAGTAGTGCAGCACGGCCGGGATGATGCCGGCGGCGCCGTTGGTCGGCGCGGTGACGACACGGCCGCCGGCGGCGTTTTCCTCGTTCACCGCGAGCGCGAAGCAGTTCACCCAGTCCATGACGTCCATGTGATCGTGTTCGGCCTCGCCCACGAGTTCGCGATACAGCCTGGGCGCGCGGCGCTTGACGTTGAGCCCGCCGGGCAGGATGCCCTCCTCGCGCACGCCCCGGTTCACGCAGTCCTGCATGACCTGCCAGATCTCGAGCAGCTTCGTGCGGACTTCCTCCTCGCTGCGCCAGGTCTTCTCGTTCGCCATGACGAGTTCATGGATCGCGAGCCCATGGCGCGCGCACTGCTCGAGCAGCTCGTCGCCGCTGGAAAACTCGTACGGCACCTGGCGGCCGTCGCTGCTGGCGCCATCGCCCGGCTCGTCGCCGCGCACGATGAAGCCGCCGCCGATGGAAAAGTATTCCTGCCGGTGCAGGGTATTGCCGTCGGCATCCAGCGCGGTGAAGCGCATGCCGTTCGAATGGCGCGGCAGCACCTCGCTCTTCAGGAACAGGAGATGCATGTCGTAATCGAAGGCGATGCGGTGCCTGCCGAGCAGTTCGATGGCTTCCTCGTCCGCGATCCCCTTCAGGATGCTCTCGACCGCATCCGGATCGACCTTGTCCGGCTCCTCGCCGGCGAGTCCGAGCAGCACCGCCTTGTCCGTGGCATGGCCCTTGCCGGTGAGCGCCAGCGAACCGTAGAGCTGCGTGATCACCTGTGCCGTGCGCTCCAGCAGGCCCTGCTCCTCCAGCTCCAGGCAGAACGCCCGCGCGGCACGCATCGGACCCACGGTATGCGAGCTCGACGGACCGATGCCGATCTTGAACATGTCGAAAACGGAGATAGCCATCAGGTATGAACTCCGCGGCGGCCATGCGCCGAAAATGCAACTGCTCCGGGTCGCAAAAGCAGGGAGAAAAAGAAGGCAGAAGAATCATCGATCTTCTGCCTTCTCACTTCTACCTTTTTCCGCTCACTCCGCTTCAAGGCTCAACAGCGACGCGTTGCCGCCCACCGCGGCGGTATTGATGGTGAGCGTACGCTCGTTGGCGAAGCGCAGCATGTAGTGCGGACCGCCGGCCTTGGGGCCGGTGCCGGAGAGGCCCTGGCCGCCAAAGGGCTGCACGCCGACCACGGCGCCGACCATGTTGCGGTTGATGTAGGCATTGCCGACCTTGATCCGGCGGGCGATGTATTCCGCCTCGGAATCGATGCGCGAATGCACGCCCAGCGTGAGGCCGAAGCCGGTACGGTTGATCTCGTCGATGACGCGATCCAGCTCCTTCGCCTTGTAGCGGATGACGTGCAGGATCGGTCCGAAGTTTTCTTCCTCGACGACGTCGAGGCTGGGAATCTCCACCGCCGTCGGCGCGACGAAGGTGCCGTGCTCGGCGTATTCCGCCGGAACCTCGCAGCGGCCGATGAGCTTGTACTTCTTCATCATTTCCTGGGCGTGCGCTTCCAGCGAATCGCGCGCGGCCTTGTCGATCACCGGACCGACGTCGGTCTCGAGCAGGCCCGGGTCACCGACCTTCATGGTCTTCATGTAACCGGCGAGCACTTCGATGACGCGATCCGCGATTTCTTCCTGCAGGTACAGGGCGCGCAGCGCGGAGCAGCGCTGGCCCGCGCTGTGGAAGGCGGACTGAATGACGTCTATCACCACCTGCTCGGGCAGCGCGGAGGAGTCCACCAGCATCGCGTTCTGGCCGCCGGTCTCGGCGATCAGCGTCGGGATGATGCCATCGCGTGCGGCCAGTGTGCGGTTGATGACCTTGCCCGTGGTGGTCGAGCCGGTGAAGGCCACGCCGGTAACGCGCTCGTCGGCGACGCCGTGCTGGCCGATCACCGAACCGCGCGCCGGCACGAAGTGCAGCACGTCGGCGGGAATGCCGGCTTCATGCAGCAGGCGCACGGCGAACGCGCCGATCAGGCACACCTGGTCGGCGGGCTTGGCGAGCACGCTGTTGCCGGCGCCGAGCGCCGCGGCCACCTGGCCGGTGAAGATCGCCAGCGGGAAGTTCCACGGCGAGATGCAGATGAACACGCCCTTGCCGTGCAGCGAGAGCTGGTTCTTCTCGCCGGTCGGCCCCGGCAGGTCCTTCGGCTTGCCGAAGTCTTCCTTGCAGCGCATCGCGTAGTAGCGCAGGAAGTCGACGGCCTCGCGCACTTCGGCGATGCCGTCGGCGATCGACTTGCCCGCCTCGCGCGTGCACAACGCCATGAGTTCGGCGGTGTGCTTCTCGTACAGGTCCGCGGCGCGCAGCAGGCAGGCGGCACGCTCCTCGGCCGGCGTCTCGTCCCAGCGCGGCTGGGCCTTGTGAGCGATCTCGATCGCCTGCTTGATCATCGCGCCATCGGCTTCGACCACGGTGCCGACCACGCGGCGATTGTCGGTGGGATCCAGCGAAGGCTTGGTCTCGCCGGTCATGACCTTGCCGCCGATCACG
Organism: Gammaproteobacteria bacterium; assembly: GCA_029263725.1. Taxonomy (GTDB): domain Bacteria; phylum Pseudomonadota; class Gammaproteobacteria; order Natronospirales; family JAJUFS01; genus JAJUFS01. Next base: position 4,718 of record JAJUFS010000018.1, on the reverse strand, counting down.
GGCGCGGCGTGCCAGTCGGTGCGCGCGGCCTTCTCCATCGCGGCCTTGAGCGCTTCGAGTTCCTTGATGTCGTGCATGTTGATGCCTTTCGAGTTGAGACGATCGTCGCCGTAGGCGTGGTAGATGTCCTTCGGCAGCGGAATCTTCGGGTGGGGGATCGAGGAAAGCTTTTCCACCTCGGCGACCGGGTCGGCGATGATGTCCTCCACCGCCACCTTCGGGTCGATGATGCGATTCACGAACGAGGTGTTGGCGCCGTTCTCCAGCAGGCGGCGCACGAGATACGGCAGCAGCTCCTTGTGCGCACCGACCGGAGCGTACACGCGACAGTGATAGCCCAGCTTCTCGGGACCGATGATTTCCGCGTACAGCTCCTCGCCCATGCCATGCAGGCGCTGGAACTCGAAGTCCTTGCGATCGCCCGCCATCTCCATGATGGAGGAGACGGTATGCGCGTTGTGCGTGGCGAACTGCGGGTAGATGAGATCGCCTGCGGCGAGCAGCTTGCGCGCGCAGGCGAGATAGGAAACGTCGGTATTCATCTTGCGCGTGAACACCGGATAGCCTTCCTCGCCGTTCACCTGGAACTTCTTGATCTCGGTGTCCCAGTAGGCGCCCTTCACGAGACGCACCGGGATGCGGCGGCCCACCTCGCGCGACAGCTCGATCAGCCAGTCGATGAGACGGATGCAACGCTTCTGGTAGGCCTGGATGGCAAGACCGAAGCCCGGCCAGCCTTCCAGCGACGGCGAACGGTAAACCGCCTCGATGATGTCCAGCGAGATATCCAGGCGCTCGGCTTCCTCGGCGTCGACGGTGAGCGCGATGTCCTGCGCCTTTGCCTGTTCGGCCAGCGCCAGCAGCCGCGGCACCATCTCTTCCATGACGCGCGCATGGTTGGCGAGCTCGTAACGCGGATGCAGCGCGGACAGCTTCACGGAAATGCTCGGCGCGGAGAAGACGTCGAAGCCTTCGCCCTTGTTCGCGCCGATGGCCGTGATGGCCTCCATGTAGGCGTTGAAATACTTGTCCGCGTCGTCATAGGTGAGCGCGGCTTCGCCCAGCATGTCGAAGGAATGGCGATAGATGCGATGTTCCTTCGAGCGCGAGCGCTTCATCGCCTCGCCGATGGTCCGGCCCATCACGAACTGGAAGCCCATGATCCGCATCGCCTGGCGAAGCGCGGCACGCACCACCGGTTCGCCGAGGCGCTGGATGGCCTTGTCGAGAATGCCGGCGGCGTTGCCTTCATCGCGCGGGCTGAGCTTGAGGATCCTGCCCGTCAGCATCAGGCCCCAGGTCGAGGCGTTGACGAACAGCGACGACGACTTGCCGAGGAATTCCTTCCAGCGGCCCTCGCGCAGCTTGTCCTGGATGAGCTTGTCGGCAGTGGCCGCGTCCGGAATGCGGATCAGCGCCTCGGCAAGGCACATCAGCACCATGCCTTCCTTGGAGGAAAGATCGTATTGCTGCAGGAAGGCCTCGACGCCGCCCTTGTCGCGCGCGTTCTCGCGCACCGCTTCCACCAGCGTCCTCGCGCGCTCATGGATGCGCGCGCGTGCCTCGTCGGGCAGCTTCGCCGCCTCGAGCAGCGCCTTGACGGCCGCGGTTTCGTCGGCGAGATAAAGCTCGTTCATCCGCGCGCGCAGCTCGTTCAGCACGGGCGCGTTCGCGGAGAAAATCATGGGCGGCGAGATGTTCGCCGGCAGCTTGTCGCGAGCGATAGCCATTACACGCTCCTGGTCATTCGATCATTTCCGCTTCGCGCAAGATCGCGAAGCCAAGCGCGAAATTATAGATCAAACGGCCGTTTCAAGTTCGGTTTCGGATACGAGGACGGCTCCCGAGGGAGCCGTCCATTCCTGTCATCCTGACGAGTGCAGCGCCGCATCACATGTTGGCGATTACTGCGTCCGCAAACTCGCTGGTCTTCACTTCCTTCGCGTCGTCCATCAGGCGGGCGAAGTCGTAGGTCACGACCTTCTGGCCGACGGTCTTCTCGTAGGCGGCGGTGATGATGTCCGCGACTTCCTGCCAGCCGATGTACGAGAACATGTCCGTGCCCGAGAACAGCAGCGACCCCGGGTTGACGACGTCCTTGCCGGCGTGCTTCGGCGCGGTGCCGTGCGTGGCCTCGAAGACGGCGATGTGGTCCGACATGTTCGCGCCCGGGGCGATGCCGACGCCGCCCACTTCCGCGGCAATGGCATCAGACAGGTAATCGCCGTTGAGGTTCATGGTCGCGAGCACCGAGTACTCCGCCGGACGCAGCAGCATCAGCTGGAACATGATGTCGGCGATGGAGTCCTTGATGATGATCTGCCTGCCGGTCTTCGGGTTCTTGAAGTGCATCCACGGACCGCCGTCCAGCGGTTCGGCGCCGAATTCCTCGGCGGCCACCTCATAACCCCACTTGCGGAAGGCGCCTTCCGTGAACTTCATGATGTTGCCCTTGTGCACCAGCGTCACGGAATCGCGGTCGTGATCGATGGCGTACTGGATGGCCTTGCGCACCAAGCGCTTGGTGCCGAAGGCGGAGATCGGCTTGACGCCGAGGCCCGCGTCCTCGAAGAAGTCCGCACCGAGCTCCTCGCGCAGGAACTTCGCCAGCTTCTTGTTCTTCTCCGAGCCGGATTCGTATTCGATGCCGGCGTAAACGTCCTCGGTGTTCTCGCGGAAGATCACCACGTCGATGTCTTCCGGCTTCTTCAGCGGGCTGGGCACGCCCTTGTAGTACTTCACCGGGCGCACGCAGGCGTAGAGATCGAGCTCCTGGCGCAGCGTGACGTTCAGCGAGCGCATGCCGCCGCCCACCGGCGTGGTCAGCGGGCCCTTGATGGAGACCACCAGGTCCTTCAGCGCATCCTTGGCTTCCTGCGGGAAGAAGTCGCCGTCGTACATCTTCGAGGCCTTCTCGCCCATGAAGATTTCGCACCAGTGCACCTTGCGCTTGCCGCCGTACGCCTTCTCCACCGCGGCGTCCCAGATCTTCAGGCAGGCCGGAGTGATGTCGACGCCGATGCCGTCACCTTCGACGAAACCCAGGATCGGCTGTTCCGGAACGTGCAGCTTGCCGTCACGGACAGTGATCTTCTCGCCGCCTTCGGGAAGCCTGATGTGCTTGTACGACATTGAAATCTCCAGGTTGGATTGCTTGACAGGAGTTCTGCCACCGGCGGGACCGGCGCGGGAAGGCGCGAATTATACAGGAAACTCCTCCCGCCTTCAGGACCCGCCGGGTTACCGCGACCGGCGCCGCGCCCGGTAATCGGCAAGAATCCGCGCGTGGTCGAAGGCGAGTTCCGGCAAGGCATCCAGCGCGAAGGCCTGCACCGCACCGGCATCATCACCCGCCTGCGGCGTGCCCCGCGCCTCGCCCGTGAACACCACGGAAATGGTGTGACCGCGCGGGTCGCGCGCCGGATCGGAATACACGCCGAGCAGCTCGCCCAGCCTCACCTCGAGGCCGGTTTCCTCGCGCACCTCGCGCACCGCCGCCTGCTCGACGGTCTCGCCGACATCCACGAAGCCGCCCGGCAGCGCCCAGCCGGGCGGCGGATTGCGGCGCTGGATGAGCACGATGCGGCCGTCTTCGTCGGGCAGGCGAATCACCACATCGACGGTGAGCAGGGGCGTTTCTGGTCGGCTCATGAGGTCCTCGCGGGTTAACCCTTCGGTCGGAGCACGGATTGAGGATGCCTGCCGCGTCCCCGAGGCTTTTCCGGCACACACTTCACGGAGACAGGTGATGGCAAGCGAATCACAGCGCACTACCGATCATGAAACCATCCGGCGTTGGGCGGAAGAGCGCGGCGGCCGGCCCGCGACGGTGAAGAGCACCCGCTCGGGCGGCGAGCCCGGGGTGCTGCGCATCGACTTCGAGGGCTACAGCGGCGAGGACTCGCTGGAGGAGATTTCCTGGGACGAATTCTTCGAGAAGTTCGACGAAAAGGACCTCGAATTCCTCTACCAGGACAAGACCGCGGACGGCCAGCCCAGCCGCTTCTTCAAGTTCGTGCGCCACTGACGGCATTTCCCGGCCGGGAGCGCTGCCGCATACCCCGATGCCCGCATAGGAACCGGCGCGCAGGCAGGGTTGACTAGGAATGCAAATTCACCATTCGCCCCCGGGCGACAAAGGAGGCAGGCATGTTGGGTTGGGCAGTCACATTCTTCGTGGTCGCGATCATTGCCGCGATCTTCGGCTTCACCGGCATCGCCTCGGCGGCGGCCGGCATCGCCAAGATCCTGTTCTTCATCTTCGTGGCATTGTTCGTGCTGGCGCTGGTCATGGCACTGTTCGCCGGCAAGAAGGTGCTGTAGCGCTCACTGGCCCTTGAAGCGGATGATGTGCCGGCGCGATCGCTTGTCCGGCTTGTGCTCGGGACGGGGCGCCGACTGTCGCAGCAGCCGGCGCACTTCCCGCGCTTCCTCGCGCCGCGCGCGGCTCGCTTCCGTTTCCTCGTACAGCTGCTGCGCCACGCTCGCCGGGCCGCGCACGTCGGAAATCCCTCGCACCACCACCTCGAAGCGCTCCTCGCCGCGGGTGATGGTGAGCCGGTCACCTTCCCGCACCGCGTAGGACGGTTTCACCCGCTCCCCGTCACGGTGGACCTTGCCGCCGCTGACCGCCGCCTGCGCCAGCGCGCGCGTCTTGAAGAAGCGCGCCGCCCACAGCCACTTGTCGATGCGAACCCTGGAAGTCTCGTCGTTCATGC
>JAJUFS010000160.1 GCA_029263725.1 Gammaproteobacteria bacterium | reverse complement strand
GGTGTGTTCCGGCAGGCGGTTGGTGACGTAGATGCGCACGCGGTCGCCTTCCACGGCTTCGATGGTCGGGCCCGGCGTGCTGCCGTTGTAGCCCCAGCATTTGGCGACGCTGCCGGGCGCGAACTCGTGCTCGATTTCCTCGGCGACGAGATGGAACTCCTTCACGCCATCCTTCATTTCGTAAGGCAGCGTCCAGCCGTTCAACGTGTGTACCGGCAGGTAGCCGTGGCGCGAACGTGCGACGGCGGGCTGCACGCCATGCGCGGTGGGCTGCACGAGGCTTGCGCCCATGCCGCGCGCAGGGATGAGGCCGGCCAGCGCGCCAAGGCCGGTGAGCTGCAGGAAGTTACGACGCGTGATCATGGTGATGCTCCTCCTGCTTCTGTTCCGCTTGCGGCTGGTGGTGCCTGTGTTCGTTGCTTTCTTCCACCTTGCCATGGTCGTGTTGCGATTCCGTCTTCTTCTCCGCGCCATGCATGTGGTGATGGCCGTGGTCCTCGGCTTCCGGTTCTTCCGCAGGCACCGGCGCGGGCTGGATGTGCGCGTCCATGGGCAGCGCCGTGCCCACCGCGCGGCGCAGGGCGATGCGCGCGCGCCAGTAGTCGTGCTCCGCCATCACGGCGCGTTGCTGCGCGCGGTATTCGAGTTCCCTGGCCTGCAGGGCATCGAACACGTCCGCGAGCATGAAGTTCACGCGGCGATGGGTCTCATCGACGATGGCGGCACGCAGCGGCAGCAGGCGTTCGCGGTGCTCGTTGGCGCGCAGGCGTGCCGCACGCATCTGCTTCCAGGCGAGCTCCACTTCATGGCCGACGGCGAGATGCCGTTGCGCGAGTTTCGCTTCCGCTTCCAGCACTTGCGCTTCCGCGCGGCTGAGCTGGTCCTTGTGCCGGTTGAACACCGGGATCTCGATGGCAAGCGTGGGGCCGGTGAAGTCCTCGCCGCCTTCACGCTCGCGTTCCAGGCCCACGCGGATGTCGCCCAGCCAGCGGAAGCGCCGGACGAGGCCCAGCGTGTCCGCCAGGTACTCGACGTCGCGCCGCCCGGCATCGAGGTCCAGGCGCGAGGCAAAGGCGAGCTTCACCAGTTGAGTGAGCCCCTCATCGTGATGAGGCATCTGCGGCAGGCGATCGGCGATCTGCCATTGCACGCCGTGCTCGATGCCGAGCAGGCGGGCGAGCGTCGCGCGCGCCTGCGCGGTTCTGATTTCCGCTTCGGCAAGCTCGAGCTTCACTTCGCTCGCCGCGGCCTCGGCGATGGCAAGTTCCAGGCGGCTCAGGTTGCCGGCGGCATGAATGCGCCTTGCGAGCTCCGCGGAAACGTCCGTGACTTCCGCGATGTCGGCGCGCAGCCTCTCCAGTGCCTGCGCTTCGGCGAGATCGAAGAAGGCGGTCTCCACATCCAGCGCGAGGCCGAACAGCTCGGATGCAACGCGGCGCTTGACCGCCTCGAAGCGCGTCTCGGCGATGCGGCCGCGCGCGGAAAGCGTAAGGAGATCGGTGAAGCTTTGCGTCAGCCCGAGCGTGAGCATGCTTGCGCCGCCGTCGCTGAGCGAGGCCACGGAAAACTCCGGGTTGGAGAGGCTGGCGGCGGCGTGGATGTCCGCCGCGCCGAAGCCGAGTTCCGCGTAGGTGAGCAGCACCTGCGGGTTGCGCAGCAGCGCAAGGCGAACGGCATCGTTTGCCGTCAGCGGCCGGGAAAGCAGCGTGTCGGCGAGGGTGGCCATGTCCTCGTCGCCGGCGGCAATGCCGCGCTCGGCGATCATGGACAACACCTCGCCTCGCCCCTGGTCTTCCGGCACGGAAGCGCAGCCGGCGAGGATGAACGCCGCGCAGCACAGCGCGGCAATGCGTGAACGAATCTGGATCACGGAACACTCCGTTGATGGCAGTGGACTATGCGGCGGGATGCCGCGGCCTGATCAACGCGAGCGGATGATGGGAGGTCGGAGGTCGTTGCGAACGGGCGGGGCGGGCAGGCGCAGGGCTTCCGGCGCGGAGCGCAATGACGCCTGCAGCATCGCACCTTGCCGCGGCATCACGGGGATCATCAGCGACTGGCAGGAATGCCCGTCGGGACAGGCACAGCCGCAATCGCAGTCCACCGCGTGCGAGGGCGTGGCGTGTTCCGCCTGGGCGGCGCCGTGGTGGCCGTCGTGCTCGTGCATCTGCACATCCTCGCTCGCCGCAGGATGATGCGCGACGGCGCCCAGGGCCTCGGCCATGGGCGCGATCGCGATCATCAGGGCTAGCAGCAGGTGCATGAGCTTCATGGGCGCGTTATAGCAGATAACGCGGCTGGAATCAGGACGTTCGAAGGGGATTTCTAGCCGCCCATGCCGTCGCCGCTGCCGTCACTGCCGTCGTCGGTGCCATCACCCGAGCCATCGTCGGTGCCGTCGCCGGAACCATCGTCGGTGCCATCACCCGAGCCGTCGTCAGTACCGTCACCCGAGCCGTCGTCCGTGCCGCCATCGGTGCCACCGTCCATTCCATCGTCCGTGCCGGAACCGTCGTCCGCGGCGTCGTCGATGTCGAAGGCAGTCTCGGTGTCATAGGGCCGTGCGCTGATGAACACCTCGCGCACTTCCAGCGAACAGATGCCCTGCAGTTCGCACAGCAGGCTGCGCATTTGCGTGATCTCCGCCGCCTGCGTGGTGATGGAGGTTTCGCAAAGCGAGATCAGCTCCTCGTGCTCGAACTGCGCCTGGCACTTGGCGAGTTCCGCGATGCCCTGGGCGTGGTGCGGAATCATGTCCATGAGGAAGTTTCGTTCGAACTCGCCCTCGGTGAAGGTGGCGAGCTGGTCGATGCGCGCCTGCGTTGCAGGTGCAAGACGGGCTTCGTGATCCTCGTCGTACCACTCGTCCAGCCAGGTCATGAGCTGGTCGGTTTCGGCCTGATGCGCTTCCAGGAGCGTGGTGCAGAACGCCAGCAGATCGGGATTCACGGCATTCTGCGTGCAGGATTCGGCCATCGTATGGCCTGTTCGTGATGATCGATAGTGTGGTGCAGGAAATCGGCTTCGTGCCGCGCGGTATGCGTGTCCTCGGCAGGATCCTGGGCGAACGATGCAGCAGACAGCAACGCACCGCAAACGATCGCCAGGACTTGCAGCAGTCGTTTCTTCATGTGCTCGTCTCCTCTTGAACAACTGCCATCGAAGGGCGCGATGGCGCGCGATGCCTGGAAGAAGCAAGGCATCGCAGGCGACGTTGTCACTGCTCACGGGGAGTTCAATGGCGCACGAGGAATTTCGCTGCGCGTGAGTTCTTTGGACAGAACAAAGTGGTGTGGGTAACAAGGGAGAGAGAAGGGAGAGGGAGAAGGGGACATGGACAGGATTGACAGGTAGCAAGAAGGAAGAAGACGAGCTGCGCAGCTCCCCTCTCCCCTTGTGGGAGAGGGTTAGGGGAGAGGGGGAGAGAATTTTCTCGCTCCCTTCGAGCCTGTAAACCGTTCTGTGTAAATGCCCCTCAAAGGTGATCGGTAACGCGGTCACCGAACTCGACCGTGAACCGATTCAAGGCCGCCTTCCAGTTCTGGATCGGTCGCGTCCAGCGCTGCGAGGCAGCCTGGATCGC
>JAJUFS010000101.1 GCA_029263725.1 Gammaproteobacteria bacterium | reverse complement strand
GATGAGCCGTTTCCCTATGGCCTTGCCGGCACGGGAATTACGGAAGCCGATCTCCGCCGCGCCTTTGCGTCAAGACTGATCGTCTTCCTCGGCGAGCGGGACGATGAACATGAAACCCGCGGCAGCCTGCGCAATACGCCGGAAACGAGCCGCCAGGGTCCTGGCAGGCGGCAGCGCGGGCAGTATTTCTTCGCCATCTCGCGCGCAACAGCGCAAGACATGAAAGCGGAGTTCAACTGGCAGCTGGAGGTCGTGCCGAATGTCGGCCACGAGTACCGCCGCATGGCGGATGCCGCGGCGGAATATCTCTACGCGAAGGGGGATTGAATGGTGGGCCCACCAGGATTCGAACCTGGAACCAAAGGATTATGAGTCCTCTGCTCTAACCGTTGAGCTATAGGCCCGTGAGGTGCGCATTTTACTGGCGGGACGGGAGGGGAACCAGCGATAAGAAGGGGCGCATGCCCAGTCCGTTCCCATGTCCCACGCCCTTAAAACAAAAAACCCCGCCGGGAGGCGGGGTTTTTCGCGAAGCGGCAGGATCAGTCTTCCAGGAAGCTCCGAAGCTGCTCGGAGCGGCTCGGATGGCGGAGCTTGCGCAGGGCCTTGGCTTCGATCTGGCGGATGCGCTCGCGGGTGACGTCGAACTGCTTGCCGACTTCTTCCAGCGTGTGATCCGTGTTCATGTCGATGCCGAAGCGCATGCGCAGGACCTTGGCCTCGCGCGGCGTGAGGCCGGCAAGGATGGCGTGCGTGGCTTCGCGCAGGCCTTCCGCGGTGGCCGACTCGATCGGCGAGACCACGTTGGTGTCCTCGATGAAGTCGCCAAGATGCGAGTCTTCGTCATCACCGATGGGCGTTTCCATCGAGATGGGCTCCTTCGCGATCTTCAGCACCTTGCGAACCTTGTCTTCCGGCATTTCCATGCGTACCGCCAGTTCTTCCGGCGTCGCGTCGCGGCCCATCTCCTGCAGCATCTGCCGGCTGATGCGGTTCAGCTTGTTTATGGTCTCGATCATGTGCACCGGGATGCGGATGGTGCGCGCCTGGTCGGCGATCGAGCGGGTGATCGCCTGGCGAATCCACCACGTGGCGTAGGTCGAGAACTTGTAGCCGCGGCGGTATTCGAACTTGTCGACCGCCTTCATCAGGCCGATGTTGCCTTCCTGGATGAGATCGAGGAACTGCAGGCCGCGGTTGGTGTACTTCTTGGCAATGGAAATCACCAGGCGCAGGTTGGCCTCGACCATTTCCTTCTTGGCGCGGCGTGCCTTGGCCTCGCCGATGGACATCTGGCGGTTGATTTCCTTGATCTCGGGGATCGTCAGGAAGGTTTCCTGCTCGATCGTGACGAGACGGTTCTGCAGCCGCACGACGTCATCGCGAATCTCGGCGAGCTTCGCCGACCACTTCTTCTTCGCCTTGATCTGGCGATCGATCCAGGTAATGTCGGTCTCGTGGTCGGGGAAGGACTTGATGAAGTCCCGGCGCGGCATCTCGCCCTGTTCCACGCACAGCGTCATGATGGCGCGTTCCTGCTCGCGGATGCGCTCGATGTGCATGCGCAGGTTGCCGACCATCAGATCGACCATGCGCGGCGGCAGCTTCAGCTGCATGAAGATCGCGGTGATCTCCTCCTGCAGCTTCTGCGTGGTCTTGTGGCTGGCGCCGTGCTTCTTCAGCGCCCGCAGGTGCTTGTCGTGCAGCGTCTTGAGGTCGCCGAACAGCTGCCTGGCCAGCTCGGGGTCGGGACCCTCGGGACCGGTGCTTTCGGTTTCTTCCGCTTCTTCCTCTTCTTCTTCCTCGTCGGTGTCCGCGTCAGCCTCGTCGGCGGCGACGACCGGAATCTCCTCGTCTTCCGGCGCCTCTTCCTGCGGATCGTCGCGGTTCGGATCGATGAACGCGGCAACGACATCGGCAAGGCGGGTATTGCCCGCCTCGACCTCGGCGTACTCGCGCAGCAGGAAGGCGATCGACTCGGGGAAGCGCGACAGGCAGGCGTTGACCTGGGCCAGGCCCTCCTCGATGCGCTTGGCGATGCGGATCTCGCCCTCGCGGGTCAGCAGTTCCACCGTGCCCATCTCGCGCATGTACATGCGCACCGGGTCGGTGGTGCGACCGAACTCGGATTCCATGGTGGCGAGCGCCGCGGCGGCTTCCTCGGCGGCGTCATCGTCGGCGGAAACGGCGTTGTCGGACAGGATCAGCTGGTCATCGTCCGGCGCTTCCTCGTGCACCGCGATGCCCATGTCGTTGATCATGTTGATGATGTCTTCGATCTGCTCAGGATCGACGATGTCATCCGGCAGATGGTCATTCACTTCGGCATAGGTCAGGTATCCCTTTTCCTTGCCAAAGGCGATCAGGGCTTTGATCTGAGACTGACGATCGGCGTTCATGCGTTTCCTGTGGTCCGATGGTGCGATTGGGTGCCCGCGACGCGGACGAATGGAACACACCAGTATAGCGATTGAGACAATAAATTTCCAGTTAAATCAAGGGTTTTTACTGAGGGGTCCGGGGCGCCGAGAGCAGTTCGCGGAGCTCCGCCTTCTCGCTTTCGGTCAGCTCCGAGGGCCTTTTCCCCTGCAGGGCCCGCAGTCTCTCGGCCCGATGCCGCTCCTGCAGGCTCGCCAGCAACTGGTGATGGAGTACGTGGCGAAATTCGGCGCGCATTCCGTCCTCGGGCGTTTCCAGCTGCATGCCGGCCAGCTTGTGCAGGGCCGCGCCTTCCGGGGTCTCGCGCCAGTGTTCCAATAAACCAGCCATCGAAATTTCGGGGCGGCCCCTAAGGAATTCAACCAGTCGGACCAGCAGTTCCGCGCCCGGAATATCCAGCTTTCGCAGGCTTTCCAGCTCGCCGTCCGCCTCCGCGGCCAGCGCCGGCTGGTGCATGAGCAACAGGATGGCGCGGCGGATGGGCGTCATGGCCAGCATCGCCTGCCGCCGGGGGGCTGGGCTGGGTGCTTCCTCGCCGAGCAGCTCGCCCAGCCGGGTGGCGTTCATGCGCGTCATGGCGCTCAGGCGCTCGCGCAGCATTTCCCGGTAGACGGCGTCCGGGATCCTTTCAATCAAGGGTCTGGCGAGGTCGACCAGCCGGGCGCGGCCCTCGATGGTGTCGAGGTCGGCCTGCCTGGCTAGGCTCTCCAGCAGGAATTCCGACAGCGGCAGCGCGGTTTCGATGCGCGCCTCCAGCGCCGCCTTGCCGTCCTTGCGCACCAGGCTGTCCGGGTCCTCGCCCTCGGGCAGGAACAGGAAGCGGATCTGGCGGCCGTCGCGCACCGCGCCGAGCGCGTTCTCGAGCGCCCGCCAGGCGGCGCGGCGGCCGGCCTTGTCGCCGTCGAAGCAGAACACCACCTCGCGGGTGGTGCGGAAGATGCGGTCGAGGTGCTCCGGCGTGGTGGCAGTGCCCAGCGTGGCGACGGCATAGCGGATGCCGGCCTGGGCGAGCGCGACCACGTCCATGTAGCCCTCGACCACCATGAGGCGCGGCAGCTCGCGCAGCGCCTGCTTCGCCTCCCACAGGCCGTAAAGCTCGCGACCCTTGTGGAACAGCGGCGTTTCGGGGGAGTTCAGGTATTTCGGCTCGCCCTTGTCGATGACCCGGCCGCCGAAGGCAATCACCCGCCCGCGCCGGTCGCGGATGGGGAACATGATGCGATCACGGAAGCGGTCGTAGGGCTCGCCGCGCTGGCCGGGGATGGCCATGCCGGTGGCGATGAGCTGCTCCTTGCGGAAGCCGCGGGATCGCAGGGATTTCGTGAGGCCATCCCAGCTGTCCGGCGCGTAGCCCAGGCCGAACTCGGCGGCAATCTCGCCGGTCAGCCCGCGGTTGCGCAGATAGGCGATGGCGCGCTCGTTGCCCTTCAGCTGCTGGCGGAAATGCCCGGCCGCGGCTTCCATGACGTCGTACAGCCCGGTGTCGCGCTTCTCCTCACCGCCGCCTTCCACCGGTACCTCGAGGCCCAGCGATTCGGCCAGCGAGCGCACCGCGTCCGGGAATTCCAGCCGGTCATAGGCCATCACGAAGCCGATCGCCGTGCCGTGCGCGCCGCAGCCGAAGCAGTGATAGAACTGCTTCTGCGGGCTGACCGTGAACGATGGCGTCTTCTCGTTGTGAAAGGGACAGCAGGCGTGATACTCGCGCCCGACCTTCTTCAACGGCACGCGCGCATCGATCACCTCGACGATGTCGAGGCGGTTGATGAGGTCGTTGATGAAGGACTCGGGGATGCGGGCCATTGCGTTCCGAGAAGAAGTGAGCAGGGAGAAGGTAGAAGAAGTATGGCAGCGGCAGGCGCTTTCTTCTTCCTTCTCTCTTCTCCCTTCCCTCAGCTTCCCAGGCGCGCCTTGATTTTCTTCGAAACCTCGCCCATGTCGGCGCGGCCCTGGACCCTGGGCTTGAGCTCGCCCATGACCTTGCCCATGTCCTTGATGCCCGAGGCGCCGGTGGCGGCGATGGTTTCCTCGATGAGGGCGTCGATCTCGGCGTCGCTGAGCTGTTCCGGGAGGTAGTGCTTGAGGATCTCGATCTCGGCGAGTTCCTTCTCGGCGAGTTCCGCGCGGCCGCCGGTGGTGTACTGGTCGGCGGATTCCTTGCGCTGCTTGATCATCTTCTCGACCACCGCGAGGGTCTGCGCGTCGTCGAGCTCGATGCGCTCGTCCACTTCGCGCTGCTTGATGGCAGCCGACAGCATGCGCAGCACGCCCAGGCGGTCCTTGTCGCCGGCGCGCATGGCCGTCTTGATGTCATCGAGAATCTGTTGCTTGAGCGCCATGATTTTTCCTCTTCTGGAAAGCAAAACACCGGACTCGCTTGCGCGAGCCCGGTGCCAGCAGAACGAAAAGCAGGTGGATCAGTAGAGGCGAGTGCGCCGGGCCTGTTCGCGCGCCAGCTTCTTCGCGTGGCGCTTCACCGCCGCGGCCTGCTTGCGCTTGCGTTCCTGCGTCGGCTTTTCGTAGAACTCGCGGCGACGGACTTCCGTCAGCACGCCGGCCTTTTCGCAGGAGCGCTTGAAGCGTCGCAGGGCGACGTCGAACGGCTCGTTTTCCTTGACTCGTACGCTCGGCATGTAATTTCTCACCTCACTTCATATGGGATTTCCCGCTTCGGAGAGGCGATCAGCGCGGAAAGCGTTACACTTCGCAGCTGGCCTGGATCGCGCCCGGCACGCGGCCGGTCCGGCGAGAGGGCGCAAATTCTAGCTGCGCCCATGGGAAATTGCAAAGCTGGCGGGCATTTAACGCCCCTTGGGGCGCCCGCCGGGAGAACGAAATGCGCGTCCTCGGCATAGAAACTTCCTGCGACGAGACGGCGGCGGCCGTCTACGACGCCGAGCGCGGCCTGCTCGGGCATGCGCTGCACAGCCAGGTGCAGCTGCACGCCGAGTATGGCGGCGTCGTCCCGGAGCTCGCCTCCCGCGACCACATCCGCAAGCTGCTGCCGCTGATCCGCGAGGCCATGCGCCAGGCCGGCACTGGCCCCGAGGACATCGAGGGTATCGCCTATACCGCCGGTCCCGGCCTGATCGGCGCCCTTCTGACCGGCGCCTGCCTGGGCCGCAGCCTGGCCTGGGCCTGGAACGTCCCGGCCGTCGGCGTGCATCACCTCGAAGGCCACCTGCTCGCGCCCATGCTGGAGGACGAGCACCCGGATTTTCCCTTCGTCGCCCTGCTGGTTTCCGGCGGGCATACCCAGCTGATGCGGGTCAACGGCGTCGGCGACTACGAGCTGCTGGGCGAGACGGTGGATGACGCCGCCGGCGAGGCCTTCGACAAGACCGCCAAGCTGCTCGGCCTGCCGTATCCCGGCGGCGCGGCGCTGGCCGCGCTCGCCGAAAGCGGCCGCCCGGACGTGTTCCGCTTCCCGCGCCCCATGACCGACCGTCCCGGTCTCGATTTCAGCTTTTCCGGTCTCAAGACCGCGGTCGTGGTAGCGCTGCAGAAGCTCGGCGGCGCGCCTGCTGAGCAGACCCGCGCCGACCTTGCCCGCGGCTTCGAGGATGCGGTGGTGGACACGCTCGCCATCAAGGCGGTGCGCGCCCTGGACGAGACCGGGCTGGATGCGCTGGTGGTGGCCGGCGGCGTCGGCGCCAACCGCCGGCTGCGCGAGCAGCTGCGGGCGCGGCTGGATGCGAGAGGCGCGCGCGTCTTCTACCCGCGCATCGAGTTCTGCACCGATAACGCCGCGATGATTGCCTACGCCGGCTGCCAGCGCCTGCTGGCGGGCGAGCGCGCCGATCTTGCCATCGACGCGGTGGCGCGCTGGCCGCTGTCCGATCTCACCCTCTCTCGCAACGCGGAGACCGCATGACCGATATCGTCTTCATCCGCGACCTGCGTATCCCCACGCTGGTCGGCATCTATGACTGGGAGCGGCGCATCCGCCAGGAAATCCGCCTCGACATCGAAATGGGCTTCGACATCTCCCGCGCCGCCGCCTCCGACGACATCGCCGACGCGCTGGACTACAAGGCCGTGGCGCAGCGCGTACGCGAGTACGTGGAAGCATCCGGCTTCGCGCTGGTCGAGGCGCTGGCCGAGAACATCGCGCGCCTCATCCTCGAGGAGTTCCCGGTCAGCCGCGTGCGGCTGGTGCTCAACAAGACCGGCGCGGTGCGCGGCGCGCGCGACGTGGGCGTGATCATCGAGCGGGCCCGTTGATGCGCGTCTACGTCAGCATCGGCAGCAACATCGAACCCGAGAAGAACGTGCGCTTCGCCATTGCCGCGCTGTGCGCGGCCTTCGGCGAGCTCACCGTCTCGCCGGTGTACCGCACCGCGGCGGTGGGCTTCGACGGCGAGGATTTCCTGAATCTCGTGGTCGGCTTCGATAGCGAGCTTCCCGTCGAGGAAATCGACGACATGCTGGACGAGATGGAAGCGAACGCCGGCCGGCAACGCGGTGCGCCGAAGTTCGCGCCGCGGACGCTGGACATCGACCTGCTGCTGTACGGCAACGAGATCGTCAGCGGCGAGCGCCTGAAGCTGCCGCGCAAGGAAATCACCGAATACCTGTTCGTCCTCCAGCCGCTCGCGGACATTGCTGCGGAGCAGCCGCATCCCGTGCTGGGCAGGACGATGCGTGAATTGTTGG
>JAJUFS010000011.1 GCA_029263725.1 Gammaproteobacteria bacterium | reverse complement strand
TTCATGGACATCGTGAAGTTCGAAGCCTTCCCAGAACAGGGAAAGCACTTTAGGCTCTGCCATGGCGGCGGTCCTTCGCAGAAGTGGATTGGAGTCGTGTCCCTTCCAAATCTATCCGAAGGAGCGCCGCTTTCTATATCTCACGGGCCCCGCTAATCCGTGAAGAACCTTTTTTTTACCGGCCTTCCTCCAGTATCCGCTTCAGCCTGCCGAGATCCTCTCGTATCGTCGCGAGATCACGCTCCACCTCCGCCTCGCTCATGCCGGGCAGGCGGAACAGCGTGAAGATGATTTCCGCGCCCTTGCCGTTGGCGACGACCCGCATCGGCACGGGCACCACGCTGCCATCCGCGAGTATCACTTCGTGATCGAGAATGCCGTGGCTGTTGCGCGGGGTGAAGCGGATTTCCGCCTGGGTGCCGTCCGGCACGTCCACCAGCCAGCGACCGTCCTCCTGGTGGATGCTCGCGCCCACGCCGCTCGCCCAGTGCGCGAGATTGGCGGGATCGGCGGCGTACTCGTAGACCCGCTGCGGCGGGCAGGCAATGCTGACGGAAAGATGACGAACTTCATGCACGGCGGCCTTCCTCCTTTTTTTGCCAGATGGTACCGAGGCAACGCCGATTCCGGCAGCCCCTGACTTTCCCGGGGCTCGCCGCCTGCTAGCCTGCGCCGCCTGTTCATTCGAGGAGCCTGGCGATGATCACGGCGCTTATTTTCCTGTTCCTTGCCGATACCCACCAGTTCGAGCTGCAGCACGCCGGCGTCGACTGGCGCATCAAGGCGGCGGCTGACCGCGTCCGCGTGAGTCATGGCAGCCACACCGCTGACCTTGCCGCGAGCGAGGACATCGAGGTGCGCGATCTCGATGATCTCGCCCTGCCCGCTCGGCTGCATCACGGCCGCTTCGAGCGCTGCGGCGTCACCGTGGCGGTCGCACTGGAATACGAGGCGGCGTGGCTCGAGCTCTTCGATTGCGATCAAGCCTCGCGCTTTCCCGCCGACGGCCTCACGCTGACGCTACGGCCTGTCGCCGCCTGGGCCGGCCACTGGGTCCTGCGGGATGGCGGCGCGCGCGAGGCGGGCATCGTGATCATCGCAACGGAAAACGGCTACCGGGTGCGCGGCGAGGCAAGCTACCAGGTGAGCGAGCTCGCGATGAACTTCGGCGAGTTCGAGGCCGTGCTTTCGCCACGCGAGGGAATGCTGCTCTACGACGCGAAGGCGCTCGGGGACGACAGCAACGATCCTGCCTGCCGCATCGAGATGCGGCTTGCCGGCGCGGCGCTGGATGTGAAGGACAGCGGACGCTGCGGCGGCAGGAACGTGAGCTTCACCGGCCGTTACCTTCTGCGTGAGTGAATGGTCTTTCCCCTAATGGCAATTCGGAATGGGTCGAATACGGGGCGGCGGCTAGATTGCGGATGACTAAGGTGATCGGAGCAATCGGCACATGAAGAACCGCATCGATTCCAACGAGCAGCGCCGCCAGAACATGAACTGGGACGAGGCCGGCAACAACTGGGAGACCTTCAAGGGCAAGATACAGGCGCGCTGGAACCAGCTGAGCGACGAGCAGGTGCAAGGCATCGCCGGCCGGCGCGAAAAGCTGCTGGAAGAATTGCAGCGCATGTACGGCCTTGATGCCGAAGCCGCCGAAGCGCAGGTCCGCGAGTTCGAGGAAGGCGGCAGGAGCGTGGCCGGCGCCAGCGGCCGCGGACCCACCGAGCGCATGCGCGAGTACGGCAGCGGCAACGAAACCGGCGATCATCCCACCCGGCATTGACATGACGATGCGCGAACCACCACCACATGTCGGGCTGCGGTCTCGCCTTGCCGGCAACTGGACCATCCTGAAAGGCGCCGCGCGCCAGCGCTGGGGCCGGCTGACGCGCGACGAGATCGAGGAAATCGCCGGCCGCCACGAGAAGCTGGCCGGCAAGCTGCAGAAGGTTTACGGGCTGGATCGCGCCCAGGCCGAAGCCGAGGTCGACGCGTTCGTCAAGGCCAACCTGGAGACGCTGGAGCGCGGCCGCGATTCCGGCGGCTCGCACTGATCCTCGCCGGCATCCATCCCCAGCAGGCGTCCATGCTCGGCCTTGAGCAGCGAATAGCAGCTGCACGCGCCCTGGTGCAGCAGCCGCGGCTCGAGCACCGAGATGCGCCCGCGTGAACAGGCGACCGCGCCTGCGTCCTGCAGTTTCCCGAGCGCTTCCGTGATCGCCTCGCGACGCACGCCGAGACTGACCGCAATCGCGCTGTGGGTGACGTAAAGATCCCAGGAAGGGGTGTGATCGATCATCCATGACAGCCAGCGGCACAGCTGCTGTTTCACCAGGTGCCGCCGGTTGCATACCGCGGTGAGCGCTGCCTGCAGGGTGAGCAGGTGCGCGCAGCGCAGGAACAGCATGCGCAGCTCCGGGGATTCTTCCGCGACCGCCTTGAGGCGGTTGCCCGCAATGCGATAGGCATCGCCGGCGCTGACCACCACGGCACGGCTGGCGGCGATCTCCACGCCCAGCATCAGGCCGGTGCCGAGCATGCCGTCGTTGCCGACCATGGCAATGCCCGCCGAGTCCTCCTCGGCGGCAAGAAGCAGCGCAATGGACGCGCTGACGGGGAAGTAAATGTCGCGCAGCGGCCGGCGCGGTTCATAGAGCGTGTCGCCGGCATGCAACGTCACGGGTTCGAGCATGGCTCGTATCAGTTCGCTGTCCCTGGCGCTCATGGCCGCGAGCACGGCGTTCTCCTGCAGAAGGTTTCTGCGAAGCATTGAAGCCTCCACCTTTTCCGGTTCCACGCAAGGACACGACCTTGCGCGAGGTGTGATGACAGAAACGCAACCGCCGCCGGAGACAAAGCTTGAGCGTTTCAGCGTATATATTTCATCGGTGCTAATTCTGATTATTTTGTGCAATCGAGGGGGCTACACGCTCATCGCTGTCGCCACAGGCCGACACAAATCGCCCTGGCGCGCTTTGCCGTTGAGCACCTTGCCTTCAGCAGTTTCATGATTTGCGCGGACTGCCCGAACAAGGGTTCCATGAACAGGAACTCACACCGCGGAGAACCACATGCGAGAGCAATCCAATCAGTCCCGCAGCGCCAACTGGGACATCGCCAAGGGCAACTGGAAACAGTTCAAGGGCAGGATCAAGGAGCGCTGGGGCGATCTCACCGACGACAACCTGGACCGCATCGAGGGCAACCGCGACAAGCTGCTCGGCGCCATCCAGGAAACCTATGGCAAGTCGCGCAAGGAGGCCGAGGAGGAACTTTCCCGCTGGGAGCAGGACACGCGCTTCTCCGACAGCGACCTTCCCGGGCGCGACCGGCTGAACTGATGTACGCGCCGGAAGCTCAGGCTTCCGGCGTCATCCGTCTCCAGCGCAACGCGCCCTCGCCGGCCGCGTAGCCCGTCGCGAAACACGCCGTCAGCAGGTAGCCGCCGGTCGGCGCTTCCCAGTCGAGCATCTCGCCGGCAACGAACACGCCCGGCAAGTCCTTGAGCATCATGTTCCCGTCGATCGCCGTGAAGGAAATGCCGCCCGCGGTGCTGATCGCTTCCTTGACGGGCCGGGCCGCGGTGATGAGCAGCGGCAATGACTTGATGAGCTGAGCAAGCTCGCCGGCATCGGCTGGCAGCTCTGGTTGCGCCTCACGCAGCAGCGCCGCCTTCACGCCATGGATGCCCGCGCGCCGCCGCAGGTGTTCCGACAGCGAACGGCCCTTGCGCGGTGCTGCCAATGCGTTGCGCAGCGCCGTCTCGCTGCGTCCCGGCGCAAGGTCCAGCGTAATGCGCACCTGTCCGTCGCGCTCCAATGCATCACGCAGCGGCGCCGAGACGGCGTAGACCAGGGAGCCCTCGATGCCGTGCGCGGTGACCACGAACTCGCCGTGACGGACGCAATGCTCGCCGTTCACATCGCGGAATGACAGCGTCACCGGCTTCACCGGCACGCCGGCGAAGCGCGCGCGGAAGAACTCGCTCCAGGCGATCTCGAAGCCGCAGTTCGCGGCCCGCAGGGGCGCGATCTCCACGCCTTTTTCCTGCAATAACGGAACCCAGGCGGCATCCGAACCGAGCCGCGGCCAGCTGGCGCCGCCCAGGGCAAGCACGGTCGTTCCTGCGTTCACCGAATGTTCGCCGCCGGGCGTGAGGAAGCGCAGGCCGCCATCGGCGTTCCATCCCAGCCAGCGATGCCGCGGATGAAAGCGCACGCCGGCCGTGCGCAGGCGCGCCAGCCAGGCACGCAACAGCGGCGCGGCCTTCATCTCGCGCGGGAACACGCGCCCCGACGTGCCGACGAAGGTCTCGATGCCAATGCCGTGGATCCAGTCGCGCAGCGCCGCCGGCCCGAAGGCTTCGAGCAGCGGCCGCAACTCCGCGGCGCGCTCGCGGTAACGCGGAACGAAATCATCGAAGGGTTCGGAGTGGGTGATGTTCATGCCGCCGATGCCGGCGAGCAGGAACTTGCGCCCCACCGAAGGCATGGCATCGAAGACCTCCACCTGCAGTCCGCCGGCGGCAAGGCGCTCCGCGGCCATCAGTCCGGCGGGGCCGCCGCCGATCACCGCCGCGTCCAGGGGTGGGCTCATCGCTCTCCCAGGAGCCGCGCCGGCAGCATCAACAGCGCGCGCGCGAACGCGAGCAGGGCTTCCATCAGCACGCCGATGATGCGGAAGGGAATGGACAGCAGCCACAGGACCGGCCAGAGCACGAGCACCAGCAGCGCGAGCGGCCAGCACAGCGCCAGCAGCAGCGCCCACAGCAGAAGCACGAGAAGAACCTTCATGGAACGCTCCGCGGGGGAAGGAACGCGGATTGTAGCGCGGCCGCCCCGTGCTCGCCCTGCGGCGAGCGCGGCGGCCGCAAGGTCAGCCGTCGTTGTAGCGCCACAGCGACCAGCTTTCGATCTGCCCATCGGCATGATCGACGACATCAAAGCCGAGCGCCCGGTAGAACGGCAGGTTGTCGCGGCTTTCGGTGCACAGCGCAATGCCGCGCGATTCGGGATGAGCGCGCGAACGGTGCAGGATTTCCGTCATCAGCGCCTTGCCCAGCCCCCGGCCCCGAGCCTCGGGACGCACCCCGATCATGCCCACGAAGAATTTCGGCACCTCGGGAAAGCCGCCGCCGCTCGCGGATTCGTAGGCGCGGCGGCGCTGTTCCGCCTCCTCGCCGATGACGGCGACCAGCTCGCGCTCGGCCTCCGCCTCACCGGGCGGCGGCGTGCCGTCATGGGGAGGATTGGCGGCAATCACGGCGAGCAAGCGCCCATCCTCTTCCACCGCCAGCAGCGGCCAGCTCCTCACGAAGCGCCGCCAGGCGTAATAGCGCATCAGCGCCAGCAGCTTGCGCTCCCGGTCCGCGGTTTCCGGCGGCAGCACGAAAGTGAAAACGGCGTAGTCGCTGAACGCGGCGCCCAGCACGGCCGCCGCCTCTTCGAAGTTCTCGCTGGTGACGTCGACAATTCTCATCCTGCCTACCTCGTTGATCAGTCGGAGCCCTCCGTCTTGCGGGAAGGAGGCTCAAACCAGGCCATCTCGACGAACTGCCTGAAGGATCGCCGCGCCTCCTCGACACTGGGATCGCAGCCGATGGGCTCGCCGCAGCGAATATGCGCCTCGATGCGCCAGCTGCCATCGCCCTGCGGCACCTTGCGCACGCGCACGACAAGCGCCTTGCCGTAGGTGCCGACGGATTCCATGTAGTCATCGCCCTTGTGCTCGACGCTCCGCCTGGCACGATGCACGATCCACCTCTCCGCCATTTTCCACTTCGCGTCGCACTCCGCGGCGGAGCTGCAGGTCGGCGCGTCGTCCTTCGCGACGCTGGCACAGGAAACGAGCACGCAGGCCAGCAACGGCACGAAAATGCCACGTACTGTTCGCATCGGTATCTCCGGGAAAGCAGGGACGGGAACAGGCCGCTCGGGCCTGTTCCCGTCGTCAGTTACAGCAGGGGCGCAATGACCAGCGAAACGATGGCCATCACGTTGATGAGGATGTTCATGGACGGACCGGAGGTGTCCTTGAACGGATCGCCGACGGTGTCGCCGACCACTGCGGCCTTGTGCGTCTCCGAGCCCTTGCCGCCAAGATTGCCCTTTTCGATGTACTTCTTGGCGTTGTCCCAGGCGCCGCCCGCGTTGGCCATGGTCAGCGCCATGAGCACGCAGCAGATCAGCGCGCCGCCGAGCATGCCGCCCAGCGCCTCGGGGCCGAGGATGAAGCCGACCACCACCGGCGAACCCACCGCCAGCACGCCCGGCATGATCATCCGCCGCAGCGCCGCGCGGGTGGCGATGTCCACGCAGCGTTCCGTGTCCGGCTTGCCCGTGCCTTCCATCAGCCCGGGAATCTCGCGGAACTGCCGGCGGATTTCCTTGATCATGTCGAAGGCCGCCTCGCCCACCGCATTCATGGTGATGGCGGACACCAGGAACGGGAAGATCGCGCCGATGAACATGCCCATCAGCACCACCGGGTTGTTGATCTCGAGCGTGAACTCGGGGCGGTGCGACTGGATGACCTCGATATAGGCCGCGATGATCGCGAGCGCCGCCAGTCCCGCCGCGCCGATGGCGAAACCCTTGCCGATGGCCGCGGTGGTATTGCCCACCGCGTCCAGGCCGTCGGTGATCTCGCGGGTCTTCTTGTCCAGCCCGGCCATCTCGGCGATGCCGCCGGCGTTGTCGGCCACCGGGCCGTAGGCGTCGATCGCCATGGTGATGCCGACGGTGGAGAGCATGCCGACCGCGGCGATGCCGACGCCGTACAGACCGGCGAGCTGGCTGGCGACGAAAATGATCGCCGCAATCGACAGCACCGGGATCACCACCGAGCGCATGCCGGTGGAAAAGCCCGAGATGATCACGGTCGCGGGACCGGTCTCGCCGCTGCGCGCGATCTCGCGGATCGGCTTCGCGCCGGTGTAGTACTCGGTGCCGAGGCCGATGACGAGGCCGCCGACCGCGCCCCCGACCACGCACCACCACACCGCGTTCAGCACCTCCACGCTGCTGATCACCAGCCAGGCCGCGCCCATGAAGAGGATGGTGGCGCCGATGGTGCCGAAGCGCAGCGCGACCTCGGGAGATTTATAGGAGTAGAGCTTGACCAGGATGATGCCGAGAATGGAGCAGACCAGGCCCGTCGAGGCCAGCGCCAGCGGCAGGAACATGAGGTGCTCCTGGCTGCCGAGCCGTGCCAGCACAGCCGCGCCCATGGTCGAGGCGATGGCGATGGTGGCGATCATCGAGCCGCAGTAGGACTCGAAGATGTCCGAGCCCATGCCGGCCACGTCGCCGACGTTGTCGCCGACGTTGTCGGCGATCACGCCCGGATTGCGCGGATCGTCCTCGGGAATGCCGGCTTCCACCTTGCCGACCAGGTCGGCGCCGACGTCGGCGCTCTTGGTGTAGATGCCGCCGCCGACGCGCGAGAACAGCGCCACCGACGAGGCGCCCATGCCGAAGCCGTGAATGGCCTCGGCGTGCTCCGCACCGAAGAACACATAAAGAAGGCCCAGGCCCAGCAGGCCCATGGCCGCGACGGTGAGTCCCATGATGGAACCGCCGAAGAAGGCCACCGAAAGCGCCGCCGCGGTATTGCCCGCGTTCGCCGCCATGGTGGTGCGCACGTTGGCGCGGGTGGCGGTGTACATGCCTATCCAGCCCGCGATGGCCGAGGCCAGCGCGCCGGCGATGAACGCGACCGCCGTATGCCAGGTGGGGAAGGCAATGAACAGCGCGATGGTCACCACCGCCACGAAGACCGCCAGGATGCTGTATTCGCGGCGCATGAACACCATCGCGCCGGTGTGAATGAGTTCGGCGATTTCCGCCACCCGGCCCTCGCCGGCGGGATAGCGCCTGACCATGGCGTAGACCACGAAGGCCGCCACCAGGCCGACCACTCCCATCAGGGCCGGTATCATCTCGACATTCATAGGATCCCCTCGTTTATTGATATTGGTATGGACGCTCCGCCCGGCTCCCCTGCCGCGACGGCCGTCCGATCATATCCTTGCGCGTATGCGCTGTAAAAACCGCGATGCGGCGGGCTTTCCGCCATGAATCCCCGGCGCCCTTCCCGTATAATGCGCGGCTTTTCCGACCACCCCTTCCTCCGGAGCAACGACTGCAATGAGCCTGCAAGACGTCAGCAGCGGCCGCGACCTGCCGAACGACATCAACGTCATCATCGAAATTCCGATGAACAGCGAACCCGTCAAGTACGAGGTGGACAAGGACACCGGCGCGCTGTTCGTCGATCGCGTGCTGACCACGCCCATGCACTACCCGTGCAACTACGGCTACATCCCGCACACCCTGTGCGGCGACGGCGACCCGCTGGACGTGCTGGTGATGATGCCGGTGCCCGTGCAGCCGGGTTCGGTGATCCGCTGCCGTCCGCTCGGCGTGCTGTACATGACCGACGAATCCGGCGAGGACGCCAAGCTGTTTGCGGTGCCGCACGACAAGGTCTTCCCCGCCTACAAGGACTACAAGTCCATCGAGGACGTGAACCCGCTGATGCTGGAGCGCATCGCGCACTTCTTCGCCCATTACAAGGACCTGGAAAAGGGCAAGTGGGTGAAGATCGACGGCTGGAAGGGCCTCGATGCCGCGCGCGAGGAAATCAACGCCAGCGTGGAGAAGTACCTGCGCGCGCCGGACAAGCCGAGCTTCTGACCAGCTCGACGAACGAAAAGCCCCGGTAACGGGGCTTTTTTTCGCGTGACGTAAGACGTGAGACGACGCCCTCGAGGGGTCGAGGTAGAGGTAGAAGGCAGAAGATCGGTAGCGTGAAGGCCTGCGATCCTTCTCCCTCCCCGCAGCGGCGCCTGCGCTATGATGCCGGCATGTTCGAGCACGACCACCATCACGCCGACCGCAGTTCCCGCCAGCTGTTCTTCGCGGTCGGCTTCACGCTGGCGTTCGCCGGCGTGGAAGCGGCTGCAGGCTGGTTCGCGAACTCGCTCGCCCTGCTCGGCGATGCCGGGCACATGGTCACCGACTCCATCTCGCTCGCGCTCGCCGCGTTCGCCGCAAGGCTGGCGCAGCGGCCGGCATCGGAGCGGCTTTCCTTCGGCTTCGGCCGCGCCGAGGTCGTCTCCGCCATCATCAACGCGATCTTCATGCTGATCATCGTCGGCAGCATCGTGCTGCATGCCATCCAGCGCCTGCAGCAACCTCCGGAGGTGAAGGGCGCCATGGTGCTGGTGGTCGCCAGTATCGGACTCGGCGTGAACATCGTCGTTGCCATCATCCTGAGTCATGGCGAGCGCACCCTGAACGTGCGCGGCGCCCTGCTGCACGTCATGGGCGACCTGCTTGGCTCGGTCGCGGCGCTGATGTCCGGCGTGGTGATCCTGCTCACCGGCTGGACGCCCATCGATCCGCTGCTGTCGCTGTTCATCAGCCTGCTGATCATGGTCTCGGCGCTGCGCCTGTTGCGCGAAGCCTTTCATGTCGTCATGGAAGGCGTGCCGCCGGAAATCAACCTGCCGCAGGTGGGGCACAGCATGGCGGCGATCGACGGCGTGCGCTCGGTGCACGACCTGCACATCTGGCGGCTGGATTCGCACACCGTGTCGCTGTCCGCGCACGTCGTCGTCGACAACCTGGCGGAATGGGAACCCGTGCTGCGCAGGCTGAAGGCGCACCTCGCCCAGGAATACGCCATCGACCACATCACCCTGCAGCCCGAGACCATCGAGGAAGTGAAGCTGCCGGTGGCGTCGTTGCGGAGGTATTCGGATTGATCAAGGAGGGAGAAGAGAGAAGACGCTACTCTTCTTCTACCTTCTAACTGCAAAAAAAGGCCCGCATACGCGGGCCTTTCTGCATGTGCGCTTTTTCAGAAGCGCTGTTCGTAGGCGGCGTACAGCGTCCTGCCGTAGATGCCGATGGTATGGGTGGCATCGATGTTGCCGTCGTTCTGCAGTTCCGCCTGGCGATCGAAGGCGTTGCGCACGCCGATGGAGAACCGGCCGTCCCACGGCGCCTCGTAGCCGAGCTGCGCATTCCAGGTGGTGAACGAGGAGATGCGCGGGTCGCCTTCGCACTCGGGGCTTTCCGGATCCGCGGCGGCGACGCGCTGCGGGCAGTCCTTCCAGCCGTCGGTGTAGTTGCCGATGACGGTGGCGTTGAACGGACCGTTCGTCCAGGTCAGCGTCAGGTTGGCGCGCAGCTGCGGGAAGCCGCGGTAGCCGATGTTGTCGACCAGACCCGAGCCCGGCACCGCTTCGGTCTCGAACTCGAAGATGTGGCTGATGCTCAGGTTGGTCTCGAGCGAGCCGATCCCGGTGTTGAACAGGTAGGCCATGTCCATGTCGATGCCGCTGGTCTTGATCGCCGCAGTATTCGCCAGCGGCCGAGTCACGATGATGCCGCCGAGGTTGCTGCGATCCACCTCGCCCCAGAAATCGGTATCGCAGAACGATTCGATGCCTTCCACCACGCAACGGTACTCGGCGTCGAGCACGTCCTGGGTGGTCAGGCGGCGAATCTGGTTCTCGATCTCGATGCTGTAGTAGTCCAGCGCGATGGAGAAGTCATCGACGGGGTTCCACACGCCGCCGAAGGTCCACTGCGTGGCCGTTTCCGCTTCCAGTTCCGTGTTCGACGGCAGGAAGGTCTCGCGCTGCACGTTGGCGCAATCCGCGGAGAACGGATCGATGCCGAGCGCGGCGCATTCACGACGGTCGCGGCCGGGGTTGAAGCTCTGTGACGGCGCGCTGTAGAGCTGGTCCATGTTCGGCGCCTTGAAGCCTTCGCCGAAGTTGGCCCGCACCAGCAGCGTGTCGGTCGGCCGCCAGCCGATGGAGAGCTTCGGCGAGAACTCGCTGCCGAAGTCGCTGAACCGGTCATAACGGCCCGCGATGTTCACCTCCACGGTATCCGTCAGCGGCAGCAGTGTCTCGAAGTAGCCCGCACCCCAGGTGCGCGAACCGCCCGAGGTCGCGCCCGAGGAGCCGACCACGCCGCCGGTCTGCGACTGCTGGTCGGTGATGGAGGCGTAGGAGATGTCGTGATACTCGGCGCCGATCACGAAGCCCACCGGCCGGCCGCCGATGTCGGCGATGTCCCAGCCAAGCCGCGCATCGGCGAAGCGATCACGGTAGTAGTTGTCGTTGGTGATGGTGGTCGCGAAGGTCGCGGCGGATTCGGCGACCGCGTCGTAGTCGAACGGATTGAGGCCCTCGTCGACCGCACGCTGCAGCAGCGGCTGGATCACGTAGTTGTAACCGTAGCCGTCCTGCTTGTTGCGCGAGTTGCCGACCGCAATTTCCCATTCCGCGCCGCCGAACCAGTCGACGTTGCCGATCAGGCCGCCCTGGATGTCCTGCATGTAGTCGTGCACATAGGAATCGCGGGGACCGAGCGGGTCGAAGCGGATGTTGACCGCAAGGTCATATCCCATGCCGGGACCGACTTCGCCGAGCGTCGGGTTGTACTCCGCGTCACCCGGCACGACGATCGCCAGCGTGCTCGGCGTCGGCGCGAAACGGCCGAAGGACTTGGTACGCGCATACACCGCACGCACGAAGGCGCTCACGTCGTTGTTGATTTCATAGTCGCCGACCACCGCGATGTTGTCGCGGTTCATGGCCGCGGTGAAACCGGCGATGGCGGCAAAGTCATAGCCGCAGACCGTGCCTTCGCCGAGGCCGAAGTCGGCGGCATCGACGATGCCGGAACGCGGGAAGTTGCTGTCTTCGCCGAACGATTCCGGACAACCCGGACCCGCCTCCCAGGCGCGGCGCGGATCGCCGACCGGGAACAGGTTGCCGTCCGCGTCCAGGCGGCGATAGCGTCCCGGGAAGCCTGTCGGGCTGATGAGGCCCAGCAGCGCTGCCTCGCTGACGCCTTCCGGCGTGCTGAGATCGGCGGGGCCAAGCAGGCCGGGACGGGAACCGGCAAGGATGATGTCGCGGACATAGTTCTCGTAGCTGAACAGCAGGCTGCCGCGATTGCCGGTGATGCCGAGGTTCATGTAGAACAGGTCATCATCACCGCCCTCGGCCTCGGGACGGCTCGACTGGCCGCCGACCACCATGCCCTCGTAGTCCTTCTTGAGGATCACGTTGATCACGCCGCCGATGGCATCCGAACCGTAGATCGCGGATGCGCCATCACGCAGGATCTCGACGCGCTCGATGGCCGCGACCGGAATGTTGTTGACGTTCTGCTGGTCTGCGGAGAACGCCGGCGAGTTGGAAAGACGCCGGCCGTTGACCAGCACCAGCGTGTACTGGGCGCCGATGCCGCGCAGGTTCAGCTGCGATGCACCCTGCGCACCGCCGCCGAAGCCGGAGCCACCCTGGAAAGAACCGAACGAGTTGAAGGTCGAATCACGCAGCACGTCGGACAGCGAACCGTAACCGGTCGCGCGCAGGTCTTCCGCCGTGATGGTGACCACCGGTTGCGGCCCCTCGACATCCATGCGCGTGATGCGCGAACCGGTCACCTGCACGCGCTGCAGCTCGGCGACGTCCTCCTGGTCAGCGGCATGTGCGGGCAACACGGCCGCGCTTGCCACTCCCACCGCCAGCGCGAGCAGCCGCGCCTTCGCTCTCTTTATAGTTTTCATGAATAGCCTCCCTCTCATGGGTTGGGAAAGGTCTTTGCGAGCGCAGTTGCGCTCCTTCCGTGCATCTTCGGGAAAGGCCGTTCAGTTCAAACGCGCGACGTCATTCGTCTGACGTCACGTAAGGGGAAGAGCGAACGATGAAATGAAAGGAGAGAAAAGAAAAAACGGCGGCACGATGGCCGCCGTCAACATGAGGGGTCTTGTGACGATATCGTCGCTCATGAATTCCCCCGCTGCGATGCGAGGTTCATGTAGCCGCCTTCATTGCCTTGACGTTTCGTAACCGGCGGCAGGCTGGTCTCGCTGGCGAAGCCGGCAAAGTACTCGCGGCCCAGCATGCCTTCTCCGCTCATCGTCCTTTCGACCGTCGCGAGCATCAATTGCAGGCGTTCGATCTCCTGCACCAGCCATTCACGATGCTCGTGCAAGGCGGTCTCCGGATCGTACTGCGGCGATTCCAGCCTCTCCGCAATCTCCTTCAAGGCGAGGCCGCGCTCACGGTACAGCAGTATCTGCTGAAGCCGCCGCAACTCTTCGACGCCATAAAGACGCGAACCCGAGCCGTTGCGTGCCCGGGGCGACAGCAGACCGATCTCATCATAATGATGCAAGGTACGCGGCGTGATTCCGGCGAAAGCGGCAAGCTGGGTTACGGAATAGGTGCGCATCAAACCTCCTGCCCACTCGACTTCCTCGCAAGCCCCTCCATCCTGAGGTTAATCCGCATGTCGACGCGGGAGGTTCAATTACACGCCTTCAGCGCCGTCCTGCCAGCATGAACAGCGGCCAGCGCACGCTGCGCACTTCCTCCGCCGGCCAGAAACTCGCCAGCTCCGCTTCCAGCCACACCAGCGGATCATGACCGCGCGCCTTGCGATAACGCTGCACCGATGACCATGTCGAGTGGTATGCCAGGAACTGGCGGCGATCCCATTCCACCCGCATCTCGAATTCCGGGGCGGCGATGCGCGTGAAGGGGAAAGGAATGCCGGCGTACCGCGTATCGACGTGCCGGCGCTCCGGCGGCCACCAGGGTCCGACGATGGCTTCATCGAAGGTAGCGGTGATGGCGTCGATCTCCGGAGCGACGCGCGTCAGGCCATAAGCCCAGGCGGCAATCACGCCGCCCGGCTTGAGGACGCGCTGCACTTCCGCGTTGAAGCGCGCGTGGTCGAACCAGTGCAATGCCGTCGCGACGGTGACGAGATCGCAGCTCGCCTCCGGCAGCCTGGACGCTTCCGCGGGCGCCACCGCATAGCGCACCCGCTCGTGCGCGAAGGCATTCCCGATCTGTGCGGCACTCGCATCGGTGGCATGCACGGCGTCGAAGAATTCCGCCAGCGCAATCGCCGCCTGGCCGTTGCCCGTCGCGCAGTCCCAGGCAAGCTCGCGCCGTTCGCATTGTTCCGCAAGCCAGGAAAAAAGTTCGCGCGGATAGGTCGGGCGTGCCTTCGCGTAACTGTCCGCGTGGGCCGAGAAATGATCCTTGAACTCGCTCATCGTGATCGCTCCATGGAATGCGTTTCACCGAAAGCATGACCAACCTCGCGTACTCGCGCCAGGTATCGCCGAGGTTCTCGCAGAAGTGATATCCGAAATGAAAAGGCGGGCCCGAAGACCCGCCTTGTCGCTCATGGCATACCCTCGGCTTCACTCATCCTGGGGTTTCGCCAGCCGGGTGCGCGCATGGCAGACCATGGCTTCGCAGAGGAAGGCCGCCAGTCCTTCGCGATGCCGGTCGTAGTAGGCACGGAACTCCGGGTTGCTGACGTAAAGCTTCCCGAGCCCTTCGTACAGTTCTGCAGGCGCCGGATAGAAGTTCTCGATCCAGCGATGATGACGCGCCACCAGCGCCTGGACCTCGTCGGACTCGACCGGCTGGTCCATGACCTCCGCCAGCAGGCGGGCAACCTCCTCGCCTTCCTGCCGGATTTCCGCCAGCTTCTCCTTGCCCAGGCGCTTCAGCCGCCGCTCCGATTCCGCCACGCGTTCGCCGTACAGTTGCTGCGCTTCGCGCCGGTAACGTTCCGCCGTTTCCTTCGGGAACCCTGCGTAAAGCTCATGATCGTCCATCTCATGCTCTCCCTTGTAGCGGGCAATGGTTGCATCCACGGTTTCAAGGAGGCGCGTCAACGTCTCGACCCTGGCCTGCAGGCGCTCGCGATGTGCGTGCAAGGCCGCGACCGGATCGAAGGCGGGATCATCGAGAATGTCGCGAATCTCCTCCAGCGGCACGCCGAGCTCGCGGTAGAACAGGATCTGCTGCAGCCGCAACAGCTCCGCCTCGCCGTAGACGCGGTAACCGCCGGCCGTGCGCGTCTTCGGCCTGAGCAGGCGGATCTGATCGTAGTGATGCAACGTCCGGATACTGACGCCGGCGAGCCTCGCGAGTTGCTTGACGGTGTATTCGCGCATGTTCCGATCGCCTCCGGGAGCGCACTCTGCGGGGTCACGCAACGTCAGGGTCAAGCGGAAATTTCGATCCAGAAATGGGAAACGGGGATTGACGCCTGTCTTCCGGAACAAAAAAAGTGAACGACCTCATGGATGCCCGGTTACTTCCCTCCGGAAACATCAAGTATCGAACCCGTGCAATAAGACGCTGCATCGGAAAGCAGCCAAAGCACCGCCCTTGCGATCTCCTCGGGCTGGCCGCCCCGCTTCAACGGAATATCATCCTTGATCCGGTCAACGCGGGCGGACTCCCCGCCGTCGGCATGAATATCCGTATGCACGCTTCCCGGCCGTACGGCGTTGACCCTGATGCCCTCGGAGACAACTTCCCTGGCGAGCCCCAGCGTGAACACCTCCACGGCGCCTTTCGAAGCGGCATAATCGGCATACTCGAAGGCACCGCCGTGCTTGATCGCCGTCGAGGATATGTTGACGATCGCACCTCCGTTCCCGCCGCTGCTTCGCGCCATGCGCTTGATCGCCTCGCGCGAGCAGAGCATGGGACCGATTGCATTGACGGCAAGGATCCGCTGCAACCTCGGCCCGTCGAGATCAATGACCTTGCATTGCTTCTGAAGAATGCCCGCGTTGTTGACAAGGGCGGTGATGGGCCCCAGTTTCTCATCCACCTCACGGAACATCCGGACAATGTCTTCCTCGACCGCAACGTCTGCGCTGACCGCAATCGCGGTGCCGCCTTGTTTCTTGATCGTTGCCACCACCTCGCTTGCCGCGTCTTCATTCACTCTGTAGTTCACGGCAACGTGGTATCCCGCCTGAGCGGCAAGCAAGGATGTCGCAGCGCCGATGCCTCGGCTTCCACCTGTAACAAGCATGACTTTCTTCATCAGCTGTTTCGCCCTTGACGAAGGCCAACACGAGCCTGACTGATATCAGGTGCGCCTTGGCGTGGGAATCGACTTCGAAACCTCCAATACGTCTTGTTCGCGGTCAACTCCCTGATCACAGGAACAGGAGCACGAACAGCGGCATGGCGCTGAACAGCGCAAGCTCGACGACGCGTTGCACGGCGCCGCGCCAGCGCGCCAGCCAGCCCTGGTTCATCAACACCACACCGGCAATCACCGCGAAGGCAAGCGTGCGCAGCACGGCGGCTGCCGCCTCCCTTCCGCCCGCGACGAGATGGCGCTCCAGCAGGTACAGCGCGGCTATGCCGCCCAGGTAGCCGGCAATGGCGAACATCATGTGGATGTTGTTGCGCCAGCTGCCGGTCATGGGCGCCCCGGAATCGACAGGGAAGAATGCACAACCGATGTAGCTCACGCCGACGAGCGCATACAGGGCGAGCGCCTGTTGCAGGGTTTCATCGTCAAGCGCGAGCGCGGCGCTGGCACAGAAAGCGATGACCAGGAGGCCGGTCGGCAGGAAACCATGACGCGACACCTCGCGGAACGGCGGGAAGCCGAATTCGGCAAGCTCGCCGATGGTCTGGCGCACCGGTGAGTAGAACAGCTTGCGGCGCTGGAAGACGAGCAGCGTTCCGATCAGCCAGGCGACGGCCAGGAACGCCAGTACGGTCGCGAGGAGCTTCATGACCAGGTCTCGTGCCATTGCGACAGGGGACGAGCGACGACCGGACACTCGGGAATGATGGAATAATTCATGGAAGACACTCAACCTCGAAGTGCTTGACCACGTCATCTGGACAGGTCAGGACGTGGTATCGATCCGCATGCACTCGCCCGAATGTTTCAAGCTGTAAGGAGGTCCCTTCCGCTCGCTCAGTCAGCGAGAGCGCTGACCATGACGTAATACCCGTCCGGATCGCGCAAGGCGAACTCGCGCGTGCCGGTGCCGGGATTGACGTGAGGTTCCTCCGCGAGCGCCGGGACCAGCATCCGGGCTCGCGCCAATGCCCGCTCGAAATCATCGACACGGAAGAACAGCAGCAAGCCGTTCCCCGGCTCGGCACGTTCGGGACTCGCCAGCGGCGGATGCTCGTGATCGCCCCAGCGATGCAGGCAGATGAGGACGGTGTCGTCCTCGTCCCTGAGCTGCCCGAAGTGCTCATGGGCCGGCTGAGTTTCCGGCAAGCCCAGCAGCGACTGGTACCAGGCGAAACTGCGAGCCACGTTCGAGACGCCGATGATGGTCCACAAGCGTTTCATGCATGGCTCCTCTCGAATCCCCGGGGTTCACATCGCTCACCCAAGCCGCAACTCCTGCGGTGCGAAGCGAAATCTACGCCTTCCGGTAAACCTCGGCGCCCTCCTCGCGGAACTTCTCGGACATTTCCTGCATGCCCTTTTCCGCTTCCTGCTTCGCGGCGTAGTCGCGCACCTGGCGGGTGATTTCCATGGAGCAGAACTTCGGGCCGCACATGGAACAGAAGTGCGCGATCTTGTGGCCTTCCTTCGGCAGGGTCTGGTCGTGGAACTCGCGGGCACGCTCGGGGTCCAGCGACAGGTTGAACTGGTCTTCCCAGCGGAACTCGAAGCGCGCCTTGGAGAGCGCGTTGTCGCGCACCTGCGCGCCCGGAAAGCCCTTGGCGAGATCGGAGGCATGCGCGGCGATCTTGTAGGTGACGATGCCGTCGCGCACGTCCTGCTTGTCGGGCAGGCCGAGATGCTCCTTCGGCGTGACGTAGCACAGCATGGCGGTGCCGTACCAGCCGATGGTGGCCGCGCCGATCGCGGAGGTGATGTGGTCGTAGCCCGGCGCGATGTCGGTGGTCAGCGGGCCCAGCGTGTAGAACGGCGCCTCGAAGCAGTGCCTGAGCTGCTCGTCCATGTTCTCCTTCACCATGTGCAGCGGCACGTGGCCCGGCCCTTCGATCATCACCTGCACGTCATGCTGCCAGGCGATCTTCGTCAGTTCGCCCAGGGTGCGCAGCTCGGCGAACTGGGCTTCATCGTTGGCATCCGCGATCGAGCCGGGGCGCAGGCCGTCGCCCAGGGAGACGGAGACGTCGTAGGCCTTCATGATCTCGCAGATTTCCTCGAAGTGCGTGTAGAGGAACGACTCCTTGTGATGCGCGAGACACCACTTGGCCATGATGGAACCGCCGCGCGAGACGATGCCTGTTACGCGCTTCGCGGTCATGGGCACGAACGGCAGGCGCACGCCCGCATGGATGGTGAAGTAGGAGACGCCCTGCTCGGCCTG
This sequence comes from Gammaproteobacteria bacterium, assembly GCA_029263725.1. Lineage (GTDB taxonomy): Bacteria > Pseudomonadota > Gammaproteobacteria > Natronospirales > JAJUFS01 > JAJUFS01. The sequence continues at coordinate 14,847 of JAJUFS010000011.1, read as the reverse complement.
TTCGATGAGCGTATCGCGGAAGATCTCCCAGGTGAGCTCCTCCGCCTTGCCGTCGACCTTCTCCAGCGCCTGGTAGATGGGCACGGTGCCGATGGGCACGGGCGAGTTGCGCAGGATCCATTCGCGCGTCTCGTGGATGTGCTTGCCGGTGGAAAGGTCCATCACCGTGTCCGCACCCCAGCGCGTCGCCCACACCATCTTCTCCACTTCCTCCTCGATGGACGAGGTCACCGCGGAGTTGCCGATGTTGGCGTTGATCTTGGTGAGGAAGTTGCGGCCGATGATCATCGGCTCGAGTTCGGGATGATTGATGTTCGCCGGGATGATGGCGCGGCCGCGCGCAACTTCATCGCGCACGAACTCGGGCGTGATTTCCTCGGGAATGTTCGCGCCGAAGGACTGGCCGCGATGCTGGCTGAGATAACCGGCCTGCGCGTAGGCCTCGCGCAGTTCATCCAGGCGGCGCGTCTCGCGGATGGCGACGAATTCCATCTCCGGCGTGATGATGCCGCGGCGCGCGTAGTGCATCTGCGTGACGTTCATGCCGCTCTTCGCCACGCGCGGCTTGCGGATGTGTTCGAAGCGAAGCCCGGCGAGCTCTGCATCCTGCATGCGGCGGCGGCCGTACTCTGAACTTGGGCCATCGAGTTCGCGGGTGTCGTCGCGCTCGATGATCCACACCTCGCGCACCGGCGCGAGACCGTGGCGCAGATCGATGCGCGCCTCCGGATCGGTGTACGGGCCGGAAGTGTCGTAGACGGTGATCGGCGGATTCTCGATGTCACGGGTGAGCGCCTTCGTCGGCGACTGCGCGATCTCCCGCATCGGCACGCGCAGGTCGGGCCGGCTGCCCTGCACGTAGACGCGCCGCGAATTCGGGAATGGACGGGTGACTTCCTCGGCCAGCTCACGGGTGCGGCGTGCGAGTTTCTCGGGAATTGCGCTCATCTCGGGGACTCCTCGAAAGGGGGGCGACATTGTAGCCGCAGGCTGTTGCGAGTGCAGCGCGGCTTGCCTCCTCAACCTTCAGCCAATACCATTTGCATCCTCTCATTTCTTCCGCGTATTCACGCATTTCCGGGACTTTCTGAAATGACCGAAGCAGCTCGCAGCCTCGATTTCGACCGCATCCGTGAAGACATGGTGGAGCGCCAGATCCGCACCTGGGAGGTATTCGACCAGGCGGTGCTCGACCTGATGAAGGTCGTGCCGCGCGAAAGCTTCGTTCCCGACAGCATGCGCGCGCTGGCCTGCGCGGACATGAACGTGCCGATCGGCGAAGGCGAAGTGATGCTCGCACCGAAGGTCGAAGGCCGCATGCTCCAGGCGCTGGCCATCACCCGCGGCGACAGCATCCTCGAGGTCGGTACGGGCACCGGTTACTTCACCAGCCTGCTGGCCGGCCTCGGCGGCCAGGTCCACTCCGTGGACATCCGCGAGCAGTTCACGCAGCGGGCCGCCCGCAACCTCAAGGCGCTCGACATCGACAACGTCACGCTGGAAACCCGCGACGCGTCCACGCTGGATGGCTTCGAGCAGCAGTACGACGTGATCGTGGTGACGGGCTCCATGCCGGTGCTGCATGACTCCTTCCGGCAGCGCCTCAAGCCGAACGGCCGGCTGCTCGCGATCGTGGGCCAGGACCAGGTCATGGAAGCGCAGCTTCATACCCGCACCGGCGAGAATGACTGGGCCATCGCCAGCCTGTTCGACACCGTGGTGCCGCCGCTGGTCAATGCCTGGAACCCGCAGCGCTTCCCCTTCTGAGAATGAGCGCCGTCCAGCAGCTCGGCCCGCTGCAAGCCAGGGAATGGCTGAACGGCGGCCGCGGACAGCTGCTGGACGTCCGCGAACACTGGGAATACGAACTGGTCCACCTGCCCGGCGCCACGCTGATCCCGCTGGGTGAACTCCCGCAACGCTGGACTGAACTTAATCGCGCCCTGCCTGTCCTTGTGTACTGCCACCATGGGTTGAGAAGCTGGCACGCCGCCTGCATGCTGCAAATGCAAGGCTTCGGCGATCTTGCCAACCTGGCCGGCGGCATCGACGCCTGGGCGCGGCTGCTGGAGCCGCAAATGCCGCGTTATTGAGGTTTGCAACTCATCGTGCTAGTGATATATTGCACTATAACACCTTACCCCGAACAACCCGTATCAGGACGACCCACATGACGAACAGGAAACTCTCCCTGATCATCGGCGCGCTGCTTGGCAGCACGTTCGCCGCGGTCCCGGCCATGGCCGCGGACCTGCTCGACGTCTATCGTCTGGCGCAGCAGAACGATCCCGAGATCGCCATCGCCGAAGGCAACTTCCGAGCCGCGGCGGAAGCCAGCCCGCAGGCCCGCGCCGCCTACCTGCCGCAGATCTCGATCAACGGCAGCTACACCCTGCTCAACGAGACCGACTCCACCAGTGACGAGGTCAACTTCCAGGACGACGGCAGCGTGCAGGTCATCCCCGGCATCGACTCGATGCGCGATTCCGATGGCTGGAACGCCAGCCTCAACCTGCGCCAGACCATCTTCAACTGGTCGCGCGTGAAGGAAATCAGCCGCGCGAGCGCCGATGTGGCGCGCGCCGAGGCGGAATTCACCGCCGCCCAGCAGAACCTGATCGTCCGTGTCGCAGAGCGCTACTTCAACCTGCTCGCCGCGCAGGACAGCCTGGAAGCCGCGCGCATCAATCGAGAGGCCATCGGCCAGCAGCTCGACCAGACCCGCCGCCGTTTCGACGTCGGCCTGATTGCGATCACCGACGTGCAGGAATCGCAGGCGGCCTTCGACCAGGCGACCGCGGAAATGATCGCGGCCGAGCGCACCCTCAACACCGCCCGCGAGAACCTGCGCGCCATCATCGGCGAGTACGTCGACCAGGTGGCTCGTCCCAAGGCCGACATGCCGCTGGCCTCGCCGCAGCCGGAATCCGCGGACGAATGGGTGCAGCGTGCGCTGGAGCAGAACCTCACCGTGATCGCCAACCGCTTCGCGGTGGAATCCGCCGAAGCGGAAACCGACATCGCCCGCAGCGGCCACCTGCCGACAGTGGATCTCGTCGCCCGCCGTACCGAGACCGACAGTACGACGCGCAGCAGCTACTTCGGCGGCACGCTGCCGCCGCTGGACAGCCGCTCCACCCAGGACTACGTCGGCGTCGAGTTCAGCATCCCGCTGTTCTCGGGCGGCGCCACCAGCAGCCAGACCCGTGCCGCGGCCTACCGCACCAGCGCGGCCCGCTCGACGCTGGTCCAGGCCATGCGCAACGCCGAGGCGACTGCGCGCGACACCTATCTCGGCGTGATCTCCGATATCTCGCGCGTCGAGGCGCTGCGCCAGGCCTACCGTTCCGCGCAGACCGCGCTGCGCGCCACCGAGGCGGGCTACGAGGTCGGCACGCGCACCGCGGTGGACGTGCTGGACGCGCGCCGCAACGAGCTGCAGGCCCTGGTCGCCTACCAGCGCGCCCGCTACGACTACCTGCTCAACAACCTGCGCCTCAAGCAGGCCGCCGGCATCCTCTCCGTGCAGGACGTGGAGCAGATCGCGCAGTGGATGGAAGAGTCCGCCGGCATGACGGAAACCGTCGACAACGGCTGACACAGCCACTCCATGAAAAACGCGGCCATCCGGCCGCGTTTTTCATTTTGGGTTCTACGCATCCAGCACCCGGCGCCTGGTACTGGCAGAAGATGGCGTGAAGCTGTGCGGCTACCGGCGCGAGGACGGCATCCCTGCCTGGGGCTGCAACGAAACCGGTCCGCTGGAGACGATCCTGGCGGCACGCCGGGTACTGACCGCCGCCGATCTCGGGGCTGGCCCGGCGGAGTAACCCGTCAGGCCGCGGGAAGGAAGGGCTGCAGGTCGCGCATCACCGCGGCGAGCGCGCCGCGGTTGCGCTCGACGATGGCGCGCGCCGTCTGGCCGAGCTCGTCACGCAGCACCGGATCATCGAGCAGCTCGTTCCAGGCATGCGCCAGCGAAGCCGCGTCGCGTGCCACCATGATCGCCTCGGCCTCGCGCATCTCCCGGAAGATGTCCGGGGTGGCGAAGTGATGCGTGCCGGTGACGATGGGAATGCCAAGCGAGGCCGGTTCCAGCAGGTTGTGGCCGCCGACCGGCACCAGGCTGCCGCCGACGAAGCAGGCGTCCGCCGCGGCATAGAAGGCGTTCAGTTCGCCGATGGTGTCGATGACATGCACGTCGGCGAGCGCGGCGGGCTCGTCAACCGAGCGCTGCGCAACGCTGAAGCCCGCCTCGCGCGCCAGGGCCACGATGGCCGCGCCGCGCTCGGGATGCCGCGGCACGATGACCAGCCGCGCATCCGGATGCCGCCGTCGCACCTGCCGGAAGGCGTCCAGCACGATCTCGTCCTCGCCCACGCGGGTGCTGGCGGCGACCAGCACCTGGGCGCCGGCGAACAGCAGGCCGCGCAGCGCCTGGCCCTGCTCGCGGGTCTCGGCGGATTCGGGAATGTCGAACTTGAGGTTGCCGCTCACGGTGACGCGCTCGCGCGGCACGCCCAGGCTACGGAAGCGCTCGCCGTCGCGGGCGCTCTGCGCGCCGACGTAGCGCACCGCGGCGAGCGCATCGCGCACCAGGCGGCTGATGCGCGCGTAGCGCCTTGCGCTCTTCTCGGTCATGCGCGCGGACACCAGCAGCACCGGGATGTCGCGGGCCGCGGCCTGGCGGAACAGGTTCGGCCAGACCTCGGTTTCCATGACGATCAGCACGCGCGGCCGAACACGCTCCAGGAACAGGCGGTTGAACAGCGGCAGGTCGTAGGGCAGCGGCGCGATCTCGACGGTCTCGCCGAAGGCGGCGCGGGCACGCTGCATGCCGCTCGCGGTGAAGCTGGTGACGATGAGACGCGCCTCGGGATACCCTGCGGCCAGCGCCTTGACCAGCGGCACGGCCGCCTGCATCTCGCCGACGGAAGAGGCATGCACCCAGAAGACGTTGTCGCCGGACTGGACGCTCACCAGGCCGAGCCGGCCGCGCACCGGGCCCCAGCTGCCGGTCTGCCGCTTGGCGCGCACCGCGGCGATCACCAGGAACAGCGGCAGCAGCAGGATCAGCAGCAGGTTGTACAGGCTGCGCATGTCAGAGACTTCGTATGCGGCTGATGATCCCGGTGGTCGAGATGCCTTCCTCGAAGTGCAGCACGCGAACCTCGCCGCCCGCCTGGATCACTTCTTCATAGCCGGCGATTTCCTCGGGCCGGTAATCGCCGCCCTTCACGAGAATGTCGGGCTTCACCCTGGCGATGAGCTCGCGCGGCGTGTCGGTGCCGAACGGCACCACCCAGTCCACCGCGTCCAGTGCCTCGAGCACCGCCATGCGCTGCGCGAGCGGCACGATCGGCCGCTCGGGGCCCTTGAGACGGCGCACGGATTCATCGGTGTTGACCGCGACGACCAGGCGGTCCCCCAGCGCGCGCGCTTCCTGCAGGTAGGCGACGTGGCCGGCATGCAGGATGTCGAAGCAGCCATTGGTCATCACCACGCGCTCGCCGCGCTGGCGCGCGTCGCGCACCGCCTCGACCAGCTCGTCTTCCTCGAGGATGCCGGTGGCGCCCCCGGTGCGATGCTTGACGGCGAGCTTGAGCTCGGTGGGCGTGACGCTCGCCGCGCCCAGCCGCGCGACCACGAGGCCGGCGGCGAAATTGCCGAGCGCGGCGGCATCGGGCAGCGGCAGGCCCGCGGCCAGCCCCGCCGCCAGCACGGCGATGGCAGTGTCGCCGGCGCCGGTGACGTCAAAGACTTCCAGCGCCTGCGCCGGCAGGTGATGCACGCCGTCGTTGGCGACCAGCGTCATGCCGTGCTCGCTGCGAGTGACCAGCAGGGCCTCGAGCTCGAGTTCCTCGCGCAGCCGGCGCGCCTTCTCCACCAGCGTGTCCTCGTCGCGGCAGGGCCCGACGATGGCCTCGAACTCGGAAAGATTGGGCGTCAGCAGGGTGGCGCCGCGGTAACGCTGGAAGTCGCGGCCCTTGGGATCGACCAGCACCGGCACGCCGGCCTCGCGCGCCGCACGGATCAGCGCCTGCGGATCGCCCAGCGTGCCCTTGGCGTAGTCGGAAAGAATCAGCACCTGGTGGCCGGGCAGCGCGCTCGCGGCGCGCGCGTTGAACAGCGCGGCGTCGATGTCGCGGTCGGTGCTTTCGAAATCCAGGCGGATGAGCTGCTGGTGACGGCTGATGACGCGCAGCTTGGTGGTGGTCTCGATGCCGTCGAGCTCGACGAAATCGCAATCCACGCCGCGCTCGCCCAGCGCCTTGCGCAGCCGCGCGGCGGCCTCATCGCGGCCGACGGCACCGACCACGGTGGCCCGCCCGCCGAGGCTGACGATGTTGGCGGCGACGTTGCCCGCGCCGCCCGGACGGCCTTCCTCCTGCTCCACCTTCACCACCGGCACCGGCGCCTCGGGAGAAATTCTTCCGGTCGCGCCATACCAGTAGCGGTCGAACATGACGTCGCCCGCGACCAGCACGCGGACCTGGGAAAAGTCGGGAATGCGGATGTTCATGCGTCGTGATCGGGCTGCGAAGGCGGTGCCGCGCATGGTAGCACAGCATCAAAAACCCCCGACCCGTGAAAGGCCCTAACGCGCGGCGGTTCACCCGCATCGAGCGGAGGGCTAGAATCCGCTTTCGCTTTTCCCGGATGGCTACAGTGAAATATCCCGACAGGGTCCAGCCCAGGCACGTGCTCAACCCGCTCTACTGGCCGCTGTGGCTGGTGATCGGCTTCATGCGCCTGAGCGTCTACCTGCCCTACCGCGTGCAGCTGTTCCTCGGCCGCGGCATCGGCTGGCTGATCTACGCCACCGCGGGACGCCGCCGGCGCATCACGCATCTCAACGTGGACCTGTGCTTCCCGGAGCTTTCCGAAGCCGAGCGCCGCGCGCTCGCGCACGAGCATTTCAAGGCGCTGGGCATCGCGGTGTTCGAGATCGCCAACTGCTGGTGGGCGTCGGACCGCAAGCTGCGCAAGCTGGTGCGCATCGAGGGCCTTGAGCATCTCGAGGCGGCGCTCGCCCAGGGGCACGGCGCGCTGCTGCTGTCGGCGCACTTCACCACGCTGGAAATCGGCGGCCGGCTGCTGGCGCTGTTCCATCCTTTCCACCTGATGTACCGGCCGAACCGCACCGAGCTGCTGGAAATCATCATCTCCAACAGCCGCCGCAGGCATTTCGAGAAGGTCATCCCGCGCGACGATGTGCGCTCGCTGATCCGCTCGCTGAAGGAAAACCATCCGGTGTGGTACGCACCCGACCAGGGCTACCGCGGCAAGAACTCCGCCATGCTGCCGTTCTTCGGCGTGCCCGCGCCCACCAATACCGCTACCTCGCGGATCGCGCGCAGCGCCGGCAGCCCGGTGCTGCCCTTCATGGTCGAACGCCTGCCCGGCGCCGAGGGTTATCGCCTGCGCATCGATCCGCCGCTCGCGGATTTTCCCAGCGCCGATCCGGTGGCCGACAGCGCCCGCGTCAACGCCCTCATCGAAGAGGAAGCGCGGCGCGTCCCCGAGCAGTACCTCTGGTGCCACAACCGCTTCAAGACCAAGGCGTATCGCGAGAAACGCTGACGGCAGGACCTACCAGCGGGCCGGCTGCTCCTGCGCCGTGATTTCACGTCGCGAATGGAAATGCGGCCGCGTCTCGGTTGCCGGCGGCGCCAGCAGCGCGTGGATGCGCCTGATGGCAAGCTCGAGGCGGCGCTGGTGCTCGCGGCGCTCGGCGGCATCATCACTGGCAAGGCCCTTCGGCTGGAAGCGCGGCACGTAATACTCGTGTTCCAGCCAGGCGAGGAAGCGTTCGCGCAGCAGCCCATCCGGTTTCCAGTGGTCCGCCTCGCGGATCGCGGCCAGCAATGAGTCCCCGTCGCGGGCGCGCAGCACCAGCCCGTCGATGTCGTAGAACGCCTGTCCGCAGACGATCACCTTCCTTCCCCGCAGCAGCGCCTCGATGCCGGTGGACGAGTTGATGGTGAGCAGCACGTCCATGCGGTCGAGCAGCTCCCGCATGTCGTTGCCGTTGGCGAACAACATGCCGTCGCGTTGCGCGCGTTCATGCAGGTCCGGGTAATGCGTCATGTCGCTGGGGTGTTCGCGCAGCACGATGACGCGCGGATCGCCTTCCGCGCTTAGCCGCTGCTGCATGCCGGCGAGCACCTCGTACCAGTGATGCATGTTTCCTATCCATGGCGAGTGCGCGACGATCTGCGTGTCGTAGTTGACCTGGAAGGGCGCGAACAGGAAGCGCTCCGGCAGCGCGGCGACTTCGAGCCGCTTGCCGCGCCGCGGACGGCGCGGGCGCAGCGGCAATGGCGTGGCCGGCGGCAGCTGCTCGCAGTGACGCAGGTAGAAGGACGCGGTACGCGGCACGCTGTTGTCGAAGTTCACGCCATGCAGGTCGATGCTGAGCGACTCGGGCAGCGCGCCAAGCTCGAAATGCACCACCGGCAGCCCGGCCTCGCGTGCCGCCGCCACCAGCACGGCGTCCGGGTAGCGCAACCCATTCCACACGGCAACCGCATCCCACTGTCCGCGTTCGCGGCCAAGGCGCGCCAGCCAGTGCGCGTACAGGCGGCGCGCCGCGCGGCGCAGGTGTGCAAGATAGATTGCCCGCAGCAGCCGGTAGCGGAAGACGCGCGGCGCGCGCTGGAAGCGTCGCGCCACGTGGACGCGGAGCAGGCGCTCCAGGATGTCATCGGCGGGAAACTCGTTGCCCTCGGCGCGCCGCACCGCTCTCACCGCTTCGACACGGCTTCGCGGCAGGATTTCGGCAAGTGCACGGAAATAGCGGACGTGAATGCCCGGGCGGGAAAGAAACAGCAGTCTCAGCTCGTGTTCCGGTGCTGGTATTCCCATGGCTCGTCGTATGACTTCCGCAGTTCTGCCCAGCCCGCCTCGATCAGCGCCTCCCTGTCAGGCGCGACCTTGGCGAGCGACCGGCGCAGACGGGACAAATTCCCCTCTCGCCAGCCCGTATCCTGCGGGCGGAATCTGCCGCGATCGAAGTCGATCAAGTGAACCTTTGATGACAATTCCGCCTGCTGGATGAGCACGTTGTGGGCATTCAGGTCGGCGTGCCATACACCGGAATCATGAAACTTGCGGATCCAGTAGCCCGTCGCCTGCCAGTCGGCGGCGGTCAGCCGCTCCTCGATGAGCAGCCGCGCCAGGGATTCGCCCGGCACCGTAGCGGTGATGATGGCGCCGCGATAGCCGAGACCGTAGCGGATGACGCGCGCCGCCACCGGCCGCGGCACCGGCAAGCCCGCGTCATGCATGTCCTTGAGAAGATGCCATTCCAGGAAGGGCCGGGAACGATCCATCCCGGTAAACAGGTACCAGTCGAGCAGCACCTTGCCGGGCAGGCCGCCGCGGCGATAGAAGCGCAACACCCAGTCGATGTCGCCAGCAGTGATGCGCCAGGCGGCGCCGCGCCCGCCAAGCGGCTCGCTGAGGGCATTGCGGGCGCGCCAGTAGGCCGGCGCGAAAACGTGATCATGGATTTTGCCGCTCTCCGCGGCATCGTATAGCATTAGCCCGCCCTTGATGGCCCGCACTGACGCCTGCATTCCCGGAGCTCTCCCGCTTGATCGACTCACCCGGCAACCTATGCGTGTTGCGCCTCTCCGCGATCGGGGACATCTGCCACACCTTGCCGGTGGTGCGCACTCTACAGGATCGGTGGCCTGACACCCACATCACCTGGATCATCGGCCGGCTCGAGCACCAGCTGGTCGGCGACATTCCCGGGATCGAGTTCATCGTCTTCGACAAGCGCGCGGGGCTCGCCGGCTACCGGGAACTCGCCCGCCGCCTGAAGGGCCGGCGTTTCGACGCGCTGCTGCACATGCAGGTCGCACTGCGCGCGAGCATCGCCTCGCTGGCGGTGAAGGCGCCGCTGCGCCTCGGCTTCGACCGCGCCCGCGCCCGCGACTGGCAGTGGCTGTTCACCAACCGCGAGATTCCAGCCCACCCGCGGCAGCACGTCATGGACGGCCTGTTCGGCTTTGCCGAGGCGCTGGGCGTGCCACGCGGCGCGGTGCGCTGGGACATTCCGATCCCCGATGACGCCCGCGAGTTCGCGGCGAGACATCTCGATGCGCCGACGCTCGTCATCAGCCCCTGCTCCAGCCAGCGCAGCCGCAACTTCCGCAACTGGCCGGTGGAGCGCTATGTCGCGCTGGCCCGGCATGCCATCACGAAGCACGGCATGCGCGTGCTGCTCACCGGCGGCCCCACCGAGCTGGAGCGCGGCTATGGCGCGGCCATCCAGCGGGAGCTGCCCGCCTGCGTGAACCTGATCGGCCAGACCTCGCTGAAGCAGCTGCTCGCCCTGCTGGAAGGCGCGGCCGTGCTGGTTTCCCCCGATTCCGGCCCCGTGCACATGGCCAACGCCGTGGGCACACCGGTCATCGGGCTCTACGCCACCTCGAATCCCGACCGTACCGGTCCGTATTACGGGCGCGAATGGGTGGTGAATCGCTACCCGGATGCATTACGAAAGTTCCTCGACCGTAGCGTCGACGAGGTCCGCTGGGGCGCGCGAGTGCGCTCCCCGGATGCCATGGACCTCATCACCGTCGACGATGTCACTGGCAAGCTCGACACGCTGATGGAATCGAGGGCCTGATGAAGCACCTCATGTTCGTCACACACGATTACGCCTACGAGATCCTTCGCCCGGTGCAGGCGGCGGCGCGGCAGCGTGGCGATGAAGTCGCCTGGTTCCTGGAACCGACCGCGAACGACCAGCTGCAGACGGACGAACTGCGCCTGCGGGATTTCGATGCGGTCAAGGCCTTCGCGCCCGACGCCGTGCTGGTGCCCGGCAACTGGGTGCCGCCGTTCTTCCCGGGCGTGAAGGTGCAGGTCTTCCACGGCTTCGGCATAGAAAAGAAAGGTCACTTCCGCATCCGCGGCTGGTTCGATCTCTACTGCACCCACGGGCCGCTGACCACGCAACCGTTCCTGGCGCTGGCGGCGCGCCACGGGCATTTCGCCGTGCATGAAACCGGCTGGCCCAAGACCGACGCGCTGTTCGCGCCGGCAGGCCCCGATCCCGACTGGCGCGCGGGCTTCGCCGACCCTGCACGGCCGCTCATCCTGTACGCGCCCACCTTCTCGCCCTCGCTCACCAGCGCGCCCGCGCTCGCGGGAGAAATCGCGCAGCTGGCGCAGGCCGGTCGCTGGAACTGGCTGGTGAAGTTCCATCCCAAGATGGATCGCAAGTGGATCGCGCACTTCCAGGCGCTGGCCGGCGCCACGCTCCAGGTGGCCGGCACGTCGGCCATCAATCCGCTGCTGCGCGCCGCCGACGTGCTGGTGAGCGACACCTCGTCGGTGGTCGCGGAATTCCTGCTGCTCGACAAGCCGGCAGTGACCTTCCGCAACAGCCGTCCCGGGCCGCACCTCATCAACTTCACCCGCGCGGCGGAGCTTGAGGCGCACATAGAGCGCGCCCTGGAACGCCAGCCCGGCGACCTCGCCGCCGCGCGCCGCTTCGCCGAGGCCATGCACCCCTGCCGCGACGGGCGCTCCAGCGAACGCGTGCTGGACGCCATTGCGACCTTCATCAACGAGAACCGGATGGCGACGCTGAAACCCAAGCCGCGCAACTTCTTCCGCCGCCTCAAGATGCGCCGCCGCTACCGCCGCCTGGGACTTGTCAAATGAAGGTCATCTTCGACGTCCAGCACCTCTATTACCTGCCGCAGTTCCTGCCGGTGCAGCGCGAGCTGGCGGCGCGCGGCCATGAAACGCTGTTCGTCTTTCACGAGGAACTGGAGTGCGCCGAGGCGCTGGCGGTGGTCAGCCAGGGGCTGCCACAGGTACACGTGAAGGGCGCGCGCGACGCGCACCGCGAGTACCTGAAGCAGCAGCCGGACTGGCTGATCTTCGGCAACGGCTACGATCACCTCGACGAGCTGCCCGCCGGCACGCGCACCGCGCTGCTTTACCACGGCATCGGCGTGAAGCGCTGCTATTACGGCGCGGGCCTGATGCGCATGACCCTGCGCTTCGTCGAAGGCGAGTACCGCGAGCGCGAGCTGCAGCGCCGCTACCCGGAAGCGAAGCTGCGCGCGGTCGGCTTCGCCAAGCTGGATCCATTGTTCCGCGACCCCGCCGGCATCCGCCTCGATCTCGCCGCGCTGGGGCTCGACCCGTCGCTGCCGACGGTGCTGTATGCGCCGACCTACTACCCGAGCTCCATCGAGCGCCTGCCGGCCGACCTGCCGGCGCGCTTCGAAGGCTGCAACCTGCTGGTGAAACCGCACCACTTTTCCTGGACCAAGTCCTACTACGCCCCGCAGCGCAAGCGGCTGGAAAGCTGGCGGCGCTTCGACAACGCCTTCGTTGCGGGTCCGGGTGAGGTTTCGCTGCTGCCGTTCATGGCCGCGGCCGACATCCTGGTCAGCGAAGCCTCGTCGGCGCTGTTCGAGTTCGCGGCACTGGACAGGCCGGTGGTGTGGTGCGACTTCTTCCATCGCCGCTGGGCGCATCGCGGCCCGCTGGCATGGCGGCTGGAGAAGCGCCTGGATCGCAGCATCGAGCAGTACGCCGACATCGCCTCGCACGCCGCCACGCCCAATGCGCTGGTGGAGGTGGTGAAACAGGCGCTGGCCTTCCCCGCCGAGCGCAGCGAAGTTCGCTGCCGCTACACCCGCGAACTCATCGGTCCCACCGACGGCCAGGCCAGCCGGCGCATCGCCGACGCGCTCGAAACCTTCTGATCATTCCCCGCCGGGCGGCGGCGCGGTGTGCGGTTCCTGTTCCATCGCCCACAGCGCCGCGTACTTGTTGAAGGTGTACTGCGCGTGCAGGGCAGCCAGCACGAAGCCGTGGGCGCCATCCAGGAAACCGAAGCGGATGAAGTAGTTGTAGATGAAGTTGTAGGCGGCGCGCAGTGCCGCGCCGGTCATGCTGCTGCGCCGGCCGCGGTTCCAGCGCGCCCCGGCCTGCAGCCAGGCGTAATCGACGAACTTCTGCAACGCATGCTGGTAGTCGCGGTAGGTGGGGTGGTGCAGGCCGCTGCGCATCAGCGTGATCTTTCCTTCGCTCAGCACCACCTTCTCGTGCACGGGGACATCGGTGTAACGCGCAAGCGTGCGGCGGAACAGCCGCAGCGGCGCCTGCCAGCTGCCGCCGTAATCCACATGCTGGCCGAAGATGATCAGCGGCCGCGGAATGCGATAACCCTGGAAGCGCGGTGTGGCCGTCAATTCATGATCGATCTCGTTGCGCAGGGCCGGGGTAACCACTTCGTCCGCGTCCAGCGCCAGCACCCAGTCGCAGCTCGCCGCATCCAGGGCGCGCTGCTTCTGCCGGCCGAAGCCCGGCCAGTCGGTGACCTGCACCTTGTCGGCGTAGCGCCGCGCAATCTCGACGGTTTCATCGCTGCTGCCGGAATCGAGCACGATGATCTCGTCCGCCCAGCCATGGATCGCCGCCAGCGTCTGGCCGATGCGGTCGGCCTCGTTCTTGGCGATGATGATCACGCTCAGGCTCTGCGCGCGCTGCGTCGAGCGTGACAGGTACTCGCGCTCGCAGGCGCGCACCAGGCCGTAGATCACCGCCAGGCAGAACACGTAGAAGGTGATCGGCAGCGTGCGGTCGAAGATCGCCTCGGTGAGCGCGAACTGCATGAAGCCGACCACCAGCGCGATGCCCGCATACGACAGCGCCGCGATGTCGCGGTCCGGGTGGCGGATGCCCCACAGGAAATGCCTGAGCGGGATGCCGAACACCAGCAGCAGCGCCAGAAGCCCCGCCAGCCCGCGGCCGGCGAGCACGGCGAGGTATTCGCTGTGCGGATGGTCGAAGCGCAGCAGCTGCTCCGGTGCCAGCCCGGCCTCTACGAACTCGCGCAGGTAGACCGCGTAGCCGCCCACGCCGGCGCCGAACAGCGGATTCTGCAGGAAGGCATGCCAGGCGATCTTCGCCATCGGCACGCGGTAGCCGATCACGCCCTCGACCTTTTCGCCGGCGAGAATGCGTCCGACGTCCTCTACCAGCATGTGCACTCGTTCGGCCACGCCGGTCTGCGGCACGAGGTAGACCAGCACCGCGATCGCCAGCAGGCCGCCGAGTACGCCCCATCGCCAGGCCGGCGCGCGCCGCGTGGCGAAATACCAGAACAGGAACAGCGCCAGTCCCGGCACCGCCACCCAGGAGCTGCGCACGCCCGAGAGGAACGTGGCGGTGCAGCCGAGCACGAAGCCCGCCGCCGGCAGCAGCATCAGCCAGGCCGAGCGGCCGCGGAAATATTCCACGCCGCCGAGGCTCATGAAGGCCACCACCAGCGACAGCGAGGCGAACAGCAGCGGCTCGGTGGTGAGATTGAAGAGGTCGTTGCCCTCGATCCAGCGGCCTTCATCGATGAGCAGCAGCAGGCTGAACAGGCCCACCGCGATGCCGCCGATGGCCAGCCCCGTCCACCAGTAACGGCCGCTGTGCGGCATGCGCCGCACCACGAGATAGATCGGGATCAGCAGCAGGAAGCGCGCGTAGCGGCCGAGCTTCTTGAAGCCGAGATAGTTGAGTTCACCGAGCAGGTAGGACAGCACGGCGATGCCGACGAAGAAGGCGACGCTGAACACCAGCAGCTTCTCGTCGCGCGACAGGGGCTCGCCGCGTTCGCGCAGCGCGAACACGATGCCGAGCAGCGCCAGCAACAGCAGCAGGAAGGAGGCCGCCCCCTCGAGCACGAGGGTGGTGGCGGGGAACAGCAGTATGATGGCCGCGACCAGCCACGCGCGCGGTCCCTGCAGGGCGTCCCGGAAGACCGGATTGGCGTCCATCGCGGCCGGTGCGCCGTCAGTCGATCAGCACATAGTC
>JAJUFS010000006.1 GCA_029263725.1 Gammaproteobacteria bacterium | reverse complement strand
CTTCCTCTATCGGACCGGCAAGCTGTTGCGCCAGCACGCGCTCGCCGCGGCAACCGCAACCACCGTGTTCATGCTCGTGCTGATCTTCGGCGCCGTGATGGCCTGGCAGGCGAGCCAGATCGCGAGGGAGCGCGACCGCGCCAACCAGGAAGCCGATATCGCACGCAACGTGAGCAGTTTCCTGGTCGATGTGCTGAGGGGCGCGGACCCGACTTCGCAGCAAGGCCGTGAACTGACTGCACGGGAAGTCCTGGACCGCGGCGTGCGCCAGCTCGAGGAACGCTTTCCGCAGCCAAACGCAACACGGGTGGCGCTTTACCGTGCAGTCGGCAATGCCTACCTCAATCTCGGACGTTACACCGAAGCCGAGCAGCTACTACAGCAGGCCCTGCGCGACTCCAATGAAGTGTATGGTCCGGGGCACAGGGAAAGCCTGTTCGACATGTACAACGTCGGCCGGATGCTTCTTGCCCGGGGACGTCTTTCCGATGCGTTACAGCAGTTTGAAAGTGTTGCAGCGATCGCCGCTGAAAGGCTCGGACCGGAACACGAACTGACGCTGCGGGCCCGCGCCGCGACGGGAACAATGCTCGAGCAGCTGGGCCGGGCCGAAGAAGCCGTCGCCATCTTTTCCGAGCTGTTACCGATCATGCGCCGCGCTCTCGGCACGGAGAGCATTTCCACGGCGACCGCACTCGCCAGCTTCGGCAGCGCTCTTGAAACCGCAAATCGGTTTGAGGAAGCACTGCCGGTGCTGCGCGAAGCGGCAAAGGAGGTCGAAAAACTCCAGGGCCGGGATCACCCCAATGCCATTGGCACACGTTTCAACGTCGCCAACGCACTCATGGGATTGAGAGAACTGGATCAGGCCGAGGCACTGCATCGCGAGGTGCTTGCAGACCAGACGCGTATTCTTGGTCCATCACATGCCAACGTTTATTTGTCGATGCGAGCACTCGCAGAGGTCCTTCGTGAGAAAGGCGAGCTTGAGGAGGCGCTCGGCCTGATGCGGGCTGCCTACCTGGACCAGGAAACCAATCCTGACGTCAGCGACTTCAGCCGGGTCGAAACCAAGGTCGGCTACGCACACCTGCTTCGGCTCCACGGCAACGATCGTGAGGCGGAACCGCTGTTGCGCGAGGCGGTGGCCGAACTCGGCACGCTCGGGGGAGATAGACACTGGCTAATTGGCAAGGCGTGGCTGGAAATCGCGCTCATCGAGCTCGCGCGCAGCGATGCGGAACAGGCATTGATTTCCGCACGCAGCGCCATTCGCGCCGGCATTCCAATCGAGGAACTGAAGCGGACAGCGCTCGGCAGGCTCGACGGCCTGGAGGCGCCGCAGGACCGTTAACTTCTGGACAGGCCGTCCGCCCTTGCGGTTCAATTGCCGGCCTTTCGTCACGCCTTCATTTCATGCTTGCCGTCCACGCTCCCGTCGAACCGAACCGCGATATCGATACGCTCGTTGCGCTGTTCGATCTCAGCTTCCCGGAACTCGACACCCGCCTGCTGCCGCATCCCGACGCCTGGCGGCGGGATTTCCGTGGCGGCTTTGCGACCGAGCCCGTATACCTGCCGGCGGATGAAGACTGCCCCTTCAACCGCATCGTGTTCGCGCACGGCTTCTTCGCCAGCGCCCTGCACGAGGTCGCGCACTGGTGCATCGCGGGTGAGCGACGGCGCAGGCTCGTGGATTACGGTTACTGGTATGCGCCGGATGGACGCGATGCCGGCCAGCAGGCGGAGTTCGAGCGGGTGGAAACAAAGCCGCAGGCCATCGAATGGGCCTTCGCCATCGCCTGCGGCTTTCCGTTCCGGGTGAGCGTCGACAATCTCTCCGGCATTGCCGTGGACCGCGAGTCATTCACACGCAAGGTGCATGCAGAACTCGTGCGCTGCTCGTGTGAAGGCTTTCCGCCGCGGGCGCAGCGCTTCATGGATGCGCTCTCCAACCACTACGGCCATCGCTTCGTGGTGCCGGCCCTTGGCTGAACAGCTTCCACACTACGATGTCATCGTGATCGGCGGCGGCGCGGCCGGGCTGATGTGCGCGATGACGGCCGGGCAGCGCGGGCGGCGCGTGCTGGTGATCGAGCACGCCAATCGCATCGGCAAGAAGATCCTGCTCTCGGGCGGCGGCCGCTGCAATTTCACCAACATCAACGCCGGTCCCACGAACTATCTTTCTTCCAACCCGCATTTCGTGAAATCGGCGCTGGCGCGCTATCGGCCCGCCGATTTCATCGCGCTGGTGGAAAGACACGGCATCCGTTACCACGAGAAGAAGCTCGGCCAGCTGTTCTGCGACGACTCGGCGAAGCAGATCGTGCAGATGCTGGCGGACGAATGCCGCGGCGCCGGCGTGCAGATCATCACGCGCTGTGACACGGATTCGGTGCAGGCGCTGGAACCGGGTTTCGCGCTTGAGACCACGCGCGGCAGGCTCGCCTGCGATTCGCTGGTGATCGCGAGCGGCGGGTTGTCGTTCCCTACCATGGGCGCTTCCGATTTCGGCTATCGCATCGCGCAACAGTTCGGTCTTCCGGTGCTGCCGGCGCGTGCGGCGCTGGTGCCGTTCGTGTTCGAGGGCGAGATGCTCGGCTTCTGCGCGGGACTGGCCGGCATTGCCATGGATTGCGTGGCGCGCATCGGCAAGGCCGCGTTCCGCGAGAACCTGCTGTTCACGCATCGCGGCCTGAGCGGGCCGGCGGTGCTGCAGATTTCATCCTACTGGCAGGAAGGCGGTACGGTTAGCTTCGACCTGCTGCCGGAACTCGATGCCGCTGCGTGGCTGCGCGAGGCCAAACGCACGCGCGCACGCGCCCGGGTGCGCACGGTGCTGGCCGAGCGGCTGCCCGACCGGTTCGTGGATGCCATCGAAGGACAATGGTTCGAGAACCGGGTGATGGCGGAATGCCGGGACGCGGCGCTCGAGGCGCTGGGCAGGAAATTGAACGGCTGGGAAGTGGTTCCGGCCGGCACCGAGGGTTACCGCACCGCGGAAGTCACGATTGGTGGCATCGACACGCGCGCGGTCTCGTCGCAGACCATGGAGGCGCGCAACGTGCCCGGCCTGTACTTCATTGGCGAGGTGCTGGACGTGACCGGCTGGCTGGGCGGCTACAACTTCCAGTGGGCCTGGGCCTCGGGTTTCGCCGCCGGCCAGGCCGTCTAGCCGCATGGACGCAACGGCCGCGAGCAGTTATGCTTTGCGCCCTTCACCACCCCGTTCTGCGCCCGTAGCTCAGCTGGATAGAGCGTTGGCCTCCGGAGCCAAAGGTCAGAGGTTCGAATCCTCTCGGGCGCGCCATTGAATCCGCATCGTTGACGCTTCGCACCCTTCCCGGATCCGCAAGGATTCGAACCTCTGACGGAAAAAAGAGACCGGTTCGAGCCGAGCCGTTGCGGAGAAAAAAGGGAGAAGCAAGAACGTATGGTCTCACGACTCTTCTCCCTTCTCCCTTCCTCAGAACCCGTACGTCAGGTACACGCCAAGCCCGTTGCCGTCGACCTTCGCGCTGCCGAAGGGGGTATCGAACGAGTATTCGATGCCGGTGTAGCGCACGCTGATGAAGCGCCAGCCGTACTCCAGCGCAAAGCCCGTCGCGTCGTCGAATTCCACCTTCCCCGGGCCGAGGTTGTCCATGTCGAAGGTCGGCGAGAAGTGGTGCACCAGGCCGCCGCCGAAGCGATGGTCGCCGTTGCGCCAGAAGCCGAGCACTTCCAGCGGATAGCGCGAGAAGCGGATATTGGAATTGCTCGCCGCGGTGTCTTCGAGGAGGTAGCCGAAGCTCGCCTGGATGGAAAACGGTGCATCGATGAAGTGATGCACCACGCCCGCGTTGAAAGCGATGCCGCTGCCGGCGCGCAGTGTCTCGCTGCTGCCGTCGGTGAACTCCACGGTGGTGAGCTTGTCGCCGCCATGGGCGAAGCCGAGACCGGCAAGGAAACGGGTGTCCGCCTGCACAGGCAGGGCGGCGAACATCAGGACGAACAGGCAGTTGCGCATTTTCTCCTCCCCCGAGGTGATCAAAAGGCGCGCATCTTAGGCGAATTTGCCCGGGACCTGAATCTCGCTTGCGTTTTTTGGCAGCGCCGCATATAAACAAATCGGCGTTTTCGCCGATTTTTGAAAGAGGGACCAAGAATGGCCGTATCCTTCGACATCGCCGCCTGGCACGTCTGGCTGGCGCTGGGGCTGCTGCTGATCATCGCAGAAGTCATTGGCACGGAGTTCGTGCTGCTGGCGCTGGGCGCGGCAGCACTGGCCACGGGACTCGTCGCCGCCACCGCAGACCTGGGCCTCAACATGCAACTGCTGGTCTACGGCATCGCCGCGGCGCTGTTCGTGCCGGTGTTCATGACCTTCTACCGCCGCCGCTTCAAGGCCACCGGCACGCGCGCGCTGGTCGGCGACGGCGTCTGGCGCGACGCCGAGTACACCGTCGTGGAGTACGGCAGCCGCCACGGCATCCGCATCGATGGCGATTTCTTCCCGGCCGCAAGCACCGAGGGCGACCCGCTGCGCGCCGGCGAGCTGGTACGGGTGCTGGAGATGCGCGGCCTTACCGCCATCGTCGAACGAATCTGAGACACACACCTGGGGATAGAAACATGCAGATAACCATGGGCACTCTCATCATCGTCGCGCTGGCCGTGCTGGCGGTGATCGTCGTCATCCGCGGCCTGAAGATCGTGCAGCAGTCGGAAAGCATGGTGATCGAGCGCCTCGGCGAGTATCACCGCACGCTCTCGCCCGGCATCAACTTCATCGTGCCGTTCATCGACCAGCCGCGCGCCATCACCCGCAAGCGGGTGCTCGGCGAACAGATGACCATCATCGAGCACACCACGCTGATCGACATGCGCGAGGCGCTGCTGGACTTCCCGGCGCAGTCCGCGGTCACGAAGGACAACGTCACCGTGACCGTCAACGGCGCGCTCTACTACCAGATCATCGATCCGCGCCAGGCGGTGTACGCGGTCGACAACCTGGTGCAGGCCATCGAGGTGCTGGCCAAGACCTCGCTGAGGAACGAGATCGGCAAGATGGATCTCGACACGCTGTTCGAATCGCGCGACCAGATCAATTCGGCGCTGGAAGTGGTGCTGGACGCGGCCGGCAACAAGTGGGGCGTGAAGGTGACGCGCGTGGAAATCCAGGATATCGCCTTCCCGCGCGAGGTCGAGGACGCCATGCGCCAGCAGATGATCGCCGAGCGCGAGAAGCGCGCGCAGATCCTGCGCGCCGAGGGTCACCGCGAGGCCGCCATCCGCGAAGCCGAGGGCGACAAGGAAGCGGCCATCCTGCGCGCCGAGGGCGAGCGCGAGTCCGCGGTGCTGCGCGCCAGCGGCCAGCAGGAAGCCATCGACCTCATCCTCAAGGCCGGCAGTGATCGCCTGCAGCCGCGCGACGTGGTCGCCTATCTCATTGCGCTGGAATACATGGAGACGCTGCCGAACATCGCGAAGGACGGCGAGCGCGTGTTCCTGCCCTACGAGGCCAGCAGCCTGATGGCCTCGGTCGGCTCGATGAGCGACCTGCTCGGCAAGCTGCCGGTGACGAAGAGCGCATGACGCTGAGCGACGCCGAGCTCGAAGCCCTGTATCGCGCCGCGGACGCCACGGAGTTCGCGGCGCGCGACGCGGCGCTGGTGCGCGCGGCGTTGTACTGGGGATTCACGGCCACCGAGCTCTCGCTGCTCGAGGTCCAGCATGTGCTGACGGTGGATGGCGAGTGGCGGGAACGCTTCGTGCTTCCCGCCGCGTTCGCCTTCAATGGGCTGGCCCGCACCGCCTGGCTGCGCGACCCGGCCTTCGTGGCATCGCTGGAGACATGGCTGCACTGGCGCGCGGAGCTCGGCTGGGACCGCACGGAGGCGAACCGCTTCCGCGGCTTCGAGGCCAAGGCGCCGCTGTTCGTGAACAACCACGGCCGGCCGTTCGCGATGACGCCGCGCAGCCCGGGTTCCGCCGACCTCCTGCCCTCCGGCATGAACCGCCAGCTGCGCGAGCTGCTGGACCGCGCCGGCCTGCAGCATCACAGCCCGCACGTGCTGCGCGATACCTACATCGTGCGGCTGTGGCAGCGCGGCCTCAGCCGCCACGAAATCATGCAGCTCACCGGCATCCGCAAGGCGGAGACCATCAGCCGCAAGATCCGTCACCTCATTCCCGAGCCCCGCCAGGTGTTCGCGGACTTCCTGCCCGGTCATTCCACCGCGTAGCGTTCGAGCTCCGCGGCGAGCGGCGCGAGACGGACGGCGTAGAGCCGGTCGTATTCGTCATCGCCCACCGGCGGGCCGGGATCGGCGCCCAGCGCCTTCACGAACGTGTCGATGGTGTTGCTGTGGCCGACCACCAGCACGGTTTCGCTGCCCGCGCGCAGTCTCGCGGCCAGCTCGTGCTGCCTGCGGTGATCGTATAGCTCGATTTCCAGCCCGAGCTTCTCCGCCAGCGGCGCGGCGGTCGCGCGCGTGCGCTTCGTGTCGGTGCTGAAGATGCGCTCGATGCCGGCATCGGCAAGCCGGTCCGCGAGCCGCGCCGCCCGCCATCTGCCCTGCTCGCTGAGCTCGGGATCATCGCCCGCCAGCTTCTCGGCATGGCGCACCACGTAGATCACCGGCTCCTCGGCAAGCACCGGCAGCGCGAACAGGGCAACGAGCAATCCGAGCAACAGCTGCCGCATGGTTAACTCCTTTGATGTCAATGTTTTGCGCCTTCAGGGCGGATGTGGCCAGTGTTTCGCCTCAGGGCGGGACCCAGTATACTTGCGCCCCGACCCGGGCCCGCGCGGCCACTCCCCAAGCAACCGACGGACAAGACGATGGATCAGGACCGCAAGTTTCTCGACACCTTTCTTATCGTGATCGGCGCCCTTGTGGCGATGACTATTGTGATCTTCTTCATTGCGACCGGCGTCGAGAAAGCGCACCTGGATCCGGACAACCTGGAGAATCCGCTGGCCCAGCAGGCGGTTACCGACCGCATCCGTCCCATCGGCGAAGTGGCCACCACCGACAACCCGCGTCCCGCCCCGGTCACCACCGCGCCCTCCGGCGCCGAGCAGGCCAGGGAAGCGGACGCCGAGGTCAGCGGCGAGGCGGTATTCACCCAGGCCTGCTTTGCCTGCCACGGCACCGGCGCTGCCGGCGCGCCGCGTCCGGGCGACAAGGCGCAGTGGGAGCCGCGCATCGCCAAGGGCATGGAGGTGCTCTACCAGCACTCCCTTGAAGGCTTCACCGGCAACACCGGCATCATGCCGCCCAAGGGTGGCCGCATGGACCTCTCCGATGAGCAGGTCAAGGCCGCAGTGGATTACATGGTCGAGCAGTCCCGCTGAGCCTCGCGTCTTCCACGAAAAAGCCGCCTTCGAGGCGGCTTTTTCGTTGCCTGCATGTCTCGATCACGGCGACCGGCTAGCCTTCCAGCAGGCTCTTCAGGCCGGCGAGCGTGGCGCGGCCGGTGGCGACCTTCTCCTCGCGGGAGCGTTCCTTGCCGCCGCCTTCCCAGTACAGGTCGTTCTCGGGCAGCTCCTTGAGGAAACGCGACGGCTCGCAATCGAAGTCCTCGCCGTAGCGGCGGCGCTGCTCGGCGTAGCTGATGGTCAGCTGGCGCTGCGCGCGGGTGATGCCGACGTACATCAGGCGGCGCTCTTCCTCGATGGTGTCCGCCTCGATGCTGTTCCGGTGCGGCAGGATCTCCTCCTCGACGCCGACGAGGTACACGTACGGAAACTCCAGTCCCTTGGCGGCGTGCAGGGTCATGAGCTGCACCACGTCGCCCGGGTCATCGTCGCCGTTGCGATCCAGCCGGTCGATCAGGCTCATGCGCGCCAGCACGTCGCCCAGCGACATCTCGCCGTCGTTGCTCTTGAGAATGTTGCCCATCCACGACAGCAGCTCCTCGACGTTCTCCCAGCGCCGCCTGGCCTTGTCCGGATCGCGCGCGCTCTCCTCCAGCCAGTCGCGGTAGCCGATGTCGGCGAGCAGTTCCTCGATGAGGCCGACGCTGATCTCGCTCTCCATGCGCTCCGACCAGTAGCTGACCCAGTGCGCGAACTCGCGCACCCTCGCGACGATGCGCTCCTGCAGGAACTCGGCAAGACCCATCTCGAAGCAGGCGGAGACGAGGCTCACCTTCCTGCGGCTTGCGTACTCGGAAAGCTTTTCCAGGGTGGCGGTGCCGATCTCTCGCCGCGGCACGTTGACGATGCGCAGGAAGGCGCTGTCATCGTCCGGATTCACCAGCAGGCGCAGGTAGGCGATCACATCGCGCACCTCGCCGCGATCGAAGAACGACATGCCGCCGGAAAGGTGATACGGCACGTGATGCTCGCGCAGCGCCTTCTCGAAGAAGCGCGACTGGTGATTGCTGCGATAGAGAATGGCGAAGTCGCGGAACGACAGGCCCTTCTGCAGTTTCGTGTGCACGAGATCGGTGACCACGCGCTCGACCTCATGCTGCGCGTCCTTGCAGGCGAACACGCGCACCTCGTCGCCCTCGCCCATCTCCGACCACAGGCGCTTCTCGAAGACGTGCGGGTTGTTGGCGATCAGCGTGTTCGCGACGCGCAGGATGCGCGAGGTGGAACGATAGTTCTGTTCCAGCTTGATGACGGTGAGCGCGGGAAAGTCCTCGGCAAGGCGCGCCAGGTTTTCCGGCCGCGCGCCGCGCCAGGCGTAGATGGACTGGTCATCGTCGCCCACCACAGTGAATGCCGCGCGCACGCCGGCGAGCAGCTTCAGCATGCGGTACTGCGCGTCATTGGTGTCCTGGTATTCGTCGACCAGCAGGTAGCGGAAGCGGTTCTGCCAGCGCTCGCGCACCTCGCTGTCGCCTTCCAGCAACTGCACGGGCTTGGCGATGAGATCGTCGAAGTCGAAGGCGTTGTAGGCGCGCAGCGCGCGATCATAGGCGGCATAGACGCGCGCCGCCTGCATGTCCTTCGCATCCACCGCCTGCTGCATCGCAAGCTCGGGCGCCACCGAGTCGCTCTTCCAGCCGGAGATCTGCCAGAGCATGCGATCGATGAGATCGCTGGTATCCAGCCGCTCGCTCTTGAGGATCTCGGTGACCAGCGCGCGCGCATCCTCGGCATCGAAGATGGTGAAGTTGCGCCGGTAGCCGAGCGCCTTGTGTTCCTGCTGCAGCATGCGCAGGCCGAGCGTGTGGAACGTGGAAACCGCCAGGCCCCTGGAAGCGTCCTCGCCGAGCAGCGCGCGGGTGCGCGCCTTCATTTCACGCGCCGCCTTGTTGGTGAAGGTCACTGCAGCGATCTGCTCGGGGCGATGGCCGCAATCGCGAATGAGATAGGCGATCTTCTCGGTGATCACGCGCGTCTTGCCGCTGCCCGCGCCGGCGAGCACCAGCAAGGGGCCGTCGATGTGACGCACGGCTTCGCGCTGGCGGGGATTGAGCGAGGGTGAGCGGACGGCAGACATAGGCGCGCTATTCTACCGGCGCGCGTCCGTCCCGCCAGTCTTGAAATTCTCGAACTGCGAAGTATCAGGCGGTGCGATTGCGGATGCGCACCGCGGATTCGTCGGCGGGAACGATCTCGACGCGATTGCGGCCGCGCCGCTTGGCGAGATACATGGCGCTGTCGGCGCGCACCAGCAGATGGTGCATGGGCTCGCCGCGGCGAATGCGCGTCGCGCCAATGCTCACGCCGACATGATAGTCGTTGCCGCCGTAATGGAAGCTGCGGCCGCTGATCGCCTGCAGCAGCTTCTCGCAGGTATCGGCAAGGTCCTCGTCGTCCAGGCAATGCAGCAGCGCGACGAATTCATCGCCGCCATAACGCGCCAGCAGGTCCTGCTTGCGCAGGGCGTCGCGCAACGTGACGGCCACCTCGCGCAGGATCG
This sequence comes from Gammaproteobacteria bacterium, assembly GCA_029263725.1. Classification (GTDB taxonomy): domain Bacteria; phylum Pseudomonadota; class Gammaproteobacteria; order Natronospirales; family JAJUFS01; genus JAJUFS01. The sequence continues at coordinate 37,360 of JAJUFS010000006.1, read as the reverse complement.
CGTCGCCTGCATCGTGGCCGGCGCTGTCGTTGATCTGCTTGAAGCCGTCCAGGTCGAGCAACGCCACGTACACCGGCTTGCGGCGGCGCCGGTCGGAGAGCACCTGGTCGAGCGTTTCCTCCAGGTACTTGCGGTTGTAGATGCGCGTCAGCGGATCCAGCGAGGCCTTCAGCTCCAGCTCGGACTGCAGCGCCTTGTCCTGGGTGATGTCCAGCGTCAGCACGAAGCAGCCGCCTTGCGTGCCGTCCTCGTCGGTGTTGGGCACGAGACTGATGCGATAGATGCGCTCCTCGTCCCCGCCGGGCCGGCGGTATTCGAATTCCGCGGGCTGCCGGCTGGTCACCTGCTCGGTGACCAGCGCGGAGAATTCTGGCGAACCGTGGAAAAGCTCGCTGACATGCCGGCCGATGAGCGGCATGTCCTCGACGTTGAAGGTGGCGGCGAACAGGCGATTGGCGTACAGCAGCCGGCCGCCCGCATCCAGCGCCGCCATGCCGCAGGGCATGGCATCCGCCAGCGTGGACAGCTGCCGTTCCTTGGCGCGCAGCCGCCGCTGCATGAAGTACTCCGACAGCTCCGCGCCCATCCAGCTGGCCAGCAGCCGCACGAAGTTCTCCTCGGTGTCCGTGAACGGCACATGGCGCTCGGCGACGTCGTGGAAGCAGACCGTGCCGAACAGTCCTTCCGAGATGTGCACGCGCGCGCCGATGAAGGCGCCGACGCGCTTGCCCTGGTAATCGGCGGGCAGCCTTGCTGCGGCTTCTTCATGATTCGCGAAGCTGAACGCCTCGTCGCGCTCGATGACCTGCGAGCACAGCGTGACATGCAGCGGCAGCGCGGCGAGGTCCGTCTGTCCGTGGGGATCGTGTTTCGCGAAGAGCCGCCGCTCGCCGTCGCGGGTTTCGGCGATCACGCCAACGCGCAGGCCAAGCGCGCGGCAGCCGAACTCGAGCAGCTGCTCGAGCTTGCGCATGGTGTCTGTCTCCGGCAGCGTCGCGATGCGCAGCATGCCTTCCAGCATCTCGCGCCGCCGGAGGTTGGCGGCGTTGGCGCTGGCGAGCTCCGCCGCCTGGCGTTCCACGCCCTTGCGATGCAGGTCGGCATCGAAGTGCGCGCGCAGGTGGTTGCGAAGTTCGTGCGCCACCATGCCCGAGCCCTTGATGATGAGCAGGTAGAACACCAGCAGCGCGAACGCCGACAGCCGGCCGATGGGCACCGGGTTGAGCAGCATGTAGACGGTCAGCGATGCGAACAGCGGCAGGGTGAAGGCAAGGAAGAAGCGGCGCACGAAACCGAACGCGGCGGTCGCGCCGGCCAGCATGCCGACCATGAGCATGGCGATGAAGAACACCGCCTCGGTGGTCTCCGCCTGCACGATCCATGGCAGCGATGCCCACAGCGTGCCCGAGGCGAAGGCGCCGACCGTGAAGCGCCGCCGCATGGCCTCGACATCGGGCGTGTCGTAGTTGCCGGTGCGCGCATAGCGGCGGATCGCCCACAGCCGGTGCAGCATGACGAGCACCAGCACGCTGAACCAGCCGTACAGCCGCAGCGGCGAGGTGTAATCGTGCAGTCCGATCACGCCGAAGCCGCCGAACAGCACGCCAACCATCTGCGCGAAAGGATTGTTCCGGAGCACGACGTGCAGCAGTCGCTGCTCGATGGTGCGAAAGTGCGGTGCTTGCTGCTCCCCCGGCATGGCTCCCCCTCCCCGCCGCCAGCAACGGGAGAATATAACCAAATCTGCCAGGAAAGCATCTTTGCGCCCCGGGGACCCACCGAACCGGTAACCGGTTCAGCGCTCCGGACTGCGGAAACCGATGGCCTCGGCCAGGTGCTCGACGCCGATGTTCGCCTGCCCGGCGAGGTCCGCGATGGTCCGCGCGACCCGCCGGATGCGGTCGTGAGCGCGGGCCGACAGCCCCAGCCGTGCCGCCGCCTGCTCCAGCAACTGCACGCCGGCCGCCGGCAAGGCGGCATGTTCGCGCAGGCTTTCGCCTTCCAGCCGCGCATTCGGCATGCCGCGCGCCCGCTGCCGCTCGCGCGCCGCCTCCACGCGGGCGCGCACGGCTTTGGATGCTTCACCCGCGGGCAGGCGCGCCAGCTCCTGCGCCGGCAACCGCGGCACTTCCACCTGCATGTCGATGCGATCCAGCAGCGGGCCGGAAATGCGGCCCCGGTAACGCGCCACCTGCTCCTCGGTGCAGCGGCAACGCCCGGAAGGATCGCCGTGGTAACCGCAGGGACAGGGATTCATGGCCGCGACCAGCTGAAAGCAGGCCGGGAATTCCGCCTGGCGGGCAGCGCGCGAGATCACGATGCGGCCGCTTTCCAGCGGCTCGCGCAGCACTTCCAGCACGCGGCGATCGAACTCGGGCAGCTCGTCGAGGAACAGCACACCGTGATGGGCAAGCGAGATTTCCCCGGGGCGCGGCTGCGAACCGCCGCCCACCAGCGCCACGCCCGAGGCGGTGTGATGAGGCGCGCGGAACGGCCGCCGCCCGAACTGCGCGGCATCGAAGCCGCCGGCGCTGATGGAAGCGACCGCCGCCACTTCCAGCGCTTCCTCGTCGCTCATGGCAGGAAGAATTCCCGGCAGGCGCGCGGCCAGCATGCTCTTGCCGGTGCCCGGCGGGCCGACGAACAGCAGGCTGTGACCGCCGGCCGCGGCAATCTCCAGCGCGCGGCGGGCGCGGAACTGCCCGCGCACGTCGGCAAGATCGGCGCACTCGGTGGCATCCACGCGCGGCGGCGCGCGCTCGATGCGCGGCAGGGGCGTACGGCCATGCAGGTGGGCAGCCACCGCCAGCAGACTGGAGGCCTCGAACACGGCAACGCCGGAGGCGATCGCCGCCTCCTCGCCGTTGCCCGTGGGCACGATCAGCGCGCGGCCTTCCCGCGCCGCGGCGATGGCCGCAGGCAACACGCCGCGCACCGGGCGCAGGGTGCCGTCCAGCGCAAGCTCGCCCAGGCATTCGATGTCCTGCAGCGCCGCCGCCGGCACCTGGCCGCCGGCAGCCAGCACGCCGAGCGCGATGGGCAGGTCGAAACGGCCGCCTTCCTTTGGAAGGTCGGCGGGCGCGAGATTGACGGTGATGCGGCTGGCGGGAAAGTCGAAGTGACTGTTGAGGATGGCGGAACGCACCCGGTCGCGCGATTCCTTCACCGCGGCCTCGGGCAGGCCGACGATGTTGAAGGCCGGCAGGCCGCCGGAAAGATGCACTTCCACTTCCACCGGCGGCGCCGCCACGCCGAGCCGCGCGCGGCTGAAGATCCTTGCCAGGCTCATGCGAACACTCCCTGTTCGTGAAAGCGGCGAGTCTAGCCAAAACGCAATCCGGCGGAAAAGAAAGGCGCGGCCTCCCTGCCGCGCCTGCACCGGGGAGGAATCAGTCCGCGCTTTCGGCGAGCGGGCTGAGCGCGGCGCCGCTTCGCTCGCGCGACGGGCCGATGAACAGCCGCAGCACGAACCAGGCCACGCTGAGCACGCCGACGCTGAAGATCACGTCGCCCGGCACGCGCATCCACACCAGCAGATGCATGAGCGGCTGCTGCATGAACTCCGCGCTGCGCGCATACCAGAAGCCTTCGGTGACGCTGGCATGCATCTGCAGCAGGCCCATGGGCAGCAGGCTGAACAGCGCCATGGCGGCGAGGCCGATGTTCAGCGTCCAGAACGCGAGCCTGAGCGGCGCTTCGCTCCACTCGCGGCGATACGTGAGGCCGCGCAGGCAGAACAGCATCAGGCCGATGCCGAGCATCCCGTAGACGCCGAACAGCGCGGTGTGTCCGTGCAGCGCCGTGGTGTTCAGGCCCTGGATGTAATAGAGCGACAGCGGCGGGTTGATCAGGAAGCCGAACAGGCCCGCGCCGACCAGGTTCCAGAAGGCGACGCTGATGAAGAACATGATCGGCCACTTGTAGGTCGCCACCCAGGGCGCCGCGCGCGACAGCCTGTAGTTCTCCCAGGCCTCGAAGCCGAGCAAGACCAGCGGCACCACCTCCAGCGCCGAGAAGCTCGCGCCGATGGCGATGACCGAGGTCGGCGTGCCGGTGAAGTAGAGATGATGGAAGGTGCCGAGCACGCCGCCGGTGAGGAACACGATGGTCGCGAACAGGATCGCGGTGACCGCGTTCTTCGTGCGCACGAGACCCAGCCGGGTGAACAGGAAGGCAATGACGGCCGTCGCGAACACCTCGAAGAAGCCTTCCACCCACAGGTGCACCACCCACCAGCGCCAGTACTCGACCAGGGCGAGATGCGTGTGCTTGCCCCACATCAGCCCGGCGCCGTAGAACAGTCCGATCGCGATCACCGACAGGAACAGGATGATCACCAGCGGCCGGCCTTCATCCTTCTTCCGCAGCGCCGGCCACAGGGCGCGGCCCATCAGCAGCAGCCATAGCAGCAGGCCGACGAACAGGAAGATCTGCCAGAAGCGGCCGAGATCGACGTACTCGTAACCCTGGTGTCCGAACCAGAAATTGATGTCCAGCCCCATCTTCTGCATCACGCCCAGCCATTGCCCGGCCATGGAACCGGCGACGATGACCAGCAGGCAGACGAACAGGAAGTTGACGCCGGCGCGCTGGAATCTCGGTTCATGCCCGGAGATCGCCGGCGCGATGTAGAGCCCGGTCGCGAGCCACGCGGTCGCGATCCAGAACACGGCGAGCTGCGTGTGCCAGGTGCGCGTCACCGCGTAGGGAAGGATGTCGGCGAGATTCAGTCCGTAGAAGTGATGCCCTTCGACGGCGTAATGCGCGGTGATCGCTCCAAGCAGCACCTGCAATCCGAACAGCGCCGCGACCACGAAGAAGTACTTGATGGTCGCCTTCATCGACGGCGTCGGCTTCAGGTTGTGCAACGGATCGATGGACGGCGGCGCCGGCGGCTGCTCGCGCCCGGACATGCGCGCGTGATGCCATACCAGCGCGCCGATGCCCGCGAGCAGCAGCAGGATGGAAATGAACGTCCACATGAATGCCGCACTGGTGGGCCTGTTGCCGACCAGCGGTTCGGACGGCCAGTTGGCGGTGAAGGTGATGTCGTCCCCGGGACGGTTCGTGGTCGCGGCCCAGGCGCTCCAGAAGATGAACGCCCCGAGCGCCTCGCGCCGCGCCGGATCCTCGATGGGGTTGTTGCGGATGGCGTAATCCTCGCGCAACGCCTCGAGTTCGGGATCGTCGCTGAACAGCTTCGCGTAATGCTGCGCGACTTCGCGGATGGCGGCGGCGCGATCCGCGGAAATCTCCACGCGGTCGACGTCGGCGGCATAGGTGTTGGCGCGCATCTCGCGCTGCAGGCGGCTTTGCAGCATGGCCTGGTGGTCTGCCTCGAGTTGCGCGTACGCCTTGCCGAACTCGCGCCGGCTCCAGATGTCGAGCAGCGCCATCGCTTCGCGATGCAGCCAGTCTGCGGTCCAGTCCGGCGCAAGATACGCGCCGTGCCCCCAGATCGAGCCCTGCTGGTGCCCGCCGGTGCTCTGCCAGACCATGCGCCCGGTTTCGACATCGGCGCGGCTGTAGATCACCTCGCCATCCGCGCTCACATACGCAGCCGGCACCGGCGGCATGGTGCGGTAGATCTCGCCACCCAGCCACAGCATGACGCCGAAGGACACTGCAAGAATGGCTGCCAGCGTCCACCACAGCCGTTTCGTCTCGTTCATGACCTGCTCCTCCTCCGCACGTGCGGCAGGCGCATCTTCCGCGGCCTTGCCATGCCTTGCCTTGATGGCGGTCAAGGGCGCCTGGTGGCCATCAAGGCGGCAGGTTCGAAGGAGGTGCGTAATGAAGGAAGGAAGAAAAGGAGTTGCCGCCGGTCCAGGGCTACTCCGCGGCGCGGCCGGTCGACCTGCGGCAAGGCTCGCTTGCCGAGATCGCCTGGGGCGGCAGCCAGTCGCCGCCGGCATACCACCGGTCGATGGCCTCTTTCCAGGCAGCGACATGGAAGCCCTGCGCGGCCAGCCAGTCCTCGTTGTCCAGCGTGCCGGCGTAGCGTTCGCCGCCATCGCATATCAAGGTAGCCACGCACTGCCCGCCGGCAGCCAATGCATGGATCGCACCGATGAAGTTGGTGCCGGTGGACACGCCCACCGACCAGCCAAGCCGGGACTTGAGCCAGCGCGCCGCGGCGAACGAGGCCGCGTCCGGGACGCGCAGCATGGCATCGATCAGCGCGGGATCGAAGGCGGGCTCGACCGCAGGCCGGCCTATGCCCTCGACGCGTGACGCACAGAGGCAACCGGCTTCCCTGCCCGTGAAATGCGCGTAGAACGCGGACTCCTCCGGATCGACGACCAGCAGGCGCGTCGCCCTGCCGGTACGGCGCAGGAACCTTCCAGTGCTGGCCGCCGTCCCGCCGGTGCCGGCGCCGCAGATGAACGCGTCCGGCAGCGGCATGCCGCGCTCGGCGAGCTGCGTGAACAATTCGACGGCGACATTGTGTGCATGCCACTCCACCACGCGGGCGGCATTGCCGAACTGGTCCAGGAACACGCCGCCGTGCTCCTGCGCCAGCCGCGCCGCCTCCTGCTTGCAGCAGCGTTGCGGGTTCACGGTGATGCATTCGCCGCCGAAGGAACGGATCAGTGCCTGCTTGGCGGGCGAAGTGTGCTCGGGAATGACCGCGAAGTGACGCAACCCGAGCCGCTCGGCGAACCAGGCTTCGGAAACCGCGGTGCTGCCGGAAGAGGCGTCGAATACCGCCATGCCCGGCGCAAGACGGCCTTCACGAAGGTGGTGCAGGTACAGGGCGCGCGCGAGGCGATGCTTGAGGCTGCCGCTGGGGTGAACGGATTCGTCCTTGAACAGGAGCTGCCGCCCGCAGCGCAGCGACAGCGCCCGCACCGGCGTGAACGGCGCCGCCGCGCGTTCCGCCAGCAGGCGATCGATGGCATTTTCCCGCCAGGCTTCTTGCATGCATCGATCGTGCCGGTAACGCCAGGGAACGGCATTGATGCAGGTCAATGCGAGTGCGTTCCCGGCTGCACACAATTGCGCGCCTCGAAGCGAGGCGCGCATGAACGACAGAAGCCATCTCCACCCGCTGTTTCTCGGTCCCTACGGCGAGAACAACGACCTGTTCGAGAAACTCCTGCTGGAATTCCTCCGGGACCACGTTTACTGGCGGCGCAACTTCCATCCCGAGGACCCGCCGGCCATCCCGCTGCTGGCGATGAACTCGCCCGGCTACCGCGACTTCGTCGCGCACATGAGCCGCGAGCTGCATGCGCTGAGCGCGGCGCTGAAGCGTTCGGTGCCGTTCTCCAGCCCGCGCTACATCGGCCACATGACTTCCGACCTGCTGCTGCCGGCACTAGTCGCGCAGATCATGACGCTGCCCTACAACCCCAACAATGTCGTCGACGAGGCGGCGCCGGTGACGCTGGACATGGAGATTTCCGTCGGCCTGCAGCTTGCCAGGATGCTGGGCTATGCGACCGACGAATCCCGGCCGGACTGCGCCTTCGGCCATCTCACCTCCGGCGGCACGGTCGCCAACTACGAAGCGCTGAACGTGCAGCGCGCGCTGCGCCATTACCCGCTGGCGGTGGCCGCCGCGGCGCGGAACCGCGACGTCGGGATCCGCAGCCGCCAGGGCGACGTTCGCGCGCTCGATGCGTGGACGCTGCTCAATTTCTCCAACGCCGAGACCATCGCACTGCATGCCGCCGTGCTGGAGGCCGCATCGAAAATGCCGGAACGCGAGGGACGCGCCTGGCTGGATGCGGTCGAGTCGGAGCGCGTCGAGCATCTCGGCCTGGTGGAGTTCGCGCGCCGCCATCCCGAGTGGCGCGAGCCTGTGGTGCTGCTGCCCGCCACCGCGCACTATTCCTGGCAGAAGGCGATGAAACTCACCGGGCTTGGCACCGCGCAGTTCCGCAAGGTGCCGGAACGCGGCATGCGCATGGACAGCGCGGCGCTGGATGCGTTGCTGTCGGAACTCGCCGCGGAACGGCAGCCGGTGCTTGCCATTGTCGCGGTGCTCGGCACCACCGAGTTCGGCACTATCGATCCCATCCACGAGATCATCGCCTGCCGCGAGCGCTGGCAGCAGCGCGGCCTGCATGCGCCGGTGCACATCGATGCCGCCTGGGGCGGTTATCTCGCCGCGCTGTTCCGCGAAAGCGACGGCAGCTTCGCGGACCATGACAGCGTGCGCCGCGAATTCCGGCATTTTCCAAGCAAACGCGTGCATGCCTCCCTGGAGGCCGTGCGGCACGCGGATTCCATCACCGTCGATCCGCACAAGCTCGGCTTCGTGCCCTTCGGCGCCGGCGCCATCGTGTTCCGAGACCAGCGCATGCTGGACCTGGTCGCGCAGGACGCCGACTACGTGTTCGACCCGGAACGCGATGCGCCGGATTACCGCGCCAAGTTCCGCCAGCTCGGCCGCTACATCCTCGAAGGCTCGAAGTCGGGCGCGGCGGCCGCGGGCGTGTACGTCGCGCAACGCGTGGTGCCGCCGCACCGTGAAGGACTCGGGCGCATCATTCGCGAAACCATTCGCGCCGCCGAGCACTTCTTCGATCACATGCCGGTCATCGCCCGCGAGCTCGAAGGTTGCGCAAGACTGTCGGTACCGGTGGAGCCGGACAGCAACCTGGTCTGCGTTGCCATCAATCCCGCCGGCAACCGCTCGCTGCGCGCGGCCAACCGCTTCGCGCGCGAAGTGTTCCGCGCCATGCGCGTCGATCCGGCGGTGCCGGTACAGACCAGGGAGTTCTTCGGCTCCTACACCACGCTGTCACGTCGCGGCATGGGCGAGGAGGAATTCCTGCGGGTGCTGGAAACGCTGGGCATCAGCGAGGTCGATGCCGACGGCATCTTCATCCTGCGCCACACGCTGATGAATCCGTGGCTGCTCGACAACACCGGCGACGTGAACTACATCGAGCGCTACGGCGAGTTCCTGGCGAGAACGATTCGCGAGGTGGCGGAACGGCAGGGGCGTTGAGTGTTGCGGCCGCTCGTGGCCGGCCGCCGGCGGGATCACTTCTTCGGCGGCGGCGGCTTGATGGACTCCTCCAGCTCCAGCAGCCGGCGATTGATGCTCTCCAGCTTCTCGCGGGTGCGCTTCAGCACCTCGGTCTGCACGTCGAACTCCTCGCGCGTGACCAGGTCGAGCCGACCGAGCACGCTCTGCAGCACGCTGCGGAAATTCGCTTCCAGGTCGCGCTGCGCCTCGCGCAGGCCGCTGGGCAGCGCTTCGTAAAGGCGGCGAGCCAGGTCGTCGAGAATGCTGGGATCGAGCTTCATGATGGTCCCCGTGATGAAAGCCGGGCGAAAGCCTACCGGCAGGGCGGGACAGGCGCAATGCAACGCAACGGCGCTGCCCGGGAATGCGCTAGACTGTGGCCGCAGATTTCTCCACGGACACCACCGACATGAAGATGATTTCCGCCATCATCAAGCCCTTCAAGCTCGATGACGTTCGCGAGGCGCTCTCCGACATCGGCGTGCAAGGCATCACCGTCACCGAGGTAAAGGGTTTCGGAAGGCAGAAGGGCCACACCGAGATCTACCGCGGCGCGGAATACGTCGTCGACTTCCTGCCCAAGGTGAAGATCGAGCTTGCCGTGCCCGACGAGCTCGCCGAGCAGGTGGTCGAAGCCATCATCGGCGCCGCCCGCACCGGCAAGATCGGCGACGGCAAGATCTTCGTCAGCCCGCTGGAGCAGGCGATCCGCATCCGCACCGGCGAAACCGGCAGCGACGCACTGTGACACGCGACAAGGTCACCGGACCGCCGACACATTATTTATATGTCCATGCATTTCCCCTTTCGCGACAGGAGGCTGACATGCCCAGACTGGCAGCCCTGATGATCCTGGCCATGCTCGGTCTCGCCGGGCCCGCCGCGGCGGCGGACGTGTACAAGTGCACCGGCGCCGACGGCAAGACCTACTACACCGGCACGCCCTGCCCGGCCGGCGCCGAGGAAAAGCGCCTTGACGTGCCCAAGGCGCCGCCGCGCGCCGAATCGCAGGCGCCGCGCAAGTCCCTGGACGAGCGCATCGCCGAGGCGACGGACCCGGTCGTCAAGGCCCAGCTCGAGATCGAGAAGCAGCGTTGCGAACTGGCGCGCACCCAGCTCGAGCGCTACGAGAACGCGCCCTACCTCATCCAGCGCAATGACGATGGCAGCGAGCGCCGCCTGAGCGACGAGGAAGCCGCCGCGGAAATGCAGCGGCTGCGCCAGCAGATCGCGGAGCGTTGCTGATGAAAGCGGGACTGCTGCTCGCCGCCTTGCTGCTCGCCCTGCCGGGCATGGCGGACGCCAAGGGCGGCGTGTATCGCTGCGTGACCGAAAGCGGCGCAGTGCGTTACGCCGACCGGCCCTGCCCTGACGGCAAGTCAGAGAAGCTCGACATCGAGAACCGTCCCACTGATCCCGAGGCCATTCGCGAGTCTGCCGAACAGCGGCGCGCACGACTGGAGGCGCTGGACAGGCAGGCGGAAGTGAACGCCGAATCCGAGGCGAGGCGCAGGGAGCGCGAGCAGGAACGCCAACGTCTCTGCCAGGCGGCGCGCGACCGGCTGGAACGCCTGATGCGCGCCCGGCGCGTGACGGTGGACGAGAACGGCGAGCAGCGTTACCTCGAATCGGAAGAGATCATCCAGCGCCGCCAGGATGCTCAGGACCAGGTGAACGAGTATTGCGGCAGGTAGGAAGGGAGAAGGGAGAAGCCGCTCTTCTCCCTTCTTCTTTTCGCGGAATGCTCCTGAGTCGCCTCGCGATGAGGAAGGCAGAAGAACAAGTCTTCTGCCTTCTTTCTTCTACCTTCTTGCTGCTCAGCCAATCTCGCGCCTGAAGAACGCCGGCATGGCGAAGGCGGCACGGTGGATGTCGGCGGTGTAGTACTTCGTGCCGAACTTCTCCGGCGCGGCCAGCGCTTCGGCTTCGCGGAAGCTGTCGATGACACGGCCCTTGCGCGCCATGGTCGCCGACCACCAGCCGGAGGGATAGACCGGCTGCGGGAACTGGTAGGTGCGCACGTCGGCGTAACCGGCGCCGCGCATGGCATGGTGCATTTCCTTGAGAATCTGCATGTGCAGCAGCGGTGATTCGCTCTGCTGAACCAGCAGGCCGCCCGGGCGCAGCATCTTCAGACAGTCGCGGTAGAAGGCCTCGGTGAACAGGCCTTCGGCCGGGCCGATGGGATCGGTGGAGTCGACGATGATGACGTCCACGCTTTCCGCCTCGCCTTCCTTCACCCACTTGATGCCGTCCTCGAAGTGCAGGCGCGCGCGCGGGTCGTTGTTGGATTCGCACAGCTCGGGGAAGAACTTCTCGGAGGCGCGCGTCACGCCCTCGTCGATGTCCACCTGCCAGGCGGTCTCGACCTGCGGGTGGCGCAGCACTTCGCGCAGCGTGCCGCAGTCGCCGCCGCCGATGATCAGCACATGGCGTGGATCGAGGTGGGTGAACAGCGGCACGTGCGCCATCATCTCGTGGTAGAGGAAGTTGTCGCGCGAGGACAGCATGACGAAGCCGTCGATCACCATGAGGTAGCCCCAGCGCTTCGTCTCCCAGACTTCGATCTTCTGGAAGGGCGTCTGCTGCTCATGCACCTTGGCACGGATCTCCAGCGAGAAGGCGGAACCGCACTCGGTGGCAACCTCGGTGAACCACTGGGCATCGGCAAAGCGCGTCTCGGTCATGGCATTCTCCGGTCAAAGGGGGCGGCAAAGTATACCTCCTGTATTCGCCGCGCCGTCCGCATCCCCTATAATCGCGTCACTTTCCCGGCCCCCCTCCACTTCAACCTTCCGGTGCTCCCCGACATGACTGACGATTCCATCAAGGAATGCCGTGACATCTACAACGTCGCCCGCTGGGGCGAAGGCTATTTCGACATAAGCCCGGAAGGCCACACGCTGGTCTACCCGACCGGCAATCGCGAGGATGGCGCGGTCGACCTCTACGATCTTGCCAGCCGCGTGGACGAGGCCGGGCTGTCGCTGCCGGTGCTGTTCCGCTTCGGCGACATCATCCGGCACCGCATCGAGAGCCTGACGAACGCCTTCGCGGGCGCGATGGAGAGTTACGGCTACCAGGCGCGCTACACCGCGGTCTACCCGATCAAGGTGAACCAGCAGCGCTCGGTGCTGGAGGACATCCTGCAGTTCGGCGCCGACAAGGTCGGCATGGAAGCGGGCTCCAAGCCGGAGCTGATGGCAGTGCTGGCGCTGGCGCCGGAGCGCTCCACCATCGTCTGCAACGGCTACAAGGACCGCGAGTACCTGGAGCTTGCCCTGATCGGGCAGCAGCTCGGCCACAAGGTCTACATCGTGGTCGAGAAGCTCAACGAGATCGATCACATCATCGAGCTTACCCACCGCATGAACGTGCGGCCGACGCTGGGCGTGCGCGTACGCATCGCCAACGCCGGCGGTGGCCGCTGGGCGGACACCGGCGGCGAGAAGTCCAAGTTCGGCCTGCTCGCCTCGCAGCTGCTCGAGGCTGTCAGCCGCCTCGAGGAAGCCGGCATGAAGGACTGCCTGCAGCTGCTGCATTTCCATCTCGGCTCGCAGCTCGCCAACATCCGCGACATCGCTCGCGGCATGCGCGAGTCGGCGCGCGCCTACGCGGAAATGCACGCGCTCGGCGTGCCGATCACCACCATGGACGTCGGCGGCGGGCTCGGCATCGACTACGAGGGCACGCGCTCGCGGCGCGACTACTCCACCAACTACTCGATGTCGCAGTATGCGAACACCATCGTGCGCACGCTCTGGGAAGTCTGCGAGGAATACTCGCTGCCGCACCCGGACATCATCACCGAGTCGGGCCGCGCCATGACCGCGCACCACGCCGTGCTGGTCACCAACGTGGTGGACGCGGAAAGCGTCATGGAAATGGAACCGGAGGCGCCGTCGCCGGAAGACCCGATGATCCTGCATGACCTGTGGGAGGGCTACGAGAACACCGACGGCCGCGCCCAGCTGGAAATCTACCAGGATGCGATCTACTGGCTGCAGGAAGCGCAGGCCATGTACATCCACGGCGTGATCTCGCTGGAACAGCGCGCCCGCGCCGAGCAGCTCTACTACGCCATCTGCCGGCGCGTGCGCGCCGCGCTGAAGCCGGCCGCGCGCGGCCAGCGCGAGATGGTGGACGAGCTCAACGAGAAGCTTGCCGACAAGTACTTCTGCAACATGTCGGTGTTCCAGTCGCTGCCGGACGTGTGGGCGATCGACCAGATCTTCCCGATCATGCCCGTGCACCGCCTCAACGAAGTGCCGACGCGCCGCGCGGTGATCCAGGACATGACCTGCGACTCCGACGGCCGCATCGAGCAGTACGTCGATCGCGACGGCCTGGAGGCCACGCTCGCCGTGCATCCGCTGCAGAAGGACCAGGATTACCTGCTCGGCTTCTTCCTGGTCGGCGCCTACCAGGAAATTCTCGGCGACCTGCACAACCTGTTCGGCGACACCGACTCGGTGAACGTCGAGCGCGACGAAAACGGCAGCTTCGTGATGGTGCGCCCGGAGAAGGGCGACCGCGCCGACGAAGTGCTGGCCTACGTGCATCTCTACGCCGAGGAACTGCTTGCCTGCTACCGCGAGAAGCTGCTCAAGGCCGGTCTCGACAAGAAGACGCGCACGCGCTACATGGAGGCGCTGCAGGAAGGCCTCACCGGCTACACCTATCTCGAAAAATGACGGACCGCGAAGGAAGCGACATGAAAACCGGGTTCATCGGTCTCGGCGCGATGGGTTATTCCATGGCGCGCAACCTGCACAAGGCGGGCCTGCTCGCCGCGGTCTGGAACCGCTCGCCGGAGAAGGCCCAGGCCTTCCAGGCCGAGACCGGCGTGAGCGCGGCGGCGAGCATCGCGGAACTCGCCCGCGATTGCGATTGCGTGGTGATGTGCGTGAGCGCCGATGAGGACGTGCTTGCCGTCGCCGATGCGCTTGGCCATTCGCTCGGTGAAGGCGCGCTGGTGATCGATTGTTCGACGGTCAGCGCGGAAACAGCGAAGACCGCGGCGGCGCGCCTCGCGGAACGCGGCATCGGCTTCCTCGACTGCCCGGTCTCCGGCGGCACCGAGGGCGCGAAGAATGCGACGCTTGCCATCATGTGCGGCGCCAGCGCGCAGGATTTCGAGCGCGCGCAGCCGGTGCTGCAGGCCATGGGCAAGCGCATCGTGCTGATGGGTGCGGCAGGTTCCGGCCAGGCCACCAAGGCGGTCAACCAGATCGCGGTCGCGGGCGTGAACCAGGCGGTTGCCGAGGCGCTCGCCTTCGCGCGTGCGCATGGACTTGATCTCGACAAGGTGATCGAAGTCGTCGGCGGCGGCGCGGCGGCGAGCTGGCACCTGACCAACCGCGGGCCGAACATGGCGAAGATGGAGTTTCCGCTCGGCTTCAAGGTGAGCCTGCACGAGAAGGACCTGAAGATCTGCCGCGAGATGGCGGCATCGCTTGGCGTGCAGTTGCCGATCGTGGAAATGACACTGCTGCATTACCGGCGCCTCATCGAGCAGGGCCACAGCGACGAGGACATTTCCTCGCTGTACCGTCTCAAGCGCGCGATGTTCGACAACCCGAAAGGCTGAAACGCGCCGCGCTTGTCTTCCGCGTCGCCGCGAACGACACTTTTCGCATGGCGAACGCTGAAAGACCTTCCCGCTCCCTGTTCCTTCCGGACTTCTGTTCCGCGCGCGCCGTCGCGGAAATCCTGGTGATCGCGGAACTGGTTGCCATGGTGCTCACCATGGCGGGCGGCCTGTCCGTGAACGCCGACGTGTTGCGCGACTTTCTCGCCAACTCGCTGTTCATGCTGTGGCTGGCGCTCACTGCCACCGCGGCGCTGTGCCTCGTCTCGCGCCGGCTCGGCCATCTCGATGCGCGCCAGTCGTATCTCGTCTGCTACCTGCTGCTGTTGCTGGCGACACTCGCGGTGAGCGTGGCCTCGGTGATCGTCGACGAGGTGCTGCAGCTCGGCCTGATCGGCGCGGAGCAGGGACTCGCGTTCACTGGCCGCAACCTGTGCATCAGCGCCATCGTCAGCGCCGTGGTATTGCGTTACTTCCATGTCCAGTACCAGTGGCGCCACCAGGTCCAGCGCGAGACCAACCTGCGCATCGAGGCGTTGCAGGCGCGCATCCGCCCGCATTTTCTCTTCAACAGCCTCAACACCATCGCCGCGCTGATCGAAGCCGCGCCGGAATCCGCCGAGCAGGCGGTGGAGGACCTCGCCGACCTGTTCCGCGCCAGCCTGGGCGATGCCAATACGCTGGTGAGCCTGGACGAGGAAATCGCACTGGCGCGGCTGTACCAGCGCCTCGAGGAAAAGCGTCTTGGAAATCGCCTGCGGGTCGACTGGCACATCAGTGCCGCGGATGGACAGCAGCTGCCGCGGCTGACGCTGCAGCCGCTGCTGGAAAACGCCATTCATCACGGCATCGAGAAACTTGCCGAAGGCGGCACCGTCACGGTGACCGGCGAACGCATCGACGATGCCTACCGGCTGGTGATACGCAATCCGCTCGCGGCCGGCGCCGGTGAAAGCCGCGGCTTTCGCATCGCGCTCGACAACACGCGCCAGCGCCTGGCGCTGACGCTGGGTCACCGGGCGACGCTGGCCACGCGGCGCTCGGCGGGCTATTTTGAAGCGGAGATCAGACTGCCGCCGAGCGAAACATGATGCGCATATTGATCGTGGATGATGAGGCGCCGGCGAGACTCCGCCTGCGTAGCGTGCTGCAGGCGATCGGAGGCGCGGAAGTGGTTGGCGAAGCGAGCAACGGCGAAGAAGCGCTTCGCCAGGTCGTCGAGCACAACCCCGACGTGGTGCTGCTGGACATTCGCATGCCGGGCATGGACGGGCTGGAGTGCGCGCGCCATCTTGCGAGCCTCGCCACGCCGCCCGCGGTCATCTTCACCACCGCCTATGACCGCTTCGCCATCGACGCCTTCGAGGCGCAGGCCACCGATTACCTGGTGAAGCCGGTGCGCAAGGAACGGCTGGAAGCGGCGCTGGAGCGCGCCCGCCGGCCGAACGCCGCGCAGAAGGCGGCGCTGTCGAAGAGCGACGGCCAGCGGCGCCGGCAGATCTGCGCGCGCGTGCGCGACTCGCTGCGCCTCATCGATGTCGACAACATCTACTATTTCCGCGCCGACCAGAAATACGTCACCGTCCGGCATACCGGCGGCGAGGTGCTGATCGAGGATTCGCTGAAGTCGCTGGAAGAGGAGTTCGGCGGCCTGTTCACGCGCATTCATCGCAACGCGCTGGTGGCCACGGGGCGCATCGGCGCGCTGGAGAAGGACGCGAACGGGCATTTCCACGTGCGCATCCGGGAAATCGACGAACTGCTGGAAGTGAGCCGCCGTCTCGTACCTGAAGTGAGAAAGCTCATCCGCGCTTCCTGATACTCCTTTTTCCTCGCTCGAAAACCGCGCCGCCGGCGGCTAAACTGTGCCTCCCCGACACACACCGGCGCCGTCGCGGGTTCCAACAGGGAAGCACATGTCAGAAAAAATCCGTATTGCAACCCGGAAGTCGCCGCTGGCGCTATGGCAGGCAGAGCATGTCGCAGGCCAGTTGCGCGCGGCCCATCCCGGCATCGAGGTCGAGCTCGTGCCCATGACCACCCGCGGCGACGAGGTGCTTGACCGGGCGCTCTCCAGGATCGGCGGCAAGGGCCTGTTCATCAAGGAACTGGAAATCGCCATGCGTGAAGGCCGCGCCGACATCGCCGTGCATTCCATGAAGGATGTGACGGCGGAAATGCCGTCCGGCTTCGTGCTCGCCGCCATCCTCGAGCGCGACGACCCGCGCGATGCCTTCGTCTCCAACAAGTACGAGGCGCTGAGCGAGCTGCCCGCGGGCGCACGCGTCGGCACCTCCAGCCTGCGCCGCCAGTGCCAGCTGGCCACGCGCCGGCCCGATCTCGAGATCATTCCCCTGCGCGGCAACGTCGGCACGCGGCTGGCGAAGCTCGATGCCGGCGAGTTCGATGCCATCATTCTCGCCGCCGCGGGCCTCAGGCGGCTTGGCCAGGTGGAGCGCATCCGCAGCCTGCTCAGCACCGAGGAAAGCCTGCCGGCCATCGGCCAGGGCACCATCGGCATCGAATGCCGCGCCGACGACCAGACCCTGATCCGCTACCTGCGGCCGCTGGAGCACGCCGAAACCGCGCTGCGCACCCGCGCCGAGCGCGCCTTCAACGCGCGCCTGCAGGGCGGTTGCGACGTGCCCATCGCGGGCTACGCCGAGCTGCACAACGGTGTTTCCATTCGCCTGCGCGGCCTGGTCGGCGCACCCGACGGTTCCGCGCTCATCCAGGGCGAGATGATCGGTCCGGCCAATGATCCCGAAGCGCTCGGCGAGGCGCTCGCCACCGAGCTGCTGTCGCGGGGCGCGGCCGACCTGCTCGCATCCCTTCGCAGCAACAACGGCGGATGAAGCGGCTCGACGGCGCCGGGGTCATCGTCACCCGCCCCGAGGGCCGCGGCGAAGCGCTTTGCGAACGCATCCGCGCGCTCGGCGGCGAAGCGCTGTTCTTCCCCACCATCCACATCGCGCCGCTGCCGCCACCCGGGTTGCCCGCGTCCGCACCGGACTGGATGGTGTTCGTAAGCGCCGCCGCCATCGAACATGCCCCGCGCGCGCTGCGCGAGATCGCGGCGAATGCGCGACTCGCCACCGTCGGGGAAGGCACCGCGCGGGCGTTGCGTTCCGCCGGTCTTGCCGTGGAGATCGTTCCGGACCGCCAGGAATCCGAGGGCCTGCTGGACGCTCCCGCCTTCCGTGAGATGCGAGGCAGGCGGGTGTGGATCGTTCGCGGTCGCGGCGGCCGCGAACTGCTCGCCGACACCTTGCGCAAGCGCGGCGCCGAGGTGCAATTCATCGAGGTCTATGAAAGACAGGTTCCGGAAGCATCGGTGACACCGCTCATGGATTGGTGGCGCGCCGGCCGGGTGGATGCCATCGTCACCGGCAGCGCGGCGGGTCTTGCCAACCTGTACGAGATGCTGGACGAGGAAGGACGCCGCTTTCTGCGGAACAGTCAACTGGTGGTGCCTACGGCACGTATGCTTAAATTGGCGCACGAATTCGACATCCGTCCCCCGCCGGTCGTTGCCGCAACTGCTTCAGACGATGCATTGCTGGACGCCCTTGCCGGCTGGTGGCATTCCCGGCGGCAGGGTTCCCGATGACTACCGAGAATAAAGACGACAACGTTCCGGTCGTGCCTTCCGCCACGCCCGGGCAAGAACACGCTCCCGAAACGCCTGCCCGCAAGCCGCGCCGTCGCGCCTGGCGCTTCTTCGTCACGCTGCTCCTCCTGCTGGTGCTGGCGGGACTCGCCGCAGGCGGCTGGTACGGCTGGCAATGGCTGCAGCAGCAGCGCGTCATGGAAGCGAGTGCCGCCCAGGCGCAACAGGCCAGGATCGCCGCCCTGGAGGAAAGCCTGCGCCGCCTGGAGCGTTCTCGCGCGTCGCGTGACGCGCTGGGCGAGCTGCAGGATGAACTGGCAGGCACGCGCGAGAGCCTGCAGCAGGAGCTGGCGCGGGTGTTCTCGGAACTGGAAGGCATCCGCGAGACCGCGCGCGGCGGCCGCCGCGACCTGGTGCTTGCCGAGGTCGAGTACCTGCTGCGCGTCGCCGCCGACACGCTTTATCTCAGCGGCGACACGGACACGGCGATCTACGCCCTGCAGTCGGCGGACGACCGCCTGCGGCAGCTGGCCGAGCCGCGCTTCCGCCCGGTGCGCGAGCGCATCAGCGATCACCTGCAGGCGCTCGCCGCGGTTTCCACCGCCGACATCGACGGCATGACGCTCAAGCTCGGCAGCATGATGCGCCAGGTTGCCAGCCTGCCGCTGAAGCAGACCCAGCATGCGCGCGCGGCAGGGACGAGGGAGGCGCAAGACCAGTCGGAGAGCACCTGGGCGCGCTTCAAGGCCGGTCTCGACCGCGTCTTCCGCAAGCTGGTGGTGGTCCAGCGCGCCGAACCGCCACCACCGCTGCTCACGCCCGAGCAGCACTTCATGCTCTACCGCAACGTCGAGCTGCAGCTGTCCACCGCGCGCGCCGCGCTGATGGCCGGCGAGGCCGAGGTCTACCGGCAGAGCCTGGAGCTGGCGCGCGAATGGCTGACGCGCTATTTCGACACCCGTGACATGGCGGTCGCCAATGCCATCGCCGACATCGGCGGTCTGCTGGAGATGCCGCTGCAGCCGGCCCTGCCGGACATCCATCCGGCCCTCGACGAGTTCCGCCGCATCGTCGGCGACAGCCGCCGCACGGGAGCCTTCGCCGAATGATCCGCTGGATCCTGTTCCTGTTCCTGACCCTCGCGGCAGCCGTCGCGCTTGGCGTGATGCTGGAAAGCGATCCGGGACTGGTGCGCATCTATTACGGCAACACCGCCATGGAAATGACGCTGGCGGTGTTCGCACTGCTGTGCGCCGGTGCGCTGCTGGCGTTGTGGCTGGTGGTCACGGTGCTGGCCTGGCTGTGGAACCTGCCGGCCAGGCTGCGCGCCCGCCTCGCCCGCCGCCGCCAGGTGCGCGCGCGCCGCGCACTGACGCGCGGGCTGATCGAAATTTCCGAGGGCCGCTGGAAGGAGGGCGAGCGCCGCCTGGTGCGCAACGCCCGCGACAGCGAAGTGCCGCTGATCAACTACCTGATGGCGGCGCGGGCCGCGCAGCTGTTGTCCGCCGACGAGCGCCGCGACGCGCACCTCAAGGCGGCCTACGAGAGCACGCCGCAGGCCACCGTCGCCGTACTGCTGACCCAGGCGGAGCTGCAGATCGCCCACGGCCAGACCGAGCACGCACTCGCCACCCTGCGCCAGCTGCAGGAGCGCAGCCCGGGCCACGCCTTCGGCCTCAAGCTGCTGGCGCGCGTGCACGAGGCGCTGGGCGAATGGCGCCAGCTGGAGGAGCTCATTCCCCGCCTGCGCAAGTCCGGCGTGATGAAGCCGGAGGATCTCGAGCGCATCGAGATCCGCACGCTGGAGGAAGCCTTCGCGCAGTCGGCTCTCGACGGCCCGGCGGCGCTGGACAACGTCTGGCGTAATACGCCGCGCCGCATGCGCCGCAAGCGGCGCGTGCTGCTCGCCTACACGCGTGCCCTGCTGCGCGCCGGCGCCGACGACACCGCCGAGGCGGTGCTGCGCAACGCACTGAAGTCGGAATGGGATGACCGCCTGGTGCTGCTGTATGGCGAGGTGCGCAGTGCGCATCCCGAAAAGCAGCTGGCGCGCGTGGAAGCCTGGCTGAAGGAACATGGCGACAGCGCCGAGCTCCTGTACGCCGCCGGCGAGCTGTGCGCCGTCAACAAGCTGTGGGGCAAGGCGCGCAGTTATCTGGAGACCAGCGCGCGGCTCAGCCCCAACCCGGCCACCTACCGCCGCCTCGGCCAGCTGCTGCAGGACCTCGGCCAGCCGGAAGCGGCCATGCAGGCGTATCGCAAGGGCCTGGATCTCAGGCTGCAGGGCGGTCAGTAGATATCGCCGCTGGCCTCCTCGGCCAGCGCATCGAGACGCGCGCGCACTTCCGGCGCGAAATCGAAGGAATCGTAGAACAGCCGCTCGTAGGGCACGCCGCTGGCGAGGAACTCGCCCTTGGCGGCGTTGATCATGGCCGGTGGCCCGGCCATGTAGACGTCGAAGCCGGACAGATCGCTGTAATCCTCCAGCACCGCCTCGTGTACCCAGCCGCGCCGGCCGCCCCAGTCGGCGGAAGGCTCGGACAGCACCGCCGTGAACTCGACGTTGGCGTGCGCGTCCGCCCAGCCGGCGGCGAGGTCCGGCATGTACAGGTCCTGCTCGCTGCGCGCGCCCCAGTAAAGATGAATGGGCCGTTCGAGGCCGGCGTGGAATACATGCTCCATGATGGATTTCATCGGCGCGAAGCCGGTACCGCCCGCGACCAGGATCACCGGACGTGCGGAATCCTCGCGCAGGTAGAAGCTGCCCAGCGGACCCTGCAGGCGCACCAGCGCCTTCTCGTGCATCTCGTTGAAAACCTGTGTGGTGAACTCGCCGCCGGGCACGTGGCGGATGTGCAGTTCCAGCAGCTCGTCGTCGTGCGGCGCGTTGGCGAGCGAGAAGCTGCGCCGCGCACCGTTGCGCAGCAGGATGTCGATGTACTGGCCGGCGAGGAACTGCAGGCGCTCCACCGCCGGCAGCTTCAGCCACACCTGCATGGTGTCGTGATTCAGCTTGGTCATCTTCACCACGCGCGCCGGCAGGGTCTTGATGACGATGTCCGCCAGCCCGGCGAGCTCCTCGCCCTCGATGACGAGATCGCTCCGCGGATGCGCGCGGCAGGGCAGGATGTGGCCGTTGGCGATTTCGTCATCCATCAGGCCCAGCGGCGGGCCTTCGGGGTAGTCGATCTCGCCGCTGATCAGGCGGCAGGCGCAGGTCCCGCAACTGCCGGAGCGGCAGCCGTATGGCAGGGCCACGCCCTGGCGGATGGCGGCATCGATGATGGTTTCGTCCGGTTCGACGGCGAATTCGCGACCGGCGGGCTGAAGGCGGACTTTGGCGGCCATGAAGGTGGAATCAAGCGGGATGCGATCCCGATTTCCTGAGTAAATTAGTCATGTATTGTCTCTCAAACCGGCCCGGAATTGAACCGCGGCCGCGCGTGCCGGGACAGGAAACAGGCGAACAAGCAGCATGAACGACCAGCAATTTCTCCGCGCCCTCGAGGATACGACCCTGCCCCCGGCGGAGTTCAGCCACCGCAATCACCTGCGCGCGGCCTGGTTGTACCTGGATCGATATCCGTTGCCGGAAGCGGCAAGGCGCTGCGCGACGGCGATCCAGCGTTACGCCACCGCGGCCGGCGCGCCGGGAAAGTTTCACCTGACGCTGACGCTCGCCTTCATGCACATCATCGCGGCGCTGCGCGAGGCGCATCCGCAACCGGACTGGGAAAGCTTCCTGGCCGCCTGCCCCGAGCTGCTTGCCGATGCGAAGGGCCTGGTCGCGCGCCATTACAGCGACGCCTGCCTTGCCGAGGAACGCGCACGGCGAGAGTTCGTGCCGCCCGATCGCCTGCCGCTGCCGTTTCACGAGCCGCCCGCCGGCTGAGCCGGCAGGCGCAGCGCGGCGATGGCAAGCGTCAGCCAGCCGGCGATGAACGCCACGCCGCCGAGCGGCGTGATAACGCCCAGCCAGCGCGCGCCGCTCAGCGCGAGCGCGTAGAGGCTGCCGGAGAACAGCAGCACGCCGAGCAGCAGCAGCGCACAGGCCGCGCGCAGCAGGCGCATTTCGGGCTGTGTCAGCGCAAGCATGGCGACAACCAGCGCACCCATGGCATGCACCAGGTGGTACTGCACGCCGGTCTGCCACACCGCCAGCATGGCCGGATCAAGCCGCATCCTGAGCGCATGCGCGCCGAACGCGCCAAGGCCGACGCCGAGCGCGAGCAGCATCGCGGCGGCCACGATCATCCTTCGCATGATTTCTCCCGGATCAACGGTGGGTGCGGCGGAAACGTTCCAGCAGGCGCTTTCGGAGCACCACCGCCTGGTTGTGCTGCTCGTCGCGCGCGCCGAACACGAGGGTCAGCCGCGGTTTCGCCAGCAGTTCGTCGAGTTCCTCGGTCTTGTCGCGCAATTCCGCGCGGTAGCGGCGCTGGAACTCGGACCAGCGCGCCGGATCATGCCCGAACCAGCGGCGCAGTTCATCGCTGGGCGCGAGATCGCGCCGCCATTCGTCGATCGCCAGGGAGACCTTCGACTTGCCTCGCGGCCACAGCCGGTCCACCAGCACGCGGTAGCCGTCGCCGGGCGCGGCGGGTTCCTGGGCACGTTTCAGCAGAATTTCCGGTTCCCGCATGAGTCACCTCCGCGAACAGAAGGGTGATTCCCGCGACGGCAATCTTCAAGGGGAACCGGAAAGGGATGTCAGTCGAGACGGAGGATGGAAACGAGATCCGGCTGGATTATGGCCTCCACCGTGTCACCGGGCTCGAAGCCCGACGCCGCCATGGACGCGCCTTCCAGTACCAGCCGCGGGTGGCCGTCCGCGCCCCGTTCCACGATCAGCGTGACGAATTGCGAACGGAGCGCCCTCGTGTTGCGCTGCTTCATCCTGTCCCTTGTTTCCGACATGCGGCACCTCCTGTGCATTGATGTATAAGCAGTCCATCGGCGGCTGAGCGCCGGGGAAGCCCATGCTTCCGTAACCCTCCCATGCGAAAAACCTTCCCGGATCAGCGCCCGCCGCGGATCCATCGGTTCGGATTGGTGCGAATCACCGGTTGGCAATCCGCTCCTCCCTACCCATTGCAAATGTATCCCGATTCGGGATGTACGTCGCAAACAGGTTAAGGTTTTTACATAACTCGCTGCCGGGTACGTGCAGGGCACGCAGGGAAGAACAGCAACGGTGATCGGACTGCCGGCAGCACCTGACAGGAATCATAGGGAGATGAAGAATCGCGCACTCAGCGCCCAACGGGCGGCATTGGGTCAACTGCTGAAAACCATCCGGGAGGAACAGGGCCTGCTGCAGCGAGAAGTGGCGCAGCGCCTCAACGCACCGCAATCCTTCGTCTCGAAGTACGAGAGCGGCGAGCGCCGCATCGACCTGCCCGAGCTTCGCCAGATCGCGCAAGTCCTGGACGTGTCCTTCGAGACCTTGCTCAGGCGCTTCGAGGATTCGCTGCAATGACCAGGGGCGGTCGCAGGACCGCCGCGATCACGTCCGCATTCCCACGCCCCGGTTCATCAGGTACAGGCTGAAGGAATAGAGCGCCACCACAAAGCCGATGATGATCGCGTAGGCCGTACCGATGCCGATGTCGGAACTGCCGAGGATGCCGAAGCGGAAGGCATTCACCATGTAGAGAATCGGGTTCGCGCGCGACAGCGATTCCCAGAATTCCGGCAGCAGCTCGATCGAGTAGAACACCCCGCCGAGGTAGGTGAGCGGCGTCAGGATGAAGGTCGGCACGATGGAGATGTCGTCGAACTTGCGCGAGAACACCGCGTTGATGAAGCCGCCCAGCGAGAACACGATGGCGGTGAGCAATACCGTGCTCAGCGTGATCAGCGGATGCTTCACGTCGAGATCGGTGAAGAACAGCGCCACGCCGGTGACCACCGCGCCGACCAGCAGGCCGCGCAGCACGCCGCCCATCACGTAGCCGATGAGGATGTACTGGTTCGGCAGCGGCGAGACCAGCAGTTCCTCGATATGCCTGCCGAACTTCGCGCCGAAGAAGCTCGACGCCACGTTCGAGTAGCTGTTGGTGATGATGGACATCATGATCAGGCCGGGCGCGATGTAGGACATGTAGTCATGCCCGCCCATCTCGCCAATGCGCCGCCCGATCAGGCTGCCGAAGATGATGAAGTACAGCGTCATGGTGATGGCCGGCGGCACGATGGTCTGCACCCAGATGCGCAGCACGCGCGTGAACTCGCGCCGGATGATGGTGCGCATGCCGACCAGGTTTTCCTTCAAGCGTGACATTGCCATCTCCGTTCAGGCCCGCCGTTCACTGTTCTCGACCAGCCGCACGAACAGCTCCTCGAGGCGATTGACCTTGTTGCGCATGGAAATCACGCGGATGCCCTTCTCCGTCAGCAGGCCGAACAGCTCGTTCATGCTCTGCTCGCGGCGGATTTCCACTTCCAGCGTGGTCGGGTCGGTCTGCGTGACCGCATAGCCCGGGAAGGTCGGCAGCGCATCGACGCGCGCGGCGAGATCAAGCACGAAGGTTTCGGTGTGCAGCTTTTCCAGCAGGTCCTTCATGCCGGCGCGTTCGGCGATGCGGCCATGGTTGATGATCGCGATGTTCCGGCACAGCGCCTCGGCTTCCTCGAGGTAATGCGTGGTCAGGATGATCGTGGTGCCCTCGCGGTTGATCTTGCGCAGGAAGCTCCACATCGAGCGGCGGATCTCGATGTCCACGCCCGCGGTCGGCTCGTCGAGGATCAGCAGCTTCGGTTCGTGCATCAGCGCGCGCGCGATCATCAGCCGCCGCTTCATGCCGCCGGAGAGATTGCGCGACATCTCGTTGCGCTTGTCCCACAGCTGCAGCTCGCGCAGGTACTTCTCCGCGCGCTGCAGGGCAATGCCGCGCGGCAGGCCGTAGAAGCCCGCCTGGTTGACGACGATGTCGATGACCTTTTCGAAGTGATTGAAGTTGATTTCCTGCGGCACGAGACCGATGCTGGCCTTGGCCGCCGGGAAGTCGGTGTCGATGTCGTGACCGAAAACGGTCACCTTGCCCTCGGTCTTGTTGACCAGGGAAGTGATGATGCCGATGGTGGTGGTCTTGCCTGCGCCGTTCGGTCCGAGCAGCGCGAAGAAATCGCCTTCCTCGACATCGAGATCGATGCCGCGCACGGCTTCGAGCCCGCCCGGGTAGACCTTGCGCAGGCCGCGAATCGAAAGTGCCTTCATTACGGAAGCCTGGACTGCGGGAAAGGAGCGCTATGGTAACAAATGACGCCCCCGCCGCGGCACCGCGTCCATGACCTTTACGGGATCAGGCGCGCTCGCGACCGAGCTCGAGCTGCCATTCCCCGCCCGGCACGCCGCAGATGGCATATTCGAACGGCTCGCGCCAGTCAGGCAGGGTGAAACGGTAATCCGCGAACCACACGCACACGCCGTTGTCGCTGCCGCGCATCGCGGTTACATAGGGCAGCAGCGCGAAGCGGCGAAAGCCTGCGAAGCCGGGCTGCATCCACGCCTCTTCCGCCACCGCGCGGGCGGCGGCATCCGAAGGCCAGCGCGGCAGCCGGCGCCACTCCAGCGCATCGCTCGGGCGATAGTGTGTGCGCAGGCGGGCAAGGAGGCTGGCGCCTTCAGGCGCTTCCTGCACGCCTGAAGCCAGCAGGTTCAGGTGCGCGCGCCGATAGCCTTCCGGCGTGACGACGGTGACGCTCCAGTTGAACGGCGACAGGGGCTGCGGCAGCACGACGACCGGCGCATCGGGCATGCCGATGGCCTCCGCCTGCGCGCGGCCAATGCCGGCGACATGCAGGTGCAGGACGGTCTGCATCACGAGGTAGATGGCGAGCAGCGCGCCGCCCCAGGCGGCCGGCTGCACCCTGCCCTTCAGCAGCGCGAGCGCCAGCCCGCCCGCCAGCAGCAGGGTGAACAGCGGATCGATGATGAACACGATCGGGAAGGCAAACGGCGCATCGTAGATCGGCGTGAAGATGCGCGTTCCATAGGAAGTGATGAGATCGCCGAGGATGTGCGCGGCGAGCGCGGCGGCCGCCAGCGCCGCCATCTCGCGGACAGGCAGTTTTCCTGCGCGCGCCGCCAGCCAGCCGAGCAGCGCGCTCCACAGCGGCAGCATCACGACCGAATGCGTCAGGCCGCGGTGTTCGTTGAGATAGGTGAAGTGATCGACGAACGGGATCATCAGCGCGTCGGCATCCGGGAAGGCGGCGAACATCGCGCCCCAGAAGGCGCGGCGGCGCATTTCCTCCGGGCGGCGCGTGGTGGCGATGCCGATGACCGCGCCGCTGATGGCGTGGGTGATCGTGTCCATGAAGCGGTTACCTCGGGAAGCGAACCAGGCGCTTGCGAAGCGCGAGGCCGCGGCGCAGGAGATCGCGCGCGGCCGCGTCGTTGTCGTCACGCAGCCACAATGCCACGGTGGCAGCGAACAATGCCGTGAGCGCGGTCTCGTCCAGCGCGCGCATCAGGAAGCCCTGCTCGAGACGCGCGGCTTCGCGCAGCCATTGCACCGTTCGCGAGATGCGGATCAGCGTGGGAAGCTGGATGTGCAGGTGTCCAGGCTCGAGGCGAACCAGCAGCATCTGCCGCGCGGTCCTGCGATGTGCCGCCAGCGGCTGCAGCCAGGCGAACACCAGCCGCTCGATGCGCTCGCCCGTTGCCATCGGGATCTCGTGGTTTGCGGCCGCGAGCAGGGCGTCGTCGGCACGATCCCACAGCGCATCGACGAAGGCTTCCTTGTCGGGGAAATGCGCGCGCAGTTCGCGCAACGACATGCCGGCGGCTTCGGCCACGTCCGCGAGCTGCACTTCCTCCCAGTGACGATCGCGCGCCAGAAGGAGCGCGGCATCCAGCAACTGCTGCCGCGCCCCGTCCACCTCAGATGCGCCCCGCGGCTTCGAGCCGCGTCAGGCCCTCGCGCAGGAAGGTGCCAAGGCCGGGCGTGCCGGCGATGACGCGCAGTGTCTGGTCATCCAGCTGGAAGCGGGCCTCGATCACCAGCGCGTCCCAGTGCCGCGCGGATTCCTCGTCCCGGCCCAGCCAGACCAGCGCCTTGAGTTCCGCCATGGCTTCCGGGGAAAGGCGCACGAGCTCGCCGGTGAGATTGTCGAGCTCGGCCTGCTCGGAATACGCGATCAAGGCTTCCACGGTACTGCGATCAAGTGCCTTCATTGTCTTGCCCCCTCTTGTTTTTTGGTGAGTTCCTCGCGCGTCCACGTATAAACAAGCCGGCAGCCGGTAGCAAGCCGCTAGAGGCCGGAGTCCGCGCCCGGCGTGGTGGCCTTGACGTAACCCTTGGGGCGGATTGCCACGGTGTTGCGAATCAGCGTGCAGCGGCGACCGTCGGCGAGATGGAAACCGTACTCGAATTCCGGCGTGGCGCGGCCGCGCGCCGCCAGTTCCTCGGCGATGCGCCTTTCGAGGTCCGCGGGGAACTCGAAGACGAGATCGAGATCGGTGGAGCCGCCGAGCTGGAAGTCGATGGTCATGGCGCGCGTCCACACCGAGTAGCCGGGGAACACGCGGGCGCAGGCGATGGCGGCGATGGGATCGGCGAGCGCCGCCTGGTAACCGCCGAACATCACGCCGCCCGGGTTGCGCGAGAAGGTGTTGAGCGGCAGGCGAATGCGCAGGTAGCGCCAGTCGTCGCGAATTTCCAGAACCTTCACCCGCATCAGGAAGAACGGCGGGTAAAGCTCGAGCTTGCGTTTGTCGGACACGGCGTTGATTCGCCACATCCAGCGCATCAGTCGATTCATGCATCCTCCCAGGGTCGCCGGCGATTATAGGGGAGACTTGTCCCATGGTCGCAGACGACGCACCATTGCAGAGGGAGGAAACAGCCATGAGAAACGCCGACAGCTGGTTCGAGGAATACGGCGAGAGCCATCGTCACCCGGCCAACAAGACAATCCACTGGATCTGCGTTCCGGCCATCGTGTTCAGCCTTATCGGGCTGCTGTGGGCCATCCCGGTACCGAAGGCATTCGCGGAGATCTCGCCCTGGCTGAACTGGGGCTCGCTGTTCGTGCTCGCCGCCATGCTCTACTACCTCGTGCTTTCCTGGCAGCTCGCCTTGGGCATGATCGTGGTGAGCGCGCTGGTGCTGTGGGGCAACCATGCGCTGGCGCAGCTCGAGACGCCGTTGTGGCAGATCGCGCTCGCGATCTTCGTCGTCGCCTGGATCGGGCAGTTCATCGGGCACAGGATCGAAGGCAGGAAGCCGTCCTTCTTCAAGGACATCCAGTTCCTGCTGATCGGACCGGTCTGGCTGCTCGGCTTCATCTATCGCCGGCTCGGCATCCGCTACTGACGAGGGAAAACCCGCCGCGCGGGTTTTCTTCATTCTTCGCCGGCGTCGGTATCGTCTTCGGGCGGTTCGTCGTCGAACTGCGCGCTGCCATGGCGTGCGGCGAAGGCAACGGCTTCGGCAACCGCCTTGTGGACTTCCAGGTTGAGCGCGTCGGGAACGAGCTCGCTTTCCGGAGCGATCAGCGCCAGCGTCTCCGCCGCAGCGAACAGCATGGCGTCGTTGATCTCGGTGGCGCCGGCATCGAGCGCGCCCTTGAACAGGCCCGGGAAACCCAGCACGTTGTTGATGCTCTTGCCATCGGCGGCGAAGGCCGCGCCATGCGCGAGCGCGGTCGTCGGCTCGATTTCGGGATCGGGGTTGGAGAGCGCGAGGATGAGCTGGCCCTCGCGCACCATCTCGGGCTTGATCAGCCCCTTCACGCCGGTGGTGGCGACGACAATGTCCGCCTGCTTCATGAGGTCCGGCAGTTCGGCGGTGCGGCCGCCCATGGATTCGAGCATGGCGCGGGCATTGGGATTGAGGTCGGCGCCGATCACGTCGCGCACGCCATAGGCCATCAGCAACCGCGAAATGCCGATGCCGGCGGCGCCAAGACCGATCTGGCCCACCACGGAATCGCGCAGCCGCCGGCCGACGCGCCGCGTGGCGGACAGCAATGCCGCCAGCGACACCACCGCGGTGCCATGCTGGTCGTCATGCAACACGGGAATGTCGAGACGTTCGCGCAGCGCGGCCTCGATGCGGAAGCATTCCGGCGCGCGGATGTCCTCCAGCTGGATGGCGCCGAAGCTCGGCGCGATCGCCGCTACCGCTTCGATGATCTTCTCGGGGTCCTTCTCGTTCAGCAGGATGGGCACGCCGGAAAGGTCCGCGAGCCGCGCCAGCAATGCCGCCTTGCCTTCCATGACCGGCAGGCCGGCGACCGGACCGATGTCGCCGAGGCCCAGCACCGCCGTGCCGTTGGTGACGATGGCCACCGTCTGCTGGCGCGCGGTGTACTGGTTGGCAAGCTCGGGGTTGTCCTTGATCGCAAGGCAGACGCGCGCCACGCCCGGCGTGTAGATGTCGCGCAGCATCTGCAGGTTGTCGATGGGCAGCTTCGATACGGTCTTGATCTTGCCGCCCTGATGGCGCGTGAAGACGCGGTCGGAGCGGCCCAGCAGGCGCGCGTTGGGGAGCGCGGAAATCTTCTCGCCCACGTTGACGTAGGCGTCTTCATCCATCTCCAGCGTGATTTCCCAGACCGTCTTGTCCTGGTCGCGGCGGACGGCATCAAGATTCTCGACCAGCAGGCCGAATTCGCTGATGACCTGGAGGATCTTCGCCAGCGAGCCCGGCTTGTGTTGCGATTCGACCAGCAGAATCTCGGGGATCTTCATTCTTCAATAATCCAGCAGTGCGATGTTCGACGGGTCAGCAAGTTTGGGCCCTGCCCGTGCATCCGGCAAGGTAGCAGCACGCGTTTCAGGAAGACGACGGTGCCAGCGTTTCCAGCCACGCGCGCAATGAAGGCGGCGTTTCCGCGCGCAAGGCTTCGAAGGTGCGTTGCTGCAGGTCGGGCGGATCGTTGCGGCCGAGTTTGAAACGGCCGTTCGTTTCGTCGATGGCAATCTCGAACGCCTGGATGCCCGGTAGCAGCCGCCGCAGCCTGTCGCCGTAGCCGGCAAGGTAGGCGTCCGTGTTCGCGCCTTCGAAGGTTTCGATCATGTCGCGCAACAGCTGCCATGACCGCGCCTCATCCGTGATCGCCTGCGCGCGTCCGGCGACGTGCACGTTGACGTAGTTCCATGTCGGCACGTCATCGTTGCCGTTGAGCCGCGGCGAGATATAGGCATGCGGTCCATGGAAGATGGCATCCACGCGCCTGCCGTCCAGGCAGTCCGCCTGCGGGTTGCGGCGGGCGATGTGACCGCGAAGCACGCGCCGTTCGCGATCGAGCAGGAACGGCGTGAATGAAACCAGGTTGCGATTATCGGCCATTACCACAAGCGTGGCATGTCGCAACGCTTCGATGGCGTCGAACAGGATGTTCTCGTCGAGCTCCAGGTGGTAGCGCGGCGGGTAGCTCATGTTCAATCGCCGCTCTTGCGTCCTTGCAGGAGGTTCGCCGGCGCGTACTGGTCGGTGAGCACGCGCGCGCTGCGATCCCAGTCCGCCTCGTCGTGGACGTTCTCCGCGATCCAGCGCAGGGTGAAGCCGTAGGGTTCGAAGCGCTCGCTGTCGAGGCGCTCGGCGCGCGCCAGCATGTCCTCCTTTGAGACCGGCTCGAAATTGCCGGTGAGGATGAGACGGTTGCCGGTATCGAGCTTGACGTTGCGTATCCAGCCGAAGGCGCTTTCGTAGGTCGCGGATTCGTTGTCGTAGAGATCGCTGATGGAGAAGGTGTTGGCGATGAGCACGCCGCCGTCGGCGAGCACCGCCTTGACCTCTTCCAGCCATTCCTTCGTCATCAGGTGCTCGGGAATGTAATCGCCGTTGAAGGCGTCCAGCACGATGTAGTCGTACTTGCGCTTCATGATGCCCGCCTGCTTCACGAACACGCGCGCATCCTTGACGATGATGTCGAGGTTCTCGTCGTCCTCGAAATCGAAGTAGCGCTCGGCCACCTCGACCACCGCCGGGTCGATTTCCACGGTGTCGATCTTCGCCTCCGGGAACAGCTCGCGGAAGGTGCGCGGGATGGAGCCGCCGCCGAGACCCACCACCAGCACGCGCGACGGTTCGGGATTGATCATCAGCCCGGCAAACGCGAGCCGCGCGTATTCGAACACCAGCCGGTCGGGATCGTCCTTGAACTGGCAGCTCTGCTGCGAATAGAAGCGGCCGCGGCTGGCGAACTGCATGCAGATGCGGCTGCCGTCGTCGGTCACCGTGACGTTCTGGTACAGCGAGGGCTTCTGGTAGATGATCCGCGCTGCCTGGGCCGGGCCCGCGAGCAGCGCGGCACATATAAGAAGAGTGAGCGTTCGTTTCATCGGGCCTCCGGGGGCGCAGCCTGCTCGCCGATGATGCTCGCGCCGATGAGCGCGATCACGCCGCAGGCGCCAAGCACGCCGGCGAGCAACAGCAGGATGGTGTCCATCTCGAACCACAGCACGAAATAGAAGGAAGTCATCAGCACGCCGGCGGCCGAGCCCGCGGTGGAGACGAAATACAGCTTGCCTGCCACCGAGCCCGAGCGATGGGTGCTGTGCACAAGCAGCCGCACCGCGTAGGGCGAAATGATGCCCATGGCCACCGTGGGCAGGAAGAACAGCCCCGTCGCGGCGATCAGCGAGCCGTAGCGCACGTCCTCGACCGCCATGAACACCCAGTTCATCAGCGGCTGGTCCACCCAGATCATCGGCAGCACGGCGACGCCGCAGAACAGGAACAGCGCGCCGAACTTCCGGAGCGAGGGGTTCTTCAGGCTGAGCTGGCCGCCGAGCAGGTAGCCGATGGACAGCGCCACCATGAATACCGTGATGATCGAGCCCCAGACATAGATGGACGAGCCGAAGAACGGCGCCATGATGCGGCCGCCGAGCATTTCTATGGACATGATGGAGAAGCCGCCCGCCAGGGCCAGCAGGAAGACCAGAAGTGAGTAAGCCATGCGCCTCCCAGGTGTGTGCCGCCCGCTGCTTCGGCGGCGGCGGTAGGGTATGATTGGCCGCTTCATGAACCGGGAATCGCGGCCCTTTGCCGCGGATGCGACCGGCGAACCCATTCTGCTTGCAAGCTCACCGAATTTGAAGGCTGGAGACTACCGTGGCAATCGATCCGATGGATTTTTACGACGTTCGTTCCCTGCTCACCGAAGACGAGCAGATGGTGCAGGACACGGTGGGACGCTTCGTGGACGAGAAGATCCTGCCGATCATCGGCGAATGCTTCGAGCACGGCCGCTTCCCCAAGGAACTCATCCCCGAGTTCGCGGAACTGGGCCTGCTCGGCTCCTCCCTGGAAGGCTATGACTGCGCCGGCCTGAACTCCGTCTCCTACGGCCTGATCTGCCAGGAGCTGGAGCGCGGCGACTCCGGCATCCGTTCCTTCGTCTCCGTGCAGTCCTCGCTGTGCATGTATCCCATCTACGCCTTCGGCTCCGAGGAGCAGAAGCAGAAATGGCTGCCGCGCATGGCCCGCGGCGAGGTGATCGGCTGCTTCGGCCTGACCGAGCCGCACGGCGGTTCCGACCCGGCCAACATGAAGACCAACGCGAAGAAGAAGGGCTCGGACTGGGTGCTGAACGGCGCCAAGATGTGGATCACGAATGGTTCCATCGCCGACATCGCCATCGTCTGGGCGCAGACCGAGGAAGGCGTGCAGGGCTTCATCGTCGAGAAGGGCATGAAGGGCTTCGACGCGCCGGAAGTGCACCACAAGATGTCGCTGCGCGCCTCGGTCACCTCCGCGCTGTACTTCGACAACGTCGTCGTGCCGGAAGAAAACCGCCTGCCCAACGTCAAGGGGCTGCGCGGTCCGCTGTCCTGCCTCACTCAGGCCCGCTACGGAATCACCTGGGGCGGCATCGGCGCGGCGCAGGCCTGCCTCAAGGAAGCGCTGGAATACACCTCGGAGCGCGTGCTGTTCGGCCGCTCCATCGACCACACCCAGACGGTGCAGATCCGCCTCGCCGACATGTCCCGCCGCATCACCCAGGCGCAGCTGCTCAGCCTGCAGCTCGGCCGCCTGAAGGATGCCGGCAAGATGCAGCCGGCGCAGGTCTCCATGGCGAAGTGGAACAACATCCGCATGGCCATCGACATCGCGCGCGACGCGCGCGACCTGCTGGGCGGCGCCGGCATCACGCTGGAGCACAGCGCCATCCGTCACGCGCTCAACCTGGAATCGGTAATCACCTACGAGGGCACCGAGACCGTGCACCAGCTGGTGGTGGGCAAGGAACTGACCGGCAAGAACGCGTTCTAGACCTCCGGCCTGGCGAAGCTTCCGGAGAGCGGTGAGAACCCCGGCGTCGATCACAGGAATCAACGCCGTGTTTCTCTCCTTTGAGGTCGGGCATGAACAAGATCAATCTCGCGGAAAAGTACG
The DNA here is from genome assembly GCA_029263725.1 of Gammaproteobacteria bacterium. Classification (GTDB taxonomy): domain Bacteria; phylum Pseudomonadota; class Gammaproteobacteria; order Natronospirales; family JAJUFS01; genus JAJUFS01. The sequence continues at coordinate 3,821 of JAJUFS010000006.1, read as the reverse complement.
CCAGCTTCGATGAAACGTGGTCGCCACGAATCATCGGCGAAACCAACGGCCAGCTCGTCAAGATCGCCAAGGCCAGGGGCGAGTTCGTCTGGCATTCGCACGACAACGAGGACGAGCTGTTCCTCGTCATCAAGGGCCGGCTGGTAATCGAGTTCCGCGAGCATCGCGTGGAACTCGGGCCCGGCGAGATGTGCATCGTGCCGAAGGGCGTGGAACACAAGCCGATGGCGGACGAGGAAACCTGGATACTGCTGATCGAGCCGGCCTCGACGGAACACACGGGCAGGACGCAATCCGCGATCACCGTCGCGAAGGAAGACCAGCACTGGATCTGAACGCCGGGGCAGCAAGCCTCGCCACCTACAACGCAGACGACTTCCGCTCGACATGAAGCTCTCCGATTTCAAGGTTCTCACCTTCGATTGCTACGGCACCCTCATCGACTGGAACAAGGGCATTTCCGCGGCGCTGAGACCGTGGCTTGAGCGCGAGAAGATCGCGGTCACGGCCAACGAAATGCTGGCCGCCCACGGCCGCCACGAGGCGGCGCTGCAGGCGGAGATGCCGCGCATGCGCTATTCGGGAATCCTCGCGGAAGTGATGAAGCGCCTCGGTGCCGAGTTCGCCGCGCAGGTGACGGAGGAAGACGCGCTCAGGCACGGTCATTCCGTGCGCGAATGGCCCGCCTTCCCCGATTCGCGTGACGCGCTGGCATACCTGCAGCGTCATTTCCGGCTGGTGGTGCTCTCTAACGTCGATTGCCAGTCCTTCGAGCATTCCAACGCCAAGCTCGGCGTAACCTTCGACCAGGTGTTCACCGCCGAGGAGATCGGCAGCTACAAGCCGGATCTCGCCAACTTCCGCTACATGCTGACCAGGCTCGAGGAAGAGGGCGTGCAGCCGCAGCAGATCCTGCACGTGGCCGAGAGCCTGTTCCATGATCACATCCCGGCGCAGAAGCTTGGCCTTGCGACCTGCTGGATACAGCGCCGGCATGACGACGAGGGTTATGGCGCGACGCATCCGCCCACGGAAGCGGCGCGCTACGATTTCCATTTCCGCAGCCTGGCGGAATTCGCGGACGCGCACCGGCGCGAACTTACACCTGCATAGGCATCCGGCCCGAGAGGTCACAGAGAAGACATGAGCAAGAATCCCGCCCTCGCCCGCCAGGCGACGCGCAACGTCAACCGCGCCGAAGTCGTTGACCAGAATTTCCTGCGCTTCCTGCAGGAATGGGATTACCAGCCGGGCGTGCGGCTTGCGGATTCCGACCCGGTGCGTGAAGGCGACAGCGATCTTTCCGTGGCGGAATTCAAGGCGCTGTTCGAATCGCAGATGTGCTCGCGGCATCTCGACCTCGAGGCGCGCGCCATGCGCCTGCGCAACGAAGGCTTCTACACCATCGGCTCCAGTGGCCACGAGTGCAACGCCGTGCTCGGCCGCCTGCTGCGGCACACCGATCCCGCCTTCCTGCATTACCGTTCCGGCGGCTTCATGATGGAACGGCTCAGGAAGGTCGGCCAGGACCCGGTGTACGACACCGCGCTTTCATTGAGCGCTTCGGCCGAGGATCCGATTTCCGGCGGCCGTCACAAGGTCTGGGGCTCGGTGAAGGCCTGGGTGCCGCCGCAGACTTCGACCATCGCTTCGCATTTGCCCAAGGCGGTGGGCGCGGCGGTGGCGCTGGGCCAGGCGCGGCTGCTCGGCGTCGAAGCACCGGTGCCCGCAGATTCCATCATCTATTGCAGCTTCGGCGATGCCTCCGCCAACCACGCCACCGCGCAGGCGGCGTTCAACACTGCCGGCTGGACCGCGCACCAGAACCTGCCCTGCCCGGTGCTGTTCGTGTGCGAGGACAACGACATCGGCATTTCCACGCGCACGCCCGCGGGCTGGATCGAGGCGCAGTTCGCCAGTCGCGTCGGCATCAAGTACTTCAAGTGCGACGGCCTGGACCTGGTCGATACGCATGAAGTGGCGAAGGAAGCCATCGAGTATTGCCGCACCCATCGCAAGCCGGTATTCCTGCACCTCAAGCTGAAGCGCCTGCTCGGCCATGCCGGCACCGACATGGAAACCGAGTACCGCACGCCGGAAGAACTCGAAGCCATCGAGGCCTGCGACCCGCTGCTGATCAGCGCCGAGACCGCGCTGGATTCCGGCGCGATGACGGCGCAGGAAATCCGTGACCTGTATGAAGCGACTCGCGCCCGCGTGCAGGAAGCGGCGAAGAAGGCGGCGAAGACGAAGAAGCTCATGACGCGCGAGGAAGTGATCGCGCCGCTCGCGCCCTATCATCCCGAGCTCGTCAACGCCGAAGCGGCACGCGCTCCGTCCGCCGAAGCGCGCATCAAGGCGTTCGGCTCGGAGAAGGGCTTCCCCGAGAACCAGCCGGCGCGCCACATGGCCATCCTCATCAACCGTGCGCTGCACGACCTGATGGCGAAGTACCCGGAAATGACGCTGTTCGGCGAGGACGTGGCGCAGAAGGGCGGCGTGTACACCGTCACCTCCGGCCTGTTCGCGACCTTCAAGGGCCAGCGCGTCTTCAACACGCTGCTCGACGAGACCACGATTCTCGGCATGGCGCAGGGCCAGGCGATGATGGGCCTGCTGCCCTTCCCGGAAATCCAGTACCTCGCCTACTTCCACAATGCCTGCGACCAGATTCGCGGCGAGGCGGCCTCGCTGCAGTTCTTCTCCAACGCGCAGTATTCCAATGGCCTGGTGATGCGCATCGCCTCGCTGGCCTACCAGAAGGGTTTCGGCGGGCATTTCCACAACGACAATTCCTTCGCCGCGCTGCGCGACATCCCCGGTCTCGTCATCGCCTGTCCGTCGCGTGGCGATGACGCTGCGATGATGCTGCGCACCCTGGCAGCGCTGGCCAGGGTCGATGGCCGGGTGTGCGCCTTCCTGGAGCCGATCGCGCTCTACATGACCAAGGACCTGTACGAGGACAAGGACGGTCTGTGGAACTTCGCCTACCCCGCGCCGGACAAGGCCATTCCGCTCGGCGAGGGCCGCGTCTACAACGAAGGCGCGAAGGACCTGCTGATCATCACCTTCGGCAACGGCGTACCTATGTCGCTGCGCGCGGCGCGCAAGATCGAGGCGGAGACGAAGAAGAAGGTCCGCATCCTTGACCTGCGCTGGCTGAAGCCGCTCAACGTGGAACTGATCGCGCAGCACGCCGCCGAATGCGGCCGCGTGCTGGTGGTCGATGAAGGCCGTCGCACCGGCGGCATCGCCGAGGAAATCTTCACGCATATCGTCGAGCGTTGCGGCGAGAAGGTGAAGCTTGCGCGGGTGGCCGGCGAGGACAGCTACATTCCGCTCGCCGATGCCGCCAACCTCGTGCTGGTGCAGGAACCCGAAATCGCCGAGGCGGCGGTACGACTGCTGAAGGGGTGAGATGCGAGACGGCAAGAAGGCGTAGTCCGGGTTGATCGAAGCGAAACCCGGGAAACGGGTAGAAGAAGAAGGTAAAAGAATCGCAGGGCGACGGACTTCCGATACCTTCTTCCTTCTCCCCTTCTTTCGTCTCACTCTCGCCGTGCCATGCCACGCGTAGCGCAGCCGCTCTCACACAAGGGGAGAGGAAGCAGGCTTCCGCAACAGTCGTCGTCTCGGCGCGAAGCCCCGGTTGAGCGCAGCGAAATCCGGGAACCACAAGGCTGACGGTATCTTCCCGCCTCTGCCGTCATCTCACGTCAGGCCGCGCTTGGTATAGTGCCGCATCACAAGATCACGACAACTTTCCTGAGGGGGATTCAACGTGAACATTTACGGAAAGGAGCGCCCGCTCTTCTGGATCG
>JAJUFS010000177.1 GCA_029263725.1 Gammaproteobacteria bacterium | reverse complement strand
TCCAGGTGGCGTGGATGAAAGTGACGCCAAGCTCCGGCAGGAACTCGTAGAGGCGATGCAGGTGCCAGTCCGTCATCGGCAGCGCGCGCATCACGTCCGAGGCCAGCCGCGCCCGCAGTTCGTCCGGCAGGTAAGTGCCGGCGTGCGGAATGCTGACGATCAGCGGAATGCGATCGCTGGTGGCGGGTTTGACGACATAGGGAACCATGGCTTCCTCGCTCAGATCAGGCGGTGATCAATGCACGCACGACCTCATGAAAGCTGTCGCGCGCGCGGCCTTGAAGTGAATGCTGTCCATTGTCGATGACGCGCCGGCCGGCGACATACACGGCGGAAACGTCATTGCGGCTGCCGTTGATGACAAGCGCATCCAGCGCCGAATCGGCGGCATGTCCCGCCAGCGCATCGGCGGTTTCGTTTATGACGACGAAGTCCGCGTACTCTCCTGGCGCGATGCCGTGGCAAGGCATCACCAGCGCGTTCGCGCCCGCCGCGACCGAGTGCAGCCACAACGGCGCGCCGAGCCCCTTGCCGGTGCCCAGCCGCGCGCGGCGCTGCTCGCGCAGGCGCTGGCCGTACTCCAGCAGGCGCAGTTCCTCGAAGGCGTCGATGCGGCAATTGCTGTCCGAGCCTATGGCCAGGCTGCCGCCCCGCTCCCGGAAGCGCACCGCATTGAACAGGCCATCGCCGAGATAGGCTTCCGTGATCGGGCAGATCACCACGCCCGCGCCGTGCGCGGCGATGGTGTCGATTTCCTCGTTAGATGCATGGGTCGCATGCACCAGCTGCCAGCGCGCATCGAGATCCACCGCATCGGCAAGCAGGCGCATGGGCGTCCTGCCATGCGCGGCAAGACAGTCCTCCACCTCGCGCTGCTGTTCGGCAATGTGGATGTGCACGGGAAAGGCGTCACCCAGGATCTCGCCTGCGCCGCGCACGAGATCGTTCAGCCATTGGGCAGGCACGGCGCGCAGCGAATGCGGCGCGATGCCGGGACATGCATCTGCAAGCTGCTCAAGCAGGCGCAGGAATTCGTCGATATCGCGATGCACGAAGCGCTTTTGCCCTTCCAGCGGCGGCTGCATGCCGAAGCCGGAATGGAAGTACGCCACCGGCAGCAGCCGCAGGCGGATGCCCGCCGCCTTCGCGGCCTCGATGACGGCCTCGGCCATGGCCGTGCTGCGGCTGCCATCGGGCAGGTGATGCAGATAATGGAATTCCGCGACCGAAGTAAAGCCGGCGCGCAGCATGTCGATGAAGCCATGCAGTGCAATGTCGTGCAGCTGCTCGGGCGTGATGCGCGCCGCCACGCGGTACATGGCCTCGCGCCAGGACCAGAAGGAATCCTCGCCGGACACCCTCGCCTCGCCGTAACCGGCGAGCGCGCGCTGGAAGACGTGGCTGTGCGCGTTCGGCATGCCCGGCAGCGACAGCCAGCCGTCCCAGGGCCCGCCGTCCGCGGGTTCGACGCGCTTGATCCGCCCGTCCGCGCCGACAATGACCTGCCGGTCGTGTACCATGCCGTCCGGCGTCAGCAGGTGCCGGAAGCGAAGAATGCCTTGCTGGGCCATGTCGTTTTCCAGGGGAGAACTCCGTGTACGACCTCGTGATTCGCAATGCGCGCGTTCACAGCTTTCGTGACGGGATCGCGCAGGATGCCGCGGCGCTCGCGGTACGCGACGGCCGCATCGCCGCCATCGATCCGCCGGCCGATGCCCCGGCGCGGCGGGTCGTCGATGCCGCGGGCCGGATGCTGCTGCCCGGCTTCATCGATTGCCACACGCATGCCGTGTTTGCCGGCAACCGCATGAACGAGCACGCCATGAAACTTGCCGGCGCGAGCTACGAGGAAATCGCCCGGGCCGGCGGCGGCATTGTAGCCACGGTGGAGGCGGTGCGGAAAGCCACGGTCGAGGAACTGGTGGCCGAATCGCTGCCGCGGGTGCAGGCGCTGGCCGCGGAAGGCGTCACCACCCTGGAAATAAAAAGCGGCTACGGGCTCTCGGCGGAGTCGGAAATGAACATGCTGCGCGCCGCGCGCGTGCTCGGCGAACGCCTGCCGCTGTCCGTCACCACGACCTATCTCGGCGCGCACACCGTACCGAAGGGTCGCGACAAGAATGAATACCTGCGCGAAGTGATCGACGCCCTGCCGCGCATCCGCGAAGAAGGCCTTGCCGACGCCGTCGACATTTTCGTCGAGCGCATCGCCTTTGACGCCGACGACATGCGCGCGCTGTTCGATGCCGCGAAGGCACTGGGCTTCCGCCTCAAGGCGCATACCGACCAGCTTTCCAACATGCAGGCCACGCGCATCGCCGCTGGGGAATACGGCGTGCTGTCCTGCGATCACCTCGAATACACGCAAGAAGCCGACGTGCGCGCCATGGCGGCAAGCGGCACGGTCGCCGTGCTGCTGCCGGGCGCGTTCTATTTCATTCGCGAAACGAAGAAGCCGCCCGTGGACCTGTTCCGCGAACACGGCGTTCCCATCGCGATCGCCACCGACATCAACCCCGGCACCTCGCCCATCGCCAGCCTGCTCGCCGTGATGCACATGAGCTGCATCTTCTTCGGACTCACCCCGGAAGAAGCCCTGCTCGGCGTGACGCGCAACGCGGCGCGCGCGCTCGGCTTCGACGATCGCGGCGTGCTCGCGCCCGGCATGCGCGCCGACTTCGCGCTGTGGGATGTGCCGGCGCCGGAATTTCTCCTCTACCAGCTCGGCGGACTGCGCGCCGAAAAGACGTTCATTGAAGGAATCGAAGCATGACCGACACGCTTTTCATCGACGGCCATTCACTCACCCTGG
>JAJUFS010000164.1 GCA_029263725.1 Gammaproteobacteria bacterium | reverse complement strand
CTTGGCCTCGACCTTGAGCAGGTCACGGGCCTTGTAGACCTTGCCCATGCCGCCCTCGCCGATGGCGGAAAGCAGCTCGAAGCGGTCCTTGAGAATGGTGCCGGGGCCGATGCTGCGTGGTTCCTGCGACGGCTCGCCGCCGATGCCGGTGGGCCAGCCGGTGCCCGTGGGCGTGCCGGTCGCGGCGCTCGGATAGGTGGCATCGCTGGCGCGCTGGGTGGGCATGTCGTCGTCGAAGCCGGCAGTCGCCTCCGCCTCGGTGAGCGGCAGGTCCTCGCGCGGCAGCACCTGGGTGCGGCCATCATCTTCTTCTCCAGGCTGTTCCTGGCCGGTGGCCGGCGTGAAGTTGCGCGGCAGGACGAGCGTCGCGTCGTCGGCCTTGGCGGCAGGCTGTTCCTGGGTCTCTTCCTCGGCGTCCTCGCCCTCGAGCGGCAGCAGCTCCAGGCCCTCGAAGTCGAAATCGAAGGCGGGCTCAGGGTCCACGACGGTGCGGTCCGGGTCATCCATCGCGGTCTGCTGGGTGTTCTCGGGAGCGAAGTCCAGTTCGAATTCCCCGCCGTCCTCGGCGTCGTCCTTCGGCGCCGGCGGCAGGTCGCCGGCCTCGAGGATGAGCGAGCGCAGCTGCGCGGCGACCTCCACCGGCAGCACGTTCTCGACGGCAACGAGCTGGTCGAGCAGTTCGGCGCGATTGCCGCCCTCGGCCAGGGTGTTGGCAAGCCAGTTCCGGACGGTTTCCGCGCTGACGTTGCCGTGCACGTATTCCGCCAGCAAGGATTCGAACTCTGACACCTGTCGCTCCCGTTCTTCTGAAAACGCCTGTCAAAACAAGGCGCTGGATGTTACGCCTTTTCCACCGCGATGGTCACGGCCGTGACGTTGTCGCGCGCGCCGCGTTCAACGGCGAGATCCACCGCCGCCTTGGCCGTGTTGCCGCTGCCGCCCAGCACGCGGGCGATGTCGTCGTCGCCCAGTTCCTTGTAGAGCCCGTCGCTGCACAGCAGGAAGCGGTCGCCCGGTGCGATCTCGTGGATGTCCATGTCCAGGTAAAGCGCTTCCATCGCGCCGACGGCGCGGGTGATGCGGTTGGCCTGGGGGTGGGCGAGAGCTTCCTCGCGGCTGATCAGCCCGATCTCGACCATGTCCTCGACGATGGCGTGGTCCTGGGTGAGCTGCTCCAGCCGGCCCTCGCGCAGGCGGTAGACGCGGCTGTCGCCCGCCCAGGCGATGAGCGCGTGCCGGCGGCGGATGGCCAGCACCACCACAGTGCTGCCGATGGTGTGCCGCGATGCGCTTTCGGCGAGTTCACGCAGTTCGGTGTTGACCCGCTCCAGCGCGTCCTCGACATGGTCGGCCAGCATGGCCAGGGAATCCGTGGCGGGCAGGGCCTGCAGGGCTGTGACGATGCTGCGGCTGGCGACATCGCCTGAAGAATGTCCGCCCATTCCGTCGGCCACGGCCCACAGCCCGGCGGCCGGCAGGTCCAGGCAGGCATCCTCGTTGATCTTGCGCACCGTGCCCACGTGGCTTACCGCGTGGGAGGTCCAGCGGACGGGATCATGGTTCATCGGCTGGGTCGCTCCTGCTCGTCCGCGTGCATTCCTTATTTATAAGTGTCCGGTTGTGGTGACATAAAATATACTTGCGGGCGTTGCGAACGCCAGCCGCGCCGCTCGAAAGGCGCGAGGGCGCTGGCGAACCGGGGGAAAAATGATCATTTCACCGCCGTCAGGGCGCCTTCCCGCCTGGGGAGTGGCTGCCGCTTTGGGCCTGTTCACGAGCGTTTCCGCCATGGGCGCGCCGCCGCCCCTGCCGCTGCCTTTGCCCTCGCAGGCGCCGCAGGGGCAGGGGACGTTGCCGCCGGAAGGCTTCGCGGTGCCCGATCCCGCCGAGCTCGCCTTCGAGATTCCTCCCGTGTTCGACCGCCCGCTGGGCGTGGACGAGGGCGGCCGGGTGTTCGTGCGGGAGTTCGTGGTCACCGGGGTGATCGACGACCCCGATTCCGGCGTGCTGCGCGCCGAGATCGATGAGCGCGTGCGGCAGCGCTTCGAGGACCTCAACCAGCTGCTGGCGCGGCTGCGCCTGGAGCGCCAGGGCCAGCAGGAGGTCGGGCCCGACGGTTTCACCGCCGAGGAGCGCCAGGCCATCGTGCGCTTCATGGCCGACGTGGTGCGTGATCTTTCTCCCGACCGCCAGGTGGAGGCCTACCGCGGCTTCGTCGACCAGCTGCGCCGCCAGCGCCTGGAACGCACCCAGGGGCTCACCATCGGCCAGCTGCAGCTGATCGCCGATGAGATCACCCGCTACTACCGCGAAAAGGGCTTCTTTCTTGCCCGCGCCGTCATTCCCGCCCAGGAAGTGGTCGATGGCGTGGTGCTGATCCGCGTGCTGGAAGGCCGCCTCGGGGACGTGAAGGCGCAGGGCAACGCGCGCTATGACGAGGAACGCATCGCCGCGCCCTTCGAGCCGCTGCTCGGCGAGCTGGTCACGGTCGAGCGCATCGAGGATGCGCTGCTCACCCTGCACGATTACCCCGGCCTCGAGGCCGTGGGCGTGTTCCAGCCCGGCAGCGAGGTCGGCAAGGCCGACATCCTCGTCAACGTCACCGGCGAGGACGCCTTCGACTTCCTGGTGCGCGCCGACAACTTCGGCACGCGCTTCACCGGCGAGCATCGGCTGCTCGCCGAGGCCACCTGGAACAACCCCTTCGGCCAGGCCGACCACCTGCGCTTCACCGCGCTGCAGACCTTCGAGCCGGAGAACTCGCTGTTCGGCGCGCTGCGCTACGAGCTGCCGATGAGCAATCCGCGGCATCGGCTCGGCGTCGAGGCCACGCGCAACACCTTCGACGTCGCCAATCTCAGCGCTGCCGATTCCGGCACCGAGGTCGGCGGCGTGTCGCAGATCGCCTCGGCCTTCTGGCGCAGCAACTTCCATCGCACGCGCGCGTCGCGCTTCGACGGCGAGCTCTCGCTGGCGCGCAAGACCGCGGAGACCGAGGACAGCGGTTTCGTGATCAACCGCGACGAACTTGCCGTGCTCGGCCTGCAGCTCCAGCACGAGCGCATCAACCTTTCCCAGGCGAGCATTTCCTCGGCCTTCCTGCGGCTGGACGCCGGCCTCGACGGCGCGCTCGGCGTCCCGGACATGGACACGCTCCGCAGTGGCGTGGAGCCGCAGCCCAGCCGTTTCGGCGTGGACGAAAACGGTGAGCGCATTCCGGCCGGCAGCGATTTTCTCAAGCTCGCCTTCGGCTACTCCTGGCTGAAGAGCCTCACGCCCAGCCAGACGCTGATGTTCCGGCTGCACGGCCAGTACAGCGACGACCTGCTGGTGTCGCTGGAACAGTTT
>JAJUFS010000049.1 GCA_029263725.1 Gammaproteobacteria bacterium | reverse complement strand
CGAGAACGGTCCCTCGCGATTTGCGCTTGCCGAGCTTCCGCAGCGCGAAGACAGCGCGGTAATCACGCTGCGATCGCATGCAGTCACGCCGGTATATGCCGGTACCGCGCCAGACATCTTCGCTCCGCAGTTTCAGCTGCTGGACCAGGACTTCCAGCCGATTCCCGCCGTTTTCGATCCTCCGAAGTGGCGCTGGAGCTACAGCGCCGGCTCCTTTTACGAACTCGACATCCTGGTCGAACCGCAGGCACGGTATCTCCTCGTGTATACGGATCCGGCGATGGTCAGCACGCACGTCGCCTTGCAGCCATCCGTGCAAGCTGCGGAACAGCACCCTGCCTTTCACATCGTGGTACCGCGCCATGCCTGGCGTCGTGAGCCGTATTACCTGCCGTCGGGTGACGTGGACGTGCGCGTGCCGGGTTGCGACGATTACCGGTTCGTGCACAGGAACCCTGGGTTCAGCATCGACATCGGTGCAAGCTTCGGTGGCGCGGAACTGGCCGACGCCACGGAGGGAGACGATATCGAAGCCGGTTCCGGAGTCATTGCGTATGCCAATTACAACTGGCCGCTGGCTGGCAGCGGACGGTGGGGAATTATGGGCGGCGTCGGAATGCTATATGCGAATGCCAAGGTGACCGAAGGGCGCGTGAGGATGGACGCCTGGAGCGCGGATCTTGCCGGCGTTTACACAGGCAATCACTGGCGCACGCGGCTTGGCATGACGGCGGACTTCTCTCCGACGTTCGAAAGTGCGGCAGGAAAGCGACACTTCAATGATGCGTTTGGCCCGCTGCTGGTTCTGGAGTTCCGGGCTGCGGAAAAGGTGTGGATCGGACTGCGATACGAGACCTTGATTACAAGGATCGAAGAACTGGAGAAACCCTGGATGCGTCAAATTTTGGTGTGACCGTGAACGCGTCTTTCTGACGGCACACCGAACTACGAGCCGTTGGCAGGCGATGACTCGCGCAGCTTGGGGTGAGCGCAGCGAACCCCAACGTTGTCAGCGTTCACCGAAACTGTTTCCTGAAGCTTGACCTTCCCGCCTTGCCCTTCTAGCGTACGCAGCAAACAATTCCCGGGGGGGCAGAAAAATGCAGGCATGGGTCGATGAGCGCGGTGCCGATCGCAAACTGACGGTCATTTCCGGCGAGCATTTCCTCGTCGATGACAATGACAAGCAGGATTTCGCGGCGATGGTGGAGATGCTCGAGGACGGCGCGGAGCCATCGAGCGTGCTTTCGGAAAAGGCTGATTGCATTCCGCTCGCGGCGATCCATCGCGTGGAGCACGAGGCCGGCGATACCGCGCTCACCGTGCATTACCGCGAAGGCAAGGACAGGAAGTCCGAGATCTATTTCTATTCCACCCGGGAAGTGCGCGACGAGATTGCCGGCGGCCTGCACGAGGCGCTGGGCGATGCCTTCCAGAGCCACACCGATGTCTACAACCTGCCGCGCGCGATCTACGCGCCGCTGCTGACCATCGTGCTCACCGTGCTCGCGTCGTGGATTCTTTCCGGCGCGGCTCGCACCATCCAGGCGGCGGAGGAAGTGGAAATCTCCGGCAAGAACGGCCTGCTGAAACGGCTGGTGGTATGGGCGCTGGATCTGCTCGGGCCCACGGGCGTGATGATCCTGGCCTGGCTGGTGGTGATCCTCGCGTTGCGCAGCTTCTACCGGCGTGCGCTGCAGCCGCCGGTCATGACCATCATCCAGGCGGAACCATTCAAGGGCGGCACCGTGGCTGGCACGGCGGTGAAGTACGCCCTGCTTGCGGGCCTCGTGTTCATCACGGCACGCGCGGTCATTTCCTAGGTGTTGCCAGCGCGGCAGGATGACTCCTGCCGCGCTGGTCACGCCGGCTGGTTGTCTGCCGCGCGGCAGTGGACGCAGAATCCGGCAGGTTCGGCGGACGGAGTATCCACATGCAGGCAAGCAGTCCACCTCCCTGGCTCGACCGCTGGTTTGCAAACATCTTCGACGACCAGGAGTCCTCGCATCTGGGCAGCGGCTGGTGGTCGGGGGTGGCGTCGGTCTTTCTTGGCCTGCTCGGACTGGGTGCGGTCGTCACCCTGTATTTTCCGGAAGTGCTCAGTACCGCGGAGCTGCGCGCGAAGTACCCGATGCCCCAGCTGCGTGGGCTGATAGAGGCCGTCATCGGCGCCGCGTTTCTTTCCGGCTGCCTGAGCCTGCTGCTGAGAAGGCGAAAGGTGCTGGGCTTTACCGGCATTGCGCTGGCGCTTGTCGCCGTCCTGCTGGGCGGCGGCCAGGTACCCATCGAAGGGCCGGTGGAGGGAAGCCTCTATCTCGGCCTGGACTGGTTTCTGCTGAACCTCTTTCTGCTGGCCGTGATCTTCGTGCCGCTGGAGCGGCTGTTTCCGCGCGTTCGTGAACAAGGCCCGTTCCGGTTCGGCTGGACGACGGATGTGATGCATTTCCTCGTCAGTCACGTTGCCGTGCAGTTGCTGACCTTTCTCACGCTGCTGCCGGCCAGCGTGCTCGGCGAACATCTGGTACATGCGCCGCTGCGTGATGCCGTTGCCGCGCAGCCAGTGTGGCTGCAGGTCATCGAAATCATGCTGGTTGCCGATCTCGCGCAGTACTGGGTTCATCGCGCCTTCCATCGCGTGCCGTGGCTGTGGCGTTTCCATGCCGTGCATCATTCTGCGCGGGCGATGGACTGGCTGGCCGGTTCCCGCCTGCACTGCGTCGACGTGATCGTGACGCGCGCGCTCGTGCTGCTGCCGTTGTTCCTGCTGGGCTTCGCGCAAGCCGCGCTGTATGCGTGGCTGGTGATCATCGCGTTTCACGCGGTGTTCAATCACGTCAACCTGCGTTTCCGTTTCAAGGCGGTGGAAACGCTGCTGGTGACGCCGCGCTTTCATCACTGGCATCACGCGATCACCCCCATCGATCGCAACTTCGCCGTGCACTTTCCCTGGCTGGATCGGATGTTCGGAACCTTCCACATGCCCGACGGCGAGTGGCCGCCGGAAGTCGGAATCGGCAACCATCCGGTGCCGGAAGGATTCTTCAAGCAGCTGCTGTATCCGTTCCGTCGCGGCCGCTAGGACTACATTCCGCAATTTCCCCACCGCCCATATGTGGAAGCCGCGCCCGGGGGCGCGGCTTCCAGATCCGGATCTTGGTGGCGGAGCGTCCAGGCGTCGGCAGAATTATCAAGCCGCGAGCGATTCCTCGCGGCGCGGATCGCAGGCGCGGGCATCGGCGTGCGCCCACGCCTTTTCGTGAAAGAAATAGCCGATGGTGTTGATGGCAGGTTCGATCAGCGCCACCGCGCCGCCCACCATCCAGTCGCCGGTGAGCGCCCAGACCACCAGGAAGGCAATCGAAAAGTGCATCAGCCCGAACGTCAGTGTCTTCTTCATGGCGTTCACCTCCTCAGGCCCAAACAATAATGATTCTCGTTTATGGCTTCCAATGAAAAGATTCATTTCTGGTCTTAGTTTCCCTCTATCGCTCTTCGTGATCGTTTTCGTTGCGGGGAAATGGGCGCGGGCTTTACATTGCGCGCCACACGGCCGGGGAGGGCCGAAACACAACTTCCTGGGGGGGAATCATGGGGAGCTGCCACGCTCTCGTGGGCGATCGTGCGCAACGAGCGCTCGCGATGCTGCATCGCGTTACCAGAACACTCGAAACCGCCGGCGTCACCTATTGGCTGGATCACGGCACCTTGCTGGGCATTGTCCGCGAGCAGCGCCTGCTGCCGTGGGACACGGACATGGATATCACTGTTCCCGCTGCGAGCCTGCCACAGTTGCATGCGGCGATGCCGGCGCTGAAAGCGATGGGCCTGCGATTGAGATTGCGAAAGCAGCCCTGCGATGCCGACGCCTGGAAACGCGGCATGCCGCGCCTGGTGAAGGTACGCAACACGCGCTTCAGGATCTTTCGCGGCGACCTGCTGCTGGACATCTTCATCGCCTGGCGCCACGCGGACCGTTACCATTGGTCGCTGTGGAAGCACGATGATCACAGCCTGCAGGTGCGCTCTGTGCCGGCGCATTTCTTCGATGTTCTCGGGACGGTGGAGTTCGATGGCCGCAGCTGGCCGATACCATCGTCCATCGAGGAATACCTCACCGCGCGCTATGGCAACTGGCGCCAGCCTGTGTGCAGCTGGAACTGCCATGCCGATGAAGCGGCGGCGGCGGGGGCGAGCTCAGCGGTAACGTTCCAGCACATCGCGGTCGACGGCAATTAGCTCGAAGCGTCCGCCGCCCGTCGGGCTGATGACGAAGAATTCCACGTGCGCGGGCAGCACGCCGTGTGCGATGAGCATGTGCTCGATCGGGGTGCGGTCGCCGAAGGTGATGTTGCGCACGGCTTCCTCGGGATAGCGCGCATGCGAATCGGGGGCGTCGGCGATGATCCGGTACTCGCGCTCGTCCTTCCAGATGGCGGATTTCGTCACCAGGTACTCGCGCGCCTCGCGTTCCTCCAGCGTGCCGGAAAGCACCTTGTAGGCATCCACTTCGTGCAGGCGGTCGAGGTAGCGCACCGGCACCGCGCGGTCGAAGGGCGGATGCGCTGTCGAGAAGCCGAGACAGAACCCCTGCCGGGAATCGCCGTAGTGCGCCCACATGCGCAGGTCATCCGCGACCGCCGACAGCGAGCAGATGCCGCATTCGCTCACGCTGGAAAACTGTTCCGCGAGCAGGTCGCGCACGTGCAGCCAGCCTTCGTCGCTGAGCTGCCATTCGGCGGTGAAGATCTCCGGCCGGGTTTCCCGCAGCTCGCGCAGCTGTGTCGCGAACGGCCCGCCGTTCTCGACGATCTCCCGCAGTTCGTTCGGCGAGAGGAACTCGCTCCAGGGAATCTTGCCGTCGAAGGCGTCGTTGAAGCGCTGCGGGCTGGAGAGAAACAGCCGGTTGGACGCCATGTCCGCGACCGCGCGCAGGTTGAAGTCGCGGTACTTGTAGAGAATGTCGGGAAGCTCTTCCGGCAAGGTGCGGCCCTCCGCACGACAGGCTAGACGAGCAGTCGCGCCCGCGCCTGAGGGGAAGGCCGTAATCGGGATCGCTCACGAGCGACCGGAAATCAAAAGGGAAAAAATCGCGGGCGGACGCCCGCGAGTCTTCAGTCCTTGCGGAAGGCCTGCACCATCGTGTTGCCCGCCTCGCCGACGCCGACCATCGCGACCAGCACGCTGGAAAACAGCAGCACGAGGCCAACGGCGCCCACTACGGTGAAACCGCGCTGGATGGGATGCGCCGAAAGGATCAGGTCGGCGATCCAGAACTGGATGGCCGCCCAGCCAATGAACAGCGGGGCAAGCAGGGAACGCGTTTTTCCCCGCGCACGAGTGTTCTCGGAAACAAGTGCATTCATGGGAGGTTCACTCTCAACAGACCTAGGAGATGGTGCGCGCGGCGCCGCCGGCGCACCGGGGGCGCTGATCATCGGCGACACCAACGGATTCCGTCAAACGAAATTTTTTGTGCGTGAGCGAAGTGCACGCATGTGCACGCCTCACTCGGCGTAGTTCATGCGTTTCATCATGCCGCCGTCGACGATGATGTCCTGGGCGGTGATGAAACCGGCGTCATCGGAGATCAGGAAGGCGACGGCCGCGGCGATGTCGCGCGGCTCGCCGACGCGCCCTGCCGGATGCTGGGCATGGTCGATCTCGCGCAGCGGTTCCCGCTGTTTCCGCTCCGGATCACGCACATCTATCCAGCCGGGCGAAATGCTGTTGACGCGCACTTCCGGACCTTCCGCGATGGCGAGCGCATGCGTGAAGGCCACGACGCCACCCTTGCTGGCCGCATAGGCGAGATTGTTGCCGGCATCCGACTGCCAGGCATGGATGGAGGCGATGTTGACGATGGCGCCACGGTGTGTGCGCAGCAGCTTCATGGCGTGCTTGGCCAGCAGGAAATAGCCGGTGAGGTTCACGGCGAGATAGCGATCCCAGGTGGCGCGGTCCAGCGCCTCGACCGGCGCGGTCTCGGGGTCGGCGATGCCGGCATTGTTCACCAGCGCATCCAGGCGGCCGAATCGCCCCTGCGTCGTGGCGGGCGCGCGCGCCCCCAGCAGCACGGCGCGCGTGGCCGCGGGTAGCGCGAGGATTTCGGTGCCGAAGCGTGTCGCCAGCCGCTCGGCCTGCGCGGTGACGCCATCGGCATCCACGTCCAGCAGCGCGAGCGCCCAGCCATCGCCCGCCAGCCGATCCGCAATCCCCGCGCCTATGCCGCGCGCGGCGCCCGTGACCAGGGCCACCGGTGGATTCGCCTGCCGCATTCGCACACCTCCTTGCAGCAGTCATGCGGCCGGGGGGTGTGATTTCAACGCGTTCGACGAAATGCCGTGCGGGCGAATCGCTCGAAACTCCGCGCCTCGCCTGCTAACTTGCCTGCACTCCACCTACCGGCAGGGAGTGCCGCATGAGGGCGACCGTGAAAGAACATGCACTGACTCTCGACGAACTGCTCGACTGGCTGCTGGCGGACGGCATGGTCACCGCCGAGCAGGCCGAGCTGCTGCGCACCCTGGCGCGCGCCGGCGGCTTCCAGGGCAAGCATCCGCTCACCGTGGTCGCACAGCGCAACTGGCGGCACGCGCAACAGCCGCAGCAGCTGCTGGATGTCGAAGCGCTCGGCCGCTGGCTGGCGGCGCGCTTCGGCCTCGAGTATTTCCAGATCGATCCGCTGCAGGTGGACGTGGCGCGGGTCACCGAGGTCATGCCGTTCGCCTACGCCGACCGCTACAAGGTGCTGCCCGTGCGGGTCAGCGACCAGGAAATCGTCGTCGCCACCGCCGAACCGTTCCTGCGCGAATGGGAACGCGAGCTCGCCCACGTGCAGCGCAAGAGCTTCCGCCGCGTGATCGCCGACCCCGAAGACATCAGCCGCTACCTGGTCGAGTTCTACGCCATGGCGAAGTCGGTGTTCGGCGCCGAACGCCAGCAGGGCGACCGGCAGCGCGGCGGCATGCAGAGCCTCGAGCAGCTGATGGAGCTCGGCCGCGCCGGCAAGCTGGACGCCAACGACCAGCACGTCGTCTCGGTGGTGGACTGGCTGCTGCAATACGCCTTCGAGCAGCGCGCCTCCGACATCCACATCGAGCCGCGCCGCGAGATGGGCAAGGTGCGCTTCCGCATCGACGGCGTGCTGCACACCGTCTACCAGCTGCCGAGCACGGTGATGATGCCGGTTACCAGCCGGCTCAAGATCCTCGGCCGCATGGACATCGCCGAGAAGCGCCGCCCGCAGGACGGCCGCATCAAGACGCGCACCCCGGAAGGCCAGGAAGTGGAGATGCGCCTGTCCACCATGCCGACCGCCTTCGGCGAGAAGCTGGTGATGCGCATCTTCGACCCCGACGTGCTGCTGCGTGACTTCCGCGACCTCGGCTTCGAGAGCGCCGAGGAACAGCTCTGGCAGGAAATGACCAGCCAGCCGCACGGCATCGTGCTGGTCACGGGCCCGACCGGCTCCGGCAAGACCACCACGCTCTACTCGACGTTGAAGCGGCTGGCCACGCCCGAGGTGAACGTCTGCACCATCGAGGACCCGATCGAGCTCATGGAGCCGAGTTTCAACCAGATGCAGGTGCACGCCGCCATCGATCTCGGCTTCGCCGAAGGCGTGCGCACGCTGCTGCGCCAGGACCCTGACATCATCATGATCGGCGAGATCCGCGACCGCGAAACCGCCGAGATGGCCATCCAGGCGGCGCTCACCGGCCACCTGGTGCTGTCGACGCTGCACACCAACGACGCGCCGTCCTCGCTCACCCGCCTGCGCGACCTCGGCGTGCCCGGCTACCTGCTGCACTCCTCGCTGCTCGGCATCACAGCGCAGCGCCTGCTGCGCACGCTCTGCCCGAGCTGCAAGCGGCCCGCCGAGATCAGCGACACGGAGTGGCAGGCGCTCACCCGCGGCTGGAAGGTGCCGAAGCCCGAGCAGGTGTACGCGCCCGGCGGCTGCCTGGAATGCCGCAACACCGGTTACCGCGGCCGTCTCGGCATCTACGAGATGATGCGCATGACCACCGCGCTCAAGGAAATGATCGCCGCGGAAGCGGCCATGGGCGAGCTGCGCCTCGCCGCCTACAAGGCTGGCCTCAAGCCGCTGCGCCTGCAGGGGGCGCGCAAGGTGGCGCAGGGGCTGACCACCGTCGAGGAAGTGCTGCGCGTGACCCCGCCGCCGGAAAGCTCGCGCTGAGATTTGGCGGCTTTTCGTTCCGAACGCGCTGCAAACACCTTTATACTTGCCGCCCTTTTGCGGGGTGCGTTGTCATGGCGGACTGGCAACAGGCATTGCGGGACGGCCTGGACCGGCTGGGTACACCGGAGGCGAGCGAGCGGCTTTGCGCCTACGTGGAGCTGCTCGTGCGCTGGAACCGCGCCTTCAACCTCACGGCGGTGCGCGACCCGGAAGACATGGTGCCTCGCCACATCCTCGACAGCGCCGTGATCGCGCCGTACGTGCGGGCCGGATCGCTGCTCGACGTGGGTTCCGGCGCGGGACTGCCCGGGATAGTGCTCGCGCTGCTGCGGCCGGAGCTTTCCGTGACGCTGCTGGACAGCAACGGCAAGAAGACCCGGTTCTGCCGCCAGGCCGCGACCGAGCTGGGGCTGGACAATGTCGAAGTGGTGCAGTCCCGGGTCGAGGACTATCGCCCCCCGGAGGGCTTTGCTACCGTTGTCAGCCGCGCTTTCGCCGCGCTGGCGGATTTTGTCGAAGGCGCCGGTCACCTGCTTGCCCCGGGGGGAAGGCTGCTGGCCATGAAGGGCGCCTATCCACATGAGGAACTGAGCGCGCTGCCGTCCCACGCGCGGGCGGTGGCCGTGCATCCACTCGTGGTGCCGGGGCTCGATGCCGAGCGGCACCTTGTTGAACTGGAACTTGCGAGGGAGAAGTAAGAAGGTAGAAGGAAGAAGCTCTTCTCTCTTCTTTCTTCTCACTTCTACCTGGAAAACATGACCACAGTCATCGCAGTCACGAACCAGAAGGGCGGCGTCGGCAAGACGACGACCGCCATCAATCTTGCCGCATCGCTGGCCGCCACGAAGCGCCGCGTGCTGCTGGTGGACATGGACCCGCAGGGCAACGCGACCATGGGCAGCGGCGTGGACAAGCACAGCCTGGAGCTTACGCTTTGCGATGTGCTGCTGGGCGAGGCCACCGCCAGCCAGGCGCTGCAGCGTGCCGGCGAGGCCGGCTTCGACGTGCTGCCCGCCAACGCCGATCTCACCGCGGCGGAAGTGAAGCTGATCAGCGAGATCGGTCGTGAAACGCGCCTGCGGCGCGCGTTGCTGGAGCTGAAGGTCGATTACGACTACATCCTGATCGACTGCCCGCCGTCGCTGAACATGCTGACGGTGAACGCGCTCACTGCCGCGGACGGCGTGCTGATCCCGATGCAGTGCGAGTACTACGCGCTGGAAGGCCTGTCCGCCCTGCTCGATACCATCCAGCAGATCCGCGACGCGGTGAATCCGCACCTCGACATCATCGGCATCCTGCGCACCATGTACGACCCGCGCAACAACCTCGCCAACGACGTCTCGGCGCAGCTGATCCAGCATTTCGGCGACAAGGTCTATCGCACCGTGGTGCCGCGCAACGTGCGGCTTGCCGAGGCGCCGAGCTTCGGCCTGCCGGCGCTGCTGCACGACCGCACCTCGCGCGGCGCGTTGTCGTATCTCGCGCTGGCCGGCGAGATGATTCGCCGCGAAGACCAGATGCGCACGCCGGCCTGATCGCCGGCCCGGGAAACAGTGAAGTGAGCGGAACGCAATGAGCACCAAGAAACGAGGATTGGGACGCGGCCTGGACGCCCTGCTGGCAGGCAGCGCGCCGGTCGCGCGCAACAAGGATTCCGGCGAGGCCGCGGCCATCGACAAGAGCCGCGCGCCGGATGCCGAGCTGCGCGAGGTTCCGGTCGACCTGCTGCAGCCGGGCAAGTACCAGCCGCGCACCGACTTCGCCCAGGAGCCGCTGCAGGAGCTCGCCGACTCCATCCGCGTGCAGGGCGTGGTGCAGCCCATCGTCGTCCGCCCCCTGGATGGCGGCCGCTACGAGATCATCGCCGGCGAACGCCGCTGGCGCGCCGCGCAGCTCGCCGGCCTGCACGAGATTCCCGCCGTGGTGCGCCGCGTGCCGGACTCGGCCGCCATCGCCATGGCGCTCATCGAAAACATCCAGCGCGAGAACCTCAACCCGCTGGAAGAAGCGAACGCGCTGAACCGCCTCATCGAGGAGTTCGGCATGACCCACCAGCAGGCAGCGGAAGCCGTTGGCCGGTCCCGCGCCGCGGTCAGCAACCTGCTGCGCCTCATGGACCTGGAGCCGCCGGTGAAGGTCCTGGTGGAGAAACGCCAGCTGGAGATGGGCCATGCCCGCGCGCTGCTGGCGCTGAAGGGCGCCCAGCAGTTCCAGGCCGCCAGGGAAGTGGCCGACAAGGGACTGTCGGTGCGCGAGACGGAGAAACTGGTGCGCCGCCTGCTGGAGCGCGACACGCAGCCCGCGCCGGCGGCGAAGACGGTGGATCCGGATATCCGCCGTTTCCAGGAAGAGCTGTCCGAAAAGCTCGGCGCCAGGGTGGAAATCCAGCATGCCGCGACCGGCAAGGGCAAGCTCGTCATCCAGTACAACTCGCTGGATGAGCTGGACGGCATTCTCGGCCACATCAGGTAAACGGCGCGCTTCGCGCCCTTCTCACGGAAATATCGGAAAGAACTGGATTTTCCGGCATTTTCGGCGTTGAACCCCTGTGTCCCTTTCTCTATAATTCCGCGGCTTTCACGAAGGGGGCAGCCAGGGGATCCTCGAGCGTGCCGAAAAGCATTCCTGCACGCATCGTTCTCTGGCAACTGGCGATCGCGATCGCGAGCGCTGCTCTCTGCGGGTTCTGGCTGGGCGGACGGTGGGCGGCAGCCGCCTTCACCGGGGGCGCGATAGGCGCGCTTCTCAGCCTCTACTTTGCAGCCCGAGTTTTCTCACGCCGCGGCGCCGAGCCGCGAGTGATGCTTCATGCGATGTACAGGGCCGAGGCCCTGAAAATGATCATGGCCGCCGGGCTTTTCACCGTCGCGGCCGTTTATTTTGCGGAAGAGTGGCTTCCGCTGCTGATGACATTCATGGCGAGCCAGGCGGTCTATGGCTTCGCCCTGCTCTGGAAAACAGGCGACGGGTACTGACGAATCATGGCGAGCGGCGCTGAGCTTACCCCCACTCAATATGTGACCCACCACCTCCAGCACTGGACGGTAGGTGAAGGTTTCTGGTCCCTGCACCTGGACACCCTGCTGTTCTCGTGGATCTGCGGCCTCGGCATGTTCGCGCTGCTGTATGCTGGCGCGCGCGGCGCCACCGCCGGCGTGCCGAAGGGCTTCCAGAATCTCGTCGAGGTGCTGGTCGAGTGGGTGGACAACTCCGTGAAGGAATCCTTCCACGGCCCGCGCGGCGTGGTCGGCCCCATCGCGCTCACCATCTTCGTGTGGGTGCTGTTCTGGAACGTGCTCGACATCTTCCCGGTCGACTACATCCCGATGCTCGCGCAGCAGGTCGGCCATCACGTCTTCGGCATGGACCCGCACCATGTCTACTTCCGCATCGTGCCCAGCGCCGACCTGAACGCCACCTTCGGCCTGTCCGTCTCGGTGCTGATCCTGATCATCGCCTACAGCTTCAAGGGCAAGGGCGCCGCGGGTTATGCGAAGGAATTCCTGACGCATCCGTTCGGCGCCAACCCGCTGATCATCCCGGCCAACATCGTGCTGAACATCGTCGAACTGCTTGCCAAGCCGCTCTCGCTGGCGCTGCGTCTGTTCGGCAACCTGTATGCCGCGGAACTGATCTTCATGCTCATCGCGCTGCTGTCGATGACCGCCAGCGGCTTCGACGTCGGCAGCGGCCTCAGCTTCTTCGGCGCGATCGCCATGGGGCTGGCCTGGACGCTGTTCCACGTGCTGGTCATTCCGTTGCAGGCGTTCATCTTCATGACCCTGACGATTGTCTACCTCAGTCTTGCCTACGAGCATCACTGATACTTTTTTCAACAACACTGTTCGTTTTTTAGGAGGCTCCAAGTGAACGAACTCATCGCCATGATCCAGGCCAACACGGCGATCGCCGTCGGCATGATTTTCGCGTCCGCCGCGCTCGGCACGGGCATTGGCTTCGCGCTGCTCGGCGGCAAGTTCCTGGAAGGCGCCGCGCGCCAGCCGGAACTGGCCGGCATGCTCCAGGTCCGCATGTTCATCATCGCCGGCCTGCTCGACGCGCTGTCCATCATCGGCGTCGGCTTCGCGGCGTTCCTGCTGTTCGCGAACCCGCTGCTGGCCGCGCTGCAGGGCTAAAGGGCAACGAGACCTGGGGGCGCTGCCGGCGGGCGCGTGGAACGCTGATTCCACCGTGCGTCGTGCAGCGCCGTCCGAAACTGTTCCAGGAGTTTTCGCGTGAATATCACAGCCACTCTGATCGCTCAGGGCATCACCTTCGCCATCTTCGTGTGGATGACCGTCCGGTTCATCTGGCCGGTGATCAAGCGGGCGATGGACGAGCGTCAGAAGACGATTGCCGAAGGCCTTGCAGCGGCCGAGAAGGGCATGCGCGACCTCGAGACGGCGCGCGACGAAGCACGCAAGATTCTCGATGAGGCGAAGAGCCAGGCGGCCGACCTGCTCGGCCAGGCCAATCGCCGTTCCAGCGAGATCGTCGAGGAAGCGAAGCAGCAGGCGCGCGCCGAGGGCGAACGCCTGGTGGCGAACGCACGCGCGCAGATCGAGCAGGAAATTTCCCGTGCCCGCGAGAGCCTGCGCAAGGAAGTGGCGGCGCTCGCCGTCGCCGGCGCCGGCAAGCTGCTGGCGCGCGAAATCGACGCCAAGGCCCACGCCGACCTGCTCGACAAGGTCGCGAACGAGCTGTAAGGGAAGGTCCAATGAGCAATCTTTCTACGCTCGCCCGGCCCTACGCCAAGGCCGTTTTCGAACTGGCCCGCGACAGCGGCAGCTTCGAGCCGTGGCAGAAGGCCCTGGAGGTGCTCGCGAGCATCGCGCGCCTCGAGGAAATCGAGGCGCTGCTGAAGAATCCGCGTGTCACCACCGCACAGCTCGCGGAAGTGTTCATCGCGGCGGCGGGCGAGGCGCTCGATGCGAAGGCGAAGAACCTCGTGCGCGTGCTGGCGCAGTACCGCCGCCTGGCGGCCCTGCCGGCCATCGCGGAGGAATTCACCGTCCTGCGCGCCGCGGCCGAGAACACCGTCAAGGCGGAACT
>JAJUFS010000118.1 GCA_029263725.1 Gammaproteobacteria bacterium | reverse complement strand
GCAGGGCCTTGCCGATGAGCTCGTGCTGTATCTCGCGCCCTCGCTGCTCGGTCACGAGGCGCGACCGCTGGTGGCGCTGCCCGGCATGGAAAGACTCGACCAGCGCCTGGACTTCGCGCTGCGGGATGTGCGCGTGGTGGGTGGGGATTTGCGGCTGGACTTGGCAAGAAGGGAGAAGGAAGAAGGGAGAAGAGAGAAGTAGCGAAGCTTCAACTGTCCTCTCACCTCTCTCAAGAACAGGAGCCCGAATGTTTACCGGCATCATCAAAGCCCTCGGCACGGTTGAAAGCCTTGAATCACGCGGCGGCGACGTGCGCCTGCGCGTGGCGCTGGGCGCGCTGGCGGGCCATGGTTTCGCGACCGGCGAGAGCATCGCGGTAAACGGCGTGTGCCTGACGGCGATCGAGCCGGCGGACACGCACCTGGTCGCGGACGTGTCGCGCGAGACGCTGGCGCTGACCACGCTGGGCAGGCTTGCGGTGGGTGCGCGCGTCAACCTGGAACCGGCGCTGGCGGCGGGCGAGCGGCTTGGCGGGCATCTGGTCAGCGGCCATGTCGATGGCATGGGCCGGCTGGTGGACACGCGGCGCGATGCGCGTTCGGTGCGGCTCATGTTCGAGGCGCCGCGCGCGCTGATGAAATACATCGCGCCCAAGGGTTCGATCTGCATCGACGGCATCAGCCTGACCGTCAACGGCGTCGAGGCCTCGCGCTTCGACGTGAACATCATTCCGCACACCATGGAAATGACCAATCTCCAGTTCCTGCGCCAGGGCGGCGAGGTGAACCTGGAAGTCGACCTGGTGGCGCGCTATCTCGAACGCCTGCTGGCCGCGGGCGGCGAAACTTCCCTGTCGACGGTGCTGCGCGAACGCGGCTTCCTCGACGGCCACTCATGAATCACACGGGTGAGACTGCGACATGATCCACGATATCGAAGCCATTCTCGAGGACATCCGCCAGGGCAAGATGGTCATCATGATGGATGACGAGGATCGCGAGAACGAGGGCGATCTCATCATGGCGGCCGAGCTGGTGCGCCCCGAGGACATCAACTTCATGGCGCGCAACGGCCGCGGGCTGATCTGCCTCACCCTGACACAGGAGCGCTGCCGCCAGCTGCGCCTGCCGCTGATGGTGAGCGAGACCAACGAACAGCTGTCCACCAACTTCACGCTGTCCATCGAAGCGGCGGAAGGCGTCACCACCGGCATTTCCGCGCACGATCGCGCGCACACCGTGCAGACCGCGGTGAAGAAGGACGCGCGCCCGGAGGATCTCAAGCAGCCGGGTCACATCTTCCCGCTGATGGCGCAGCCGGGCGGCGTGCTGGCCCGCGCCGGTCACACCGAGGCGGGCTGCGATCTCGCCAGGCTCGCCGGCATGGAGCCTGCCGCGGTGATCGTGGAAATCCTCAACGACGACGGTTCCATGGCGCGCCTGCCGGACCTGGAGCGCTTCGCCGAGACGCATGGGCTCAAGATCGGCACCATCGCCGACCTGATCCGCTACCGCCTGGAGAAGGAACAGTCGGTGGAACTCATCGCCGAGCAGACCGTGCAGACCGAGTTCGGCGAGTTCCGCGCGGTGTGCTTCGAGGATTACGTTCACCGCACCGTGCATTTCGCGCTGGTCAAGGGCGAGGTCTCGCCGGAGAAGCCGACGCTGGTGCGCGTGCACGTGCAGAACACGCTGTCGGACGTGCTCGGCCTCGACTGGCAGACGCTGGGCTGGCCGCTGCGCTCGGCGATGAAGCGCATTGCTGCGGAGGGCGGCGTGCTGGTGGTGCTCAGGCCGCAGGAAAAGCCGGGTGACGTGGCCGAGCGCTTCCGCATCGGCGACCTGCCGCGCAACGAGGACGTCACCGACGGCGCCACGGTGCTGCGCACCTACGGCATCGGCGCGCAGATCCTGAACGCGCTGGGCGTGCGCCGGATGCGCGTGCTGTCCGCGCCGAAGCGCATGCAGGGCATTTCCGGCTTCGGCCTGGAAGTGGTCGAGTACGTGGACCAGGACTGAGTTCCGGCGGCAGGTGCAAAGCGCCGAGGCGGGTCGTACAATGGCGGCCCTTCAATCGCAGCAAAATCAAGGACCTGGCATGGCCGGCATCAAGACATTCGAAGGCACGCTGACTGGCGCCGAGGGCGAGTTCGCGATCGTCGTGTCGCGCTTCAACGGCTTCATCACCGACAGCCTGCTGAACGGCGCGCTGGATACCCTGCATCGTCACGGCATCGACGACGGCCGCATCAGCATCGTGCGCGTGCCCGGCGCCTTCGAGATCGGCCCGGTGGTGCAGCGGCTGTGCCAGTCCGGCCGTTATGCCGCGGTGATCGCGCTCGGCGCGGTAATCCGCGGCGCCACGCCGCATTTCGATTATGTTGCCGGTGAATGCGCCAGGGCCTGCGGCAGCGCTGCCATGCAGACCGGCGTGCCGGTGGCCTTCGGCGTGCTGACCACCGATACCATCGAGCAGGCACTGGAACGCGCCGGCACCAAGGCGGGCAACAAGGGCGCGGACGCCGCGCTCACCGCCATCGAGATGGTCAACCTGATGCGCGCCCTGCCGTGAGCGAAGAAAACCGCAAGCGCAACCCGAACCGCGAACGCAGCAACGCGCGCCGCCTCGCGATGCAGGCGATCTACCAGCACCTCATCGGCGGCGACAACTGGAAGGCGCTCCGGCTGCAGTACCACGAGGACCCGGAGTTCGGCCGCGTCGATCCGGAATACTTCGACGAGCTGCTGCAGCACTGCGTGGAGCGGCGCGAAGAACTGCAGCTATTGCTTGCACCGCATTTCGATCGCCCCGCCGAACAGATCGACCCGGTGGAGCTTGCCATTCTTCTCATCGGCGGCTACGAGCTCAAGGAGCGCATCGACGTTCCGTATCGCGTGGTCATCAACGAAGGCGTGGAACTCGCCAAGCGCTTCGGCGCGGCGGACGGGCATCGCTACGTGAATGCCATTCTTGATCGTGCCGCCGGCGAGCTGCGCACGCTGGAGACGGCGTCGCGACGCCGCTGATTCATCGTGCCGGGAGAGTTCCAGATCATCCGGGAGCACTTCCGCCGCAAGCAGCGCGACGCGGCCCTGCTGGTGGGCATCGGCGATGACGGCGCGGTGCTGCGGCCACGCGAGGATCATGACCTCGTCGTGGTCACCGACACCATCGTCAGGGGCCGCCATTTTCCCGAACGCTTCGCTGCCGCCGACATCGGCTGGCGCGCGCTTGCCGTGAATCTTTCCGACATCGCCGCCATGGGCGCGGCGCCGCGTTTCGCCTTTCTCAACCTCGCCCTGGAAGAAGCCGACGACAATTGGCTGCGTGATTTTGCCGGCGGATTCTTTTCGCTCGCGGAGCAAAGCGGCACGCTGCTCGCGGGCGGCGACACGGTGCGCGGTCCGTTGTCGGTTACCGTCACCGTGATCGGCGAGGTGGCGCGCGATGCCGCCTGCACGCGCGCCGGTGCGCGCGCCGGCGACTACGTCTGCGTCACCGGCACGCCGGGCGATGCCGCCGCCGGCCTGGAATTGCTGCAGGCAGGCGCCGATGACGAACATCCGCTGGTGCGGCGGTTCCGGCGCCCCGAGCCGCGGCTGCGCGCGGGAAGGACGCTTGCCGGCATCGCGACCGCTATGATCGACGTCTCCGATGGCCTGCTGGCCGATCTCGGCCATGTTCTCGAAGCGAGCGGCGCGGGTGCGCGCATCGAGGTCTCGCGCCTGCCGGTCTCCGCCGCGCTCGCGGATCATGCCGAAAAACCGGCGGAATACGTGCTTGCCGGCGGCGACGATTACGAACTCTGCTTCACTGTGCCGGAAGAACGCCTCGAGGCGGTGAAGGGGCTGGATTGCCGGGTGAGCATCATCGGCCGCATCACCGCCGAGCGCGGCCTGCGGGTCCTCGATGCGAATGGCCGCGAATGGCGGCCCGAGCGCCGCGGCTGGGATCATTTCAGGAATGCTCATGGCTGACGCGCGCACCGTGTTTCGCGACCCGTTCCACCTGCTGGCCTTCGGCTTCGGCAGCGGGCTCGCGCCGAAGGCGCCGGGCACCTTCGGCACGCTCGCGGCGCTACCGCTTGCAGTACTTGCCTGGCTGCCGCCGTTTATGATCGCGGCGGCCTTCGGCGTGCTGCTGGCGGTGCTCGCGGTGTGGATCTGCGGCGTCAGCGCCAGGCGGCTCGGCGTGCACGACCATCCCGGCATCGTGCTCGACGAGATCGCGGGTTACTACCTCGCGATGCTGTTCGCGCCCAGGGGCGTCGCCTGGCTGGCCGCGGGTTTCGTGCTGTTCCGCTTCTTCGACATCGCCAAGCCCTGGCCGATAGGCTGGCTGGACCGGCGGCTCGAAGGCGGGCTGGGCATCGTCGTCGATGATCTGGTCGCGGGCGTGTTCGCGGGCATCGTCCTGCTGCTCGCGCAACGGGTGCTGTCATGAAGTTCGAGAAGCTTGGCAAGTACATCATCACGCGCGAGCTCGGCAAGGGCGGCTCCAGCGTGGTCTACCTCTGCCACGATCCGTATCACCAGCGCGACGTCGCGCTCAAGCTGTATTCCATCGACCAGGATCTCAGCGAGGAGCAGCAGCGCATACGCAAGAAGCTGTTCTTCAACGAGGCGCATCTCGCCGGCATGCTGCAGCACCCGAACATCCTGCCGATCTTCGATGCCGGCGAGGAGAACGGCAAATGCTATCTCGTCATGGAATACGTGCGCGGCGCGCAGCCGCTGTCCGTGTTCTGCCAGCCGCAGAACCTGCTGCCGGTGCGCAAGGTGGTCGAGGTGGTGTTCAAGTGCGCCAAGGCGCTGGACTACGCGCATCGCAAGGGCGTGGTTCACCGGGACATCAAGCCGAGCAACATCCTCATGACCGCGGACGGTGACGTGCGCATCGTGGACTTCGGCATCGCCGATCATCCCGTCGCCGAGCACACGCCCATGGCGGGGCTGGTGGGCTCGCCGAGCTACATGGCGCCCGAGCAGGTGCGCGAGGAACGCGTCACCAACCTGACCGACATCTACGCCCTCGGCGTGCTCATGTACGAGCTGCTGACGGGCAAGCGGCCGTTCTACGGCGAGAACCTGTCGCGCCTCGTGCACCAGATACTGAACGCCAGGCCCCTGCCGGTGCACAAGCTGCGCTCCGACGTGCCCGAGGGCCTGGAGCAGATCGTGGAGAAGGCCATGCACCGCGACCCGGCGCAGCGCTATCGCAGCGCGCTGGAGCTGTCGGTGGCATTGACCGGCGCGTTCAATGACCTCGGCCGCATGGCACGCGAGGTGGCGGAGCAGGAGCGCTTCAACATGGTGCGCCGGCTGAGCTTCTTCCAGGAGTTCAGCTATCCCGAGATCTGGGAAGTGCTGAATGCCAGCAAGTGGGAGACGCACGACAAGGACGAGCGCATCGTCGTCGAAGGCGAGATGGACGACAACTTCTTCATCATCGTTTCCGGCGAGGCGGTGGTCACCAAGGGCGGCAAGGTGCTGGGCAAGCTGCGCGAAGGCGATTGCTTCGGCGAGATGGGCTACATGAGCCGTTCGAAGCGCACCGCCACGGTGACATCGAGCAGCGGCGTCACGGTGATGCGCGTCAACGCGACGCTGATCGAGCAGGCCAGCGTGCCCTGCCAGCTGCGCTTCCACCGCGTGTTCCTGCGGACGCTGATCGAACGGCTGGCGCGCACCAGCGAGATGGTCGCGGAAGACGAGGGCAGGGGCTGATCGGCG
>JAJUFS010000048.1 GCA_029263725.1 Gammaproteobacteria bacterium | reverse complement strand
AGGCGCGCCCCGAGAGGCGCGTCGGGGTGAGGCGCCGAGAATTCCGGCACGCGCACTGAAGACGCAAGGAGGAAGTCATGAAAGCGAGATTGATGTGGCTCGTGCTCGCGGCGGCGCTGCTTGCCGCGTGCGGTGGCAATGGCAACTCGCCTGCAGACCGCATTCCTGACCAGTTCGAACTTGGAAGCGTGAATGACGCCTATCCGGGTTATTTCTACGGAGTCAGCGTGACGATCTCGGGACTGGAGAAAGGCAAGCGGGTGCCGGCTTACCTTGGAGATGCCACGACCGACCAGATCGCTTTGTACATCAACGGCGAGTCTGTATCGCCTCTGCAAGGCGGCCGTGTAAGGAACGGAGACATTGTCACCGTTCGGCTCCAGGCCGGACAGGAACCCGGCGGAGAAGCGGTGGTCAGTCTGTTCGCCGGCGATCCACCCGTTTCCGCGGTCTTCAAGGTGACGACCAGGACTACCGACGACCCGCCGGAGATCATCGTCGACTTTCCACCGCCGGTTTTACTCACCGACGCGAGCACCGTCATGGTGCGTGGCAGGGTGTTGGAAGGAGGCGCTCCAGTTTTCGTCGGTGGACAGGAAGCCACGGTCAATCCGGACGGCAGCTGGTTCGTGGAGCATCCGCTTGCCGAAGGCGCCCAGGAGGTGGCCGTACGGGTCGTCGAAGGAACGGGCATCATCGAAGTTCCGCTTTCGGTCACTCGTCTTCCAGTAATCGGTACAGAGCCGTTCGGTACCGGTTATTCGCTCTTTGGCTTGGGGGGCTTGTCATCATTCCAGGGAGTACACGGCTGCTATATGGAGTGTTCGGCAGCATCGCCGAGCTGGATCTGTCGACGGGAGAGCGCCGAAAATGGGTTGAGAACTTCGAGGGCGTATTCGACGGTTTCTTGAATGACATCGTGCTCGACGCCGCCCGACTCAAGGTGTATGCCTCCTCGTACTCGGGCCAGCATGAGGGCATGGCGCTCTTCGACTTGGAGGCCGGAACCGTCGAGGCTGTTTCCTACAAGGGAGATGGAAAGGGCGACGATGCGCTGTTCGGTTACGTCGCTTCGGTCGCTTTCGATCCGGTCAACGAAGTCTCCTACTTGTTGGTCCGCGACGCGGCCGATCCCATGGCCGGCATCTGGCGAATCTGGCGCGTGGACCGGGACGGTAATCGCGAACCAGTGGCGGAGGCTCCCTATTCACTGCATGCACGTTTACGCCACGACGCACGAAACAATCGGCTTCTGCTTGCCGCGAACGGTCTTTATGCCATCGATCCTGCCACTGGCGAGGGTGAGGTGCTTGCCGCGCGTGAAGAGGGCAGTTGGTTCTTGCGGCTTGCCGCCGATCCTGAGTCGGGAGAAATCGCCGCGTATTTGCGGAAGCCTGGAGACGTATATGAGATCCAGCTGTTGCATCCCGGTGGGCCAGGCGGAGCGTTGCCCGGCACTGGCGATCCAGCCTTCGGCCCTGCGCTTGGGTACTCCTACGGCTACGATGTCGATTGGCAGCATCGCGTGGCATACGTGGCGTCCGCTGGTCCGAACCACGGTCATCGCGTCACCGCCGTCGATCTGGAAACCGGCCATCGCGTGATCGTGGCAAAGGAATGATCCAGGGCGGCTTTGCCGCCCTTCCTTCATTCCTGTTGCCTTCCGGTTCGCTGCCTGTAAACTTGCGCGATTCTTCAAGGTTTACGAGGCAGCGCGCCATGAATGCCCCCGCCACTCTGCCCGCCGGGCTCCGCCATGACTGGACCCGCGAGGAAATCGAAGCGCTGTTCGCGCTGCCGTTCGCGGATCTCGTCTTCGAGGCGGCGCGAGTGCACCGCGAGAACTTCAATCCCAACGAGGTCCAGGTCTCGACGCTGCTGTCCATCAAGACCGGCGCCTGCCCGGAGGATTGCGCCTACTGCCCGCAGTCGGTGCGCTACGACACCGGGCTCGAGCGCGAGGCGCTGATGGCCGTGGACAAGGTCGTGGCGGAGGCGAGGAAGGCCAGGGCCAACGGCGCCAGCCGTTTCTGCATGGGCGCCGCCTGGCGCTCGCCGAAGGACAGGCAGCTGGACGTCGTCATCGAGATGGTGAAGGCGGTGAAGGCGGAGGGCCTGGAGACCTGCTGCACGCTCGGCATGCTGACGGCGGAGCAGGCCGCACGGCTCGCCGAGGCCGGTCTCGATTACTACAACCACAACATCGACACCTCGCCGGAGCATTACCAGGACATCATCACCACCCGCGGGTTCGAGGATCGCCTCAACACGCTGCAGAACGTGCGCGATGCCGGCATCAACGTCTGCTGCGGCGGCATCGTCGGCCTTGGCGAGGACCAGTCCGATCGCGCCGGCATGCTGCAGGTGCTGGCGAGCATGGACCCGCATCCCGAGTCGGTGCCCATCAACCAGCTGGTCGCGGTCGAAGGCACGCCGCTCGCGGAAGCGCCGCCGGTGGATCCGCTGGACTTCGTGCGCACCATCGCGGTGGCACGCATCCTCATGCCGAAGTCGCACGTGCGGCTGTCGGCGGGGCGCACGGCGATGAGCGACGAGATGCAGGCGCTGTGCTTCCTCGCCGGCGCGAATTCCATCTTCTACGGCGACAAGCTGCTGACCACGCCCAACCCCGAATCCAGCCGCGACATGCAGCTGTTCGCGCGCCTCGGCGTGAAAGCGGTCTGATCGTTTTCGATGCATCCGGCCTGGCGCGCCCGCATCGAACGGGCGCTTGCGGAAAGAAGGGCGAAGTCGCTGTACCGCGAGCGCAGGGTGCTGGACTCGCCGCAGGGCGCGCGCGTCGTCATCGAGGGCCGCGAGTACCTCAACTTCAGTTCCAATGATTACCTCGGGCTCGCCGCCGATCCGCGAGTGATCGAGGCGATGAATGAGGCGGCGCGTCTTTATGGCGCGGGCAGCGGCGCGGCACATCTCGTCAGCGGCCACCTGCGCATTCACCATGAGCTGGAGGAGCGCCTTGCGGAATTTCTCGGTCGCGAGCGGGCGCTTCTGTTTTCCAGCGGCTACATGGCGAACCTCGGCATCGGTGCCGCGCTGCTGAAGCGCGGCGATGCCGTGTTCGAGGACCGGCTCAATCACGCCTCGCTGATCGATGCGGGCCTGGCGAGCGGCGCGCGCTTCGCGCGTTATCGTCACAACGATGGCGTCGATCTCGCCGCGCGTCTCGCGAACGCGGAAGAAGCGATGCGCCTCGTCATGACCGACGGCGTGTTCTCCATGGATGGCGATCTCGCGCCGTTGAACGAAATCGCCGCCATCGCCGAACGGCACGAGGCCTGTCTCGTCGTCGACGACGCGCATGGCATCGGCGTCCTCGGCGAGAACGGCCGCGGCACGCTGGAACATTTCGCCGTCATTGACAGGGTGCCGGTGCTGATGGGCACGCTGGGCAAGGCACTGGGTTCCTTCGGCGCCTTCGTTGCGGGCGAGGGCGCGTTGATCGAGCTGCTGATCAACGAAGCGCGCACCTATGTCTACACCACTGCGCTGCCGCCGGCCGCGGCCGCGGCAGCCATCGCGGCATTGGAGATCGTCGAGCGCGAACCGGAACGGCGCGCCGGCCTGCGGGCGAAGGTGAAGCTGTTCCAGGACGGGCTGCGCGCGCTCGGCCTGCCTGTGCCGGAATCGATCACGCCCATCCAGCCGATCGTGCTCGGCAGCGCGGAAGCGGCACTCGCCGCCGCACACCGGTTGCGCGAGGCGGGCATGCTGGTGCCGGCGATACGCCCGCCCACCGTGCCGCCCGGAACCGCGCGGCTGCGCGTCTCCTTGAGCGCGGCACATGGCGAGGAAGACATTGCCCGCCTGCTGGAGGCGCTTTCGCGGCTCGGCCTTGGGGAGAGCCGAAACATGAGACAATCCGCGCGGTAAAAACTCCGGGTCTGATTCGTGCAGATGAACATCACCACCGCGGGCGAGGGCGATGACCTCGTCGTCCTGCATGGCTGGGCCTTGCACAGCGGCGTGTTCGACGGCATTGCCGATGCATTGCGTGAACGTTTCCGCGTGCATTTCGTCGATCTCCCCGGGCATGGTCACAACGCGCACGTGCCGCTCGCCGACGACATCGACGCGGTTGCCGATGCCGTGCTGGACGCCGTTCCCGGAAGCGCGCACTGGCTGGGCTGGTCGCTGGGAGGCACGGTGTCGCTGGCGGCCGCGCTGAAAGCTCCGGAGCGTGTAAGGAAACTCGTCATGGTGGCGAGTACGCCGCGCTTCGTCACGGACTCCGGCTGGCCGCATGCGATTGCCGAGGAAATGGTGGTGAAGATGGCGGCGGATCTCGAAGCCGACTTTCACCGTACTGTGCAGAACTTTCTCGCCCTGCAGGTGCTGGGCGATGCCAACGCGCAGGGACTGCTGCGGGAATTGCGCGAGAAGCTGTTCGCGCATGGCGAGCCGGCACGTGCCAGCCTTGCGAACGGCCTGCGCATCCTGCGCAACACCGACCTGTTGCCGCGGCTGGGTGAACTCGAATCGCCCCTGCTCGCCATCATGGGCAGCCGCGACCGGCTCGCGCCGCCCGCGGCAGGCGAAGCGCTGGCGGAACGCGTGCCGGATGGCAAGGCAGTGACGATACCGCGCTGCGCGCACGCGCCGTTCATTTCGCACCGCGAGGTATTTCTCTCGCTGGTAAGCGATTTTCTTGGATGACAACCACAGGGCCGGCGTGAGAATGGAGGTCGAACGGACATCGTCCCACCTCTTCCCTCTCGCCTCTTGCAGATGATGACCGAACAGAACGACGAATTCAGACTCGACATGCACGCGGTGCGCCGCGCCTTTGATCGCGCCGCGCGCGACTATGACGCGCATTCGCCGCTGCAGAAGGAAGTGCGCAACCGCCTGCTGGAAAAACTCGAGCTGGTCACGCTGGAGCCGCGCGATGTGCTCGACGCCGGCTGCGGCACGGGCGGTGCACTGAAGCCGCTGGCGAAGCGCTTCCCCGGCGCGACCCTGCATGCGCTGGATATCGCGCCGGCGATGCTGGCCGAGGCGCGCCGTCACAAGCCGTGGTTTCGCAAGCTCAACCTCGTCGAGGGCGCGCTGGAAGACATTCCCATGCCGGACGACAGTGTCGATGTCGTATTCTCCAGCCTCGCGCTGCAATGGGTGAACGATTTCGACCGCGCGCTGCGCGAACTGCGCCGCGTGCTGCGTGGTGGCGGCCTTCTGCTGTTCTCCACCTTCGGCCCGGACACGCTCAAGGAATTGCGCGCCGCCTGGGCGGCGGCGGACGATCGCACGCACGTGAATCGCTTCATTGACCTGCACGATATCGGCGACGCGCTGGTGCGCGCGGGTTTCGCGGAGGTGGTCATGGACATGGAGCACTTCACGCTGACTTACCCGGAGCTGCGTTCATTGCTGCGCGACCTGAAGCGCATCGGCGCGCACAACGCCAACGCCGGCCGCGAACGCTCCCTGACCGGCAAGGAAACCTTCCGCCGCTTCGAGCAGGCCTATGAGCAGTTTCGCGAGGACGGACTGCTGCCCGCGACCTATGAAGTGGTGTACGGCATTGCCTGGCTGCCGGAGTTGCCGCCGGGCGTGCGCTATGTCGATGACGGCGGCACGCTCAGCGTCGAGTCGTTGCGGCGCAGCCTGCGGGAACGCAAGTGAGGCATCGCTATTTCATCACCGGCACCGATACCGGCGCGGGCAAGACCACCATCGCCTGCGGCCTGGTGCATCTGCTTTCCCGTGAAGGGCGGGTGGCGGTGATGAAGCCGGTGGCCAGCGGTTGCGAGCAGCGTGGCGGCCAATGGCGCAATGCCGATGCCGAGGCGCTGATCGCGGCCAGTGGCGCAAACTGGAACTACGAGACGGTCAATCCCCATGCCTTTGCGCCGCCGGTCGCACCGCACATTGCCGCGGCGCAGGCAGGGATGACGATTTCCATCCCGGGCATCGTCACGCAGGCGCGACGCCTTGAAGAAGAGGCGCCGCATCTCGTCGTCGAAGGCGCGGGCGGCTGGCGCGTGCCGCTGAATGACGACGAGGATTTCGCCGACCTGGCGCTCGCGCTGGAACTGCCGGTGATCCTGGTCGTCGGCCTCCGGCTGGGCTGCCTCAACCACGCGCTGCTCACTGCGGATGCGATCGCCGCCAGGGGCCTTCAGCTTGCCGGCTGGGCGGGAAGCGTGGTCGATTCCACGACACTTTATATAAGAGAGAACGTCGAAACCTTGCGGCGGCGCCTGCCTGCGCCGTGCCTCGGCATCGTGCCCTGGCTTGC
Source organism: Gammaproteobacteria bacterium (assembly GCA_029263725.1). Classification (GTDB taxonomy): domain Bacteria; phylum Pseudomonadota; class Gammaproteobacteria; order Natronospirales; family JAJUFS01; genus JAJUFS01. The sequence continues at coordinate 7,115 of JAJUFS010000048.1, read as the reverse complement.
CGAAACGACGCCCGCGAATGTCGCAAAACACCTGCGCTTGCCTTGAAGCTCGCGTCGAGGTGCTCGCAAGTCATTGATGTCGCAAGCTATTTTGTGGCGAGTCTGCAATTGTCCAAGTTGCGATCACAAGGGGTATGCAGTAGCATACGCGCCTGATTTTGCGCCGGTTCAATCGCGGGCCAGAAAAACGAGCAAGAGCGCCCGTCTCCGCTCGAACCGGTTCCGCAGACACCAGGAACGGCTATTACCACTTCAACCGGGAGTAACCACCGCATGTGCTTCACCAAGTTGAAGGCTGCGCTGCGTTGGCTGACGGCTTTTGCGCTGTCCGCCGCATCAAGCTCTGCGCTGGCTGATTACACCCTCAACATGCCCAAGGGCGCCACGGACATCAGCGGCGAGGTCTATGGCCTGCACATGCTGCTTTTCTGGGTCTGCGTCGGCATCGGCATCGTCGTCTTCAGCGCGATGATCGTCTCCATCATCCTGCACCGCCGTTCGCGCAACCCCGAGCCGGCCAAGTGGCATCACAACACCACGGTAGAGGTGATCTGGACCACCATCCCGTTCATCATCCTCATCGTCGTGGCCATCCCGGCGGCGCGCACCCTGATCAAGATGGAAGACTTCCGCCAGTCGGACATCTCCATCAAGGTCACCGGCATCCAGTGGAAGTGGAAGTACGACTACCTGCTGCACGATGAAAACGGCCAGGAGCGCGGTTTCGGCTTCTATTCGACGCTGGACGCCGAATCCAACCGCATTCGCCAGACCCGTTCCGGCCTGGATCCGTGGTCCAAGGAAAATTACCTGCTGGAAGTCGACAATCCGCTGGTCGTGCCGGTCGGCAAGAAGGTGCGCCTGCTGCTCACCGCCGCCGACGTGATCCACGCCTGGTGGGTACCGGAGTTCGCGGTCAAGAAGGACGCCATCCCGGGTTACATCAACGAGATCTGGTTCCGCGTCACCAAGCCCGGCATTTATCGCGGCCAGTGCGCCGAGCTGTGCGGCCGCGACCATGCCTTCATGCCGATCGTGGTGCACGCGGTGCCGGAAGAGGAATACGAGGCCTGGGTGCGCGAGCAGCAGGAAAAGGCCGGCGTGCTGGCTTCCGCTGACGGCGAGGCGGCTGCCGCCGAGCCGCAGGAATGGAACATGGAATACGCCATGCGCCAGGGCGAGAAGGTCTACACGCAGATGTGCGCCTCCTGCCACATGGCCACCGGCGAAGGCCTTGCCGCCGCCGGCTATCCGGCACTGAAGGGCAGCGCCATCGCCACCGGCGACCTCGCCGCGCACCTCGACATCGTCCTCCATGGCAAGCCGAACACCGCAATGATGGCCTTCGGCGGCCTGATGAGCGACGAAGACATCGCCGCCGTGGTCACCTATGAGCGCAACGCCTGGGGCAACGACACTGGCGACCTGGTTGAACCGTCCGACATCGCGGCCGCGCGCTGACCGCGGAGGATCTGAGAAATGAGCACGACTGCTGAAGCAATACACGGTCACGATCATCACCACGCGCCGCTGACCGGCTGGCGCCGCTGGGTGTTTACGACGAACCACAAGGACATCGGCACGATGTACCTGTTGTTCTCGCTGACGATGTTCATCATCGGCGGCGCGTTCGCGATGATCATCCGCCTCGAGCTGTTCCAGCCGGGCATGCAATTCGTCCAGCCGGACTTCTTCAACCAGATGACCACCATGCACGCGCTGCTGATGGTCTTCGGCGCGGTCATGCCGGCCTGGGTGGGCTTCGCCAACTGGATGATTCCGCTGCAGATCGGCGCGCCCGACATGGCGCTGCCGCGCATGAACAACTGGTCCTTCTGGATCCTGCCGGCGGCCTTCACGGTGCTGCTGTCCACGCTGTTCTTCGACAGCGGCGCGCCGGCATCCGGCTGGACCATGTATCCGCCGCTGATGCTGCAGACCGGCGACGCGTTCCCGTTCGCCATCTTCGCCGTGCACATGATGGGCATTTCTTCCATCATGGGCGCGATCAACGTCATCGCCACCGTGCTCAACATGCGCGCGCCGGGCATGTCGCTGCTGAAGATGCCGATGTTCGCCTGGACCTGGCTGATCACCGCCTACCTGCTGATCGCGGTGATGCCGGTGCTTGCCGGCGCGGTCACCATGCTGCTGACCGACCGCTTCTTCGGCACCACGTTCTTCACCGCCGCCGGCGGCGGCGACCCGGTGCTCTACCAGCACGTGTTCTGGTTCTTCGGGCACCCCGAGGTGTACATCATGATCCTGCCGGCCTTCGGCATCGTGTCGGAGGTCATCCCGACCTTCGCGCGCAAGAAGCTGTTCGGCTACCACGCCATGGTGTATGCGACCGCCGCGATCGCTTTCCTGTCGTTCATCGTCTGGGCCCACCACATGTTCACGGTCGGCATGCCGTTCTCGGGTGAAGTGTTCTTCATGTTCACCACCATGCTGATCTCGGTGCCGACGGGCGTGAAGGTGTTCAACTGGATCGCGACCATGTGGAAGGGCTCGATGACCTTCGAGACCCCGATGCTGTTCGCGCTGGCCTTCGTGTTCCTGTTCACCATCGGCGGCTTCTCGGGCCTGATGCTGGCCATCGCCCCGGCCGACTTCCAGTACCACGACACGTACTTCGTGGTGGCGCACTTCCACTACGTGCTGGTGCCGGGCGCCGTGTTCGCGCTGATGGCGGCCACCTACTACTGGCTGCCGAAGTGGACCGGCAACATGTACAGCGAGAAGCTCGGCCGCATCCATTTCTGGTGGTCGGCGATCTCGGTGAACCTGCTGTTCTTCCCGCAGCACTTCCTGGGCCTGGCCGGCATGCCGCGCCGCATCCCGGACTACAGCACGCAGTTCGCCGACTTCAACATGTGGTCCTCGATAGGCGGTTTCGCCTTCGGGCTTGCGCAGCTGTTCTTCATCTACGTCATCTGGCACACCTATCGCGGCGGCGTAGGCAAGGCGACCGCGCAGGTCTGGGAAGGCGCGCATGGCCTCGAGTTCCGCGTGCCGTCCCCGGCGCCGCACCACACCTGGGATGAGCCGCCGGTCATTCGTGAAGACGACCAGGACGTGCATTCGTAATGGACGAGCAGGAACTGAAGCGACGTCGCGCGAACGCGGTCCGCACGGCCATCGTGCTGGCCGCCGTCGCGCTGGCGTTCTTCATCGGCTCCTTCTTCTTCCTGACGGACTGACATGAGCAACGAACGCGAAAACCAGAACCGCCGCACGACGATCCAGCTGCTGCTGATCGCCGTCGGTGCGTTTGGCTTCGCGTTCGCGCTGGTGCCGCTGTACGACGTCATCTGCGAGGTGACCGGGCTCAACGGCAAGACCAACAGCGCGCCGGCGGCAGTCAACGAGGTTGACGATGCAGAGGAGCGCCTGGTCCGCGTCGAGTTCGTGCTCTCCAAGCAGGGCCAGTGGGAATTCGGCGCGCCGGTCATGGCCATGGAAGTGCAGCCGGGCAAGATGTACGGTGCGGACTTCTTCGCGACGAACCTGACGAACCAGCCGCAGGTGGCGCAGGCGATACCCAGCGTGGCGCCGTCGATCGCGGCCAGGTACTTCATCAAGACGGAATGCTTCTGCTTCGACCAGCAGATGTTCGCGGCGGGCGAGCGCAAGGAAATGCCGATGCGCTTCATAGTCGATCCCGACCTGCCCGCCGATGTTGAAACGATCACGCTGTCCTACACCTTCTACGGCGTCAGGCGTGACGCCGCCCTGTAGGCGGCAAGGGAATCCTGTAAAGAGGAATCGAGATGGCACACGCGCAGCACGACAAGTACTACGTACCGCATGACAGCCACTGGCCCATCGTCGGGTCGGTCGGCCTGCTGGTCACCGCTCTCGGCGTTTCCAACTGGCTGAATGGCGGCAGCATCTCGAAGTTCGTCTTCTTCGCGGGCCTTGCCATCATGGCCTACATGATCATCGGCTGGTTCCGCAACGTCATCCAGGAAAGCGAAGCCGGCTATTACAACGAGAAGGTCGGCGGTTCCTTCCGCTGGGGCATGATCTGGTTCATCTTCTCCGAGGTCATGTTCTTCGGCGCCTTCTTCGGCGCGCTGTTCTATGCCCGCCAGTATTCGATTCCCTGGCTGTCGGGCGAAGGCAACAACTTCTTCACGAACATCCTGCTGTGGACCGGCTTCGAAGGCAGCTGGCCTACGGCCGGTCCGGCGGAAATCGGCGGCGAGTTCGAGCCGATGGAAGCGCTCGGCCTGCCGATGTGGAACACGCTCATCCTGCTGACCTCCGGCATGACCCTCACGGTTGCGCATCACGCGCTGCTGGAAGGCCGCCGCACCATGGTCAACCTGGGCCTGGCCGCGACCGTCGCGCTTGGCTTCCTGTTCGTCTGCCTGCAGGCGTATGAGTACGTCCACGCCTACACCGAGATGAACCTGACCATGGGCAGCGGCATCTACGGCTCGACCTTCTACATGCTCACCGGCTTCCACGGCGTGCACGTGACCGTCGGCGCCATCATGCTGACCGTGATCCTCGGCCGTACCCTGAGCGGGCATTTCACCACCGACAACCACTTCGGTTTCGAGGCGGTGGCGTGGTACTGGCACTTCGTCGACGTGGTTTGGCTGGGGCTGTATCTGTTCGTCTACTGGCTGTGACACTGACGCGGGCGGCATCTTTTCGCCCTCAGCGTGGTTGAACGCCGGCTCGGAATGCTCATGGACTGGCGTGTACACCGCTTCTTCGCCGGCGTTCGCCTGGTGGGATGACGAAAATCCGCTCGCCCTTCAGGTCGACGCGGGCCGCCTGACAAGGATGAAAAACAAAAGGCGCTGCAACCGCAGCGCCTTTTTGCTTGAAGAAAGTTTCGCGCTTACTGGGCGACGTTGTGCGGCTCGATCCAGCCCATCTGGTAGGCGAACATGACGAACAGGAACAGCGCGATGGACAGGCCGATGCGCCAGGTCAGCGAGTTGGCCATGCTTTTTCGGCCGATGCGGTCTTCGGGCTTGCGCAGCAGTTCGAGCAGCGCGGAGCCGAGGGCGAGAATGATGCCGAAGAATGCAACGACGACGAGGAAGCGCATGGCTGGATCCGTTGATGAGGCAGGGGCATGAAAGATTACACGGCGACTGCATGACGGGCAAACGCTGGCGCTTCTCGTTCTGGCCCATGCTGGCGTTCGCGATCGTGCTGCCGGCGCTGATCGGGCTCGGCTTATGGCAACTCGGGCGTGGTGCGGAAAAGGCCGCCCTGCATGAGCGGTTCGCCAGCGGGCAGGGCGCAGAGGTGAGGGACGCGATTCTCGATCTCGCTGCCTTGGACGAACTGGAGTTGTTCACGCAGGTGCGTCTGCGCGGCGAGTTCCTGCAGGATCGCGACGTGCTGCTGGATCACATGCCGCGTGAAGGCGCGCCCGGTCATCATGTGCTGACTCCCTTCCGGCCGGAGGGGAGGAATTATGTCGTGATGGTCGATCGCGGCTGGAGACCGGGCATCGCCACCGGTGCGAATGCTCCCGCGCCGGCGCCGGATAACGTCAACGAGGTGAGCGGACTGCTTGCGCAGTTCCCGCGGCCGGCGTTGCTGCTGGAGGGCGCGCCTGTACCGGAAGGCTGGCCGAAGCCCATGCAGTTTCCGCAGCCGGCCGATCTCGAGCAGGTCCTCGGCATGCCGGTCGCCGCGCATCGCCTGCTGCTCGCCGAGAGTGCGCCGTATGGTTTCCGGCGCGAGTGGCAGCCGCCGGGCTTCCCGCCGGCGCGTCACTACGCCTATGCGTTCCAGTGGTTCACGCTCGCGCTGGCGCTCACGGTCATCGCGGTGGTGCTGGCCTGGCCGCGGGAACGGAAAAAAGGAGAGGACAAATGAACAAACGCGCAACGCTGATCGTGCTCGCGCTGCTTTTCTTCGGCCCGATGCTGGTGGCGTGGACGTGGTTCTTTTTCTTCCGCGACATGCTGCCCGGCACGGTCAACAAGGGCGACCTCATCCAGCCGCCGGTTCAGATCGCCGGGCTAGAGCTCCTCGAGCAGGTCGACGGAGCGCCTGAGCCGGCGAAGCCGTTCCTGGGCGACTGGACCGTGGTCGTGCTGGCGCCCGAAAGCTGCGAGGCCGATTGCGAGCGCGCGCTGTATCTCACCCGCCAGGTGCGCACGCGGCTGAATCGCGATGCACATCGCGTGCAACGGCTATTGATCGCGGGCGACGGCGTCGATTTTCCACGCTCGGAACATCCCGACCTGCGTGTATTCATGGCGGACGAGCAGGCGCTCGCCGCCTTCGAGGTGGATGACAATCCGCTGCTTGCCGGCGCCGAGCGCATCTACCTGGTCGATCCCTTCGGCAACCTGATGATGAGCTACCCGATGGACTTCACGCCCGAGATGCTGAATTCCGATCTCAAGCGTGTCCTGAAGATCTCGGAGGCAGACAAGAATGACGAGTAAGTGGTTTGGGCGCCTCGCGCTGCTCGGCGTCGTGCTGACGCTGGGTGTGGTCGTGCTGGGCGCCTACGTGCGTCTTTCCGCGGCAGGCCTTGGCTGCCCCGACTGGCCGGTGTGCTACGGTCATCTCGCCTGGCCGACGGCCGAGGAGCACATCGCGAAGGCGAACGAAGCCTTTCCGCATCGACCCGTGGAAGTCGAAAAGGCCTGGAAGGAACAGGTGCACCGCTTCTTTGCGGCATCACTGGGCATGATCGTCTTTGCGCTGGCGCTTGCCGCCAACTGGCGGCCCGTTTCCCGCCGCGGCATGGTGTTCGGCGCGGCGCTTGCTGCGTTGCTCGGCATCTTCGCCTATGTCGGAAAAATGATCGCGCTCGCCGCGGTGCTGTCGCTGGTGGCGGTGCTGCTGCCGCTGTATGCCGCGACCTTCTGGAAAGGCGAGTGGCGCGCACGCTTCACCGCCGGGTTGCTGTCGCTGATCATCTTCCAGGCCATGCTCGGCAAATGGACGGTGACGCTGCTGGTCAAGCCCATCATCGTCACCGGCCACCTGTTCGGCGGCCTCGCCACGCTGGTGCTGATGTGGCTGCTTTGGCTGCGGCACCGCGGCGCGCTCAAGCTCAACAACGATGATCGCCACCAGGGCCTGCGCAGGTTCGCGCTCGCCGCCATCGCCGTGCTGCTGCT
>JAJUFS010000117.1 GCA_029263725.1 Gammaproteobacteria bacterium | reverse complement strand
CGCATCGGCCGGTCTTCCAGGCCGAGCTTGCCAAGGATGATGCCGAACTGCTTGTGGAAGCCCTGCCGCTGCGTGGCAGGTTCGTGCAGGCGGGTTTCGACATTCCAGCGCGGAATGATCACTTCCACGCCTTCGTTGCCCTTGCTCACGCGCGCCTGGATGGCGAGCGGAATCGGCGCGGCGAGCGCGTGGCGGCCATACACCGCGGCGTGCTCGCCGAACAGGATGATCTTGCCGTAACCGGCGGCGAGCGGTTCCTTGTCGTCGGCCCTGGCGACGCTGGCCACCGGCTGCGCGGTGGCCTGCTTCTGCACTTCGGCGATGATCTCGCGCGCCTTCCAGACCTTGATCTCGCCGGATTCGATCAGCCGCTCGACCACGGTGTCGAACAGCTCCGGCGGCGCGCCCGCGGTGGAGGCCACGCTGCGCGCATGCAGGGTCATGTGGCCCTGCTGGATGCCCTCGGTGGACAGCGCGCGAATGGCGGAGAAGTTCTGCGCCAGCCCCACCGCCGCCATCAGCTCGGCAAGCTCGGTCGCAGTCTTCACGCCGAGCAGGCGATGGTTCACGGCCACGGTCGGGTTGGAAAGCAGCGAACCGCCGACGATGCCGACCTTGAGCGGCACTTCGATCTCGCCGACGAGATTGCCGTCATCATCCTTGTACCAGCGCGTCAGCGAGGAATAGCGTCCGCTGCGCGCCGCCCAGGCGTGACAGCTCGCCTCGATGGCGCGCCAGTCGTTGCCCGAGGCGAGCGCCACGGCATCGATGCCGTTCATGATGCCTTTGTTGTGGGTGACGGCGCGGTACGGATCCACCACCGCGAACTCGTTGGCGATGATGATGCCGTCGCGCACCTGCTCGCCGTCGAACCCGTCCCTGGCAAGATGCTCGGGCGGGATCACGCAGCGCGCGCGCACCAGCGAACGATCGGCGAGATTGGAAAGAATGCGCAGGAAGACCTTGCCGCCGGTGATGGTCTCGATCAGCGAAGCCACGCCTTCGCACATGGTGTTGACGAGGTTCGCGCCCATCGCGTCGCGCGTGTCCACCAGCAGGTGCACGACCAGCATGTCGGAGCGCGTGTATTCGCTCGGATGGATGTGGACTTCGAGGTCCTTGGCGCCGCCGCCGCGCGCGACCATCTTCGGGTGCAGCGAGTTGGCGAGGTTGAGGATCTCCTCCTTGCGCTGCAGGATCGCGGCCTGCGCGCGCGCGATGTGCGGCACTTCGACGACCTGCACCTGGCCGATGAGAATGGGATCGGTGCTGGAAGTCTCGAAGCCGCCCGCCTGGCGCACGGTCTTCGCCGCCGAGGACAGCGCCGCGACGATGGAAGGCTCTTCCACCGCGAGCGGCACGACGTAGTCCTTGCCGTTGACGAGGAAGTTGAGGCCAAGGCCGACCGGCAGGCCCATCACGCCGATGACGTTCTCGATCATCTTGTCGGCGGCGTGGACGTCGAGGGTGTGCTTGCCGGTGAGCAGCGCCTGGCAGTCTTCGCTGGAGAGCAGACCGCGCTCGCGCATGACACGCACGCGCTGGTCCACGGTCAGCTTGTAGAAGCTTGGAATGCGTGAACGATCCATTGAAACCCTTGGTGCGGTTAAGCCGGCTCCACCGCCAGTCCTCGCGCGCCGTAACGCAGCGGCAGCACGGTGAAACCGGCCGACGAAAGCGCCGATTCTACCCCGTTGCGCCCGGCCGCGTCCCGGTTGGGGATCACGGCAATGCCGACGTCACCGCCGCCTGCACCACTGGGCTTGTAGATGCCGCCCGCGGCCCGCACCAGCTGGCCGGCACGCTCATGCCGCTCCGTCCAGATGGGAATGTCCGCCGCCTCGCCCAGCGCCCGCAGGGAATTGCCGCAGGCGCAAAAGGCTTCCAGGAAGGTCTCGGGCTCGCCGTCACTGGCGGCGAGCGCGGCATGTTCCGCCGCCTTGACCACCACCGAGTAGCAGTCACGGAAAGCCACGGGATCGCGCTGCTCGAAGGCCGCGAGCCGGCGCAGGAACTCGCCGGTGGACGCGGGCTCGCCGCTCCAGGCGGCGACCAGCTCCAGCCCCGGCGGGATGGCCACCGGCGCCGCGACCCGTGGATCGCGCCGGTACAGCAGGGTGCCGCCGGCCAGCGCCACGGCGAGATCCGCGCCGCTGCCGCCGCCCTGCCAGGTCTCGTGCGCGGCGCGCGCAGTCGCGAAAGCCTCATCATGTTCCGGCAGCCCGCCGCTCGCCGCCCACAACGCGCCAAGCAGCGCGACCAGCGCCGCGGCACTGGAACCGAGGCCGAGCTTGCGATCCTTGATGAAAAACGCCGAGGTATCCAGGGTGATGTTCCAGGCGGATCTGGCGAGCTTCTCGCGCCGCTCCCGCGGCAGCGCCTGCCAGGCGGCGTCCACCAGCGTGGCGCCCTCGCCCTGCCAGTCGAGCTTTTCGGCCGTCATCCGGAATGTCAGCGGCGCGACCGCCACCGGCACGGCATGCAGGCGGGAGTCCTTGCCTTCGCCGGGCTCCAGGCGGCAATGAGCGCGCACATCGACAGCGGTGAGCCAGGCCGGGGCCCGCTCCAGCACGGCGTATTCGCCGGTAATGAAAAGCTTGCCCGGGGCCGACGCGTGGATCATTCGCTGCTCCTCGTGGTGACGCCTTCGCCAAGACCGGTGACGATCACCTCGCGCACCCCGGGCACCGCGGCCAGGGCGTCGCGCACGGAGGGTGCCGCCGCCGGTTCGCAGATTGCCTTGAGCTGCGGACCGGCGTCGATGGTGAAAAACACCTGCATTCCGCCGGAACGCAGGGTGCGCACCGTATGCATCGCCTCCAGCGTCGCGCCGTTCCAGTAGATCACGCCGGGACGCGCCGCCAGCGCGGAAGCGTGCATCTTCAGGCAGGAAAACTCGGCAACGTCGGCGAGCTTCTCGAAGTCCCGCGAAAGTATCGCCGCCCTGGCATCGGCGAGATCCGCCTCCTGGCCGTCCACCCAGGCGTCGAAGTACGGCGAGGTGAACTCGGTCTGCGTCATGCCGTCCGTGGAGCCCGTGCCCTTGGGCGCGGTCTCGGTGATCGCGATGACTACCTGCAGCGGCCAGTGTTCGCGCGGCGCCAGCACCTCCGCGAAGCTGTCCGCACCGTCGTCACGCTCGCCGCGATGCCATTCCACGAAACCGCCGAAGATCGAGCGCGCCGCCGAACCCGAACCCTGGCGGGCGAGCACGGAAAGCGCCTCCGGCGAGAGATCCAGCTTCAGCGCCGTGGCGGCAGCGGCGGCCAGCGCCGCGAAACCGGAAGCGGACGAGGCCAGCCCCGCAGCGGTCGGGAAATTGTTGTGACTGATCACTTCGACGCGCGTCTTGACGCCGGCGCGTTCGCGCAGCAGGTCGAGAAAGCGTGACACGCGGCCTGCTGCGGCCTCGTCCTCGCGCCCGTTGAGCACGACGCGATCCGTTTCGAGCGCCGCGTCGAAGCGCACTGCGGTCTGCGTGGCGAGTCCGTCCAGTGTGATCGACAGCGAACCGACCGCGGGGAGGTTGAGCGCGCGGGCGCGCTTGCCCCAGTACTTGATGAGCGCGATGTTGGCGCGCGCGGTCGCTTCGGCCTGCATGATGACTCCCGGAAGGAAAGCGCCGATTCTACCCCGCAGGCGGCGCGGGTGCTCAGCAGGGGCCACATCCGGTAAAGTTCGCGTTTTCCTCAAGGGACGTGACGTGAGCGAATTCGATTCCGCCCTCGCGACGTGGCGCGCGCGCATCGAGCGCAAGCTGGACGCCACGCTGCCGCGCGCCGCCGAAACCCCGGCCCGGCTGCACGAGGCCGTGCGCTACTCGGTGCTGAACGGCGGCAAGCGGCTGCGGCCCATGCTCGTCTACGCCACGGGGCAGATGCTGGGCGTGCCGCTCATCCAGCTCGACGTGCCGGCGGCGGCGGTCGAACTCATCCATTGCTACTCGCTGGTCCACGACGACCTGCCGGCGATGGATGATGACGACATGCGCCGCGGGCGGCCGACCACCCATCGCCGCTTCGACGAGGCCACTGCCATCCTGGTCGGCGACGCGCTGCAGATGCTCGCCTTCGACCTGCTCGCCACGGATCGCGACCTGCCCGCCGACGCGCGCACCCGGCTGCGTCTCATCGAACTGCTTTCCCGCGCGGGCGGCTCGCGCGGCATGACCGGCGGCCAGGCCCTGGACCTTGCGGCCGAGCATGTCGCCGTCAGCCTGGAACAACTGGAGACCATCCACCGCCTCAAGACCGGCCGGCTGCTGCAGGCCGCCGTGCTCATGGGCGCGGCGCTGGCGCCGATGCTCGATCGCGGCCAGGAACGGGCGCTCGCGGACTACGGCGATCTCATCGGGCTCGCCTTCCAGGTGCGCGACGACCTGCTGGACGTGGAAAGCGACAGCGCGACCCTGGGCAAGACGGCGGGCAGCGATGCCATTCACGGCAAGGCGACCTTCCCCGCCCTGCTCGGCGTGGAAGCCTCGCGGAAGCGGCTGCGCGAGCTGCTTGATGCCGCGCTGGATGCGCTCGCCGGCTTCGGGCCGCAGGCGGATGTGCTGCGCGAGATCGCGCGGCAGGTGGTGGAACGCAAGACGTAAGACGTAAGACGATGGCGCCTGCAACTCGAAGGTCGTCCCACGTCCCACGATCCGCCCGGAACCGCCAACCGCCGGGCGGTATAATCCGCGCCGACATTCATCCAGGTAACGGGAGAAACAGATGAAATTCGAAAACGCCAGGGCCATCGTCAGCGGCGGTGTGTCGGGTCTCGGCTTTGCCGTGGCCGAGAAGCTCGTGAAGGCGGGCGGCTTTGTGGCCATGCTCGACGTCAATGAAGAGGCCGGCAAGGCCGCGCAGGAAAAGCTCGGCGAGCGCGCGCTGTTCATCAGGACCGACGTGTCGAATGAAGCCGAGGTCAACGCAGCGGTGGAACAGGCCAAGGCGAAGTTCGGCAAGCTCACGCTGGCGGTGAACTGCGCGGGCATCCTCGGCGCCGGCCGCGTGCTCGGCAAGCAGGGCCCGATGGCCAGCGACTTCTTCGCCAGGGTGATTCACGTCAACCTTATCGGCACCTTCAACCTTTCCAAGGCAGCCGCCGCGGCCATGGAGTCCAATGAGCCTGACGCCGACGGCCAGCGCGGCCTGATCGTCAACACCGCTTCCGTTGCCGCCTTCGAAGGCCAGATCGGCCAGGCGGCCTACTCCGCCTCCAAGGGCGGCGTGGTCGGCATGACGCTGCCCATGGCGCGCGAGTTCGCGCGCATCGGCGTGCGCGTCGTCTCCATCGCGCCGGGCATCTTCTGGACCCCGATGATGGAAGGCATGCCGCCGGAGGTGCAGGAATCGCTGGGCAAGCAGGTGCCGTTCCCGTCGCGTCTCGGCAAGCCCACCGAATACGCCGACCTGGTCGCCTCGATCTACGAGAACACCATGATCAACGGCACGACCATCCGCCTGGATGGCGCGATTCGCATGCAGCCGAAGTAACGCCGTTGCCGCTTTGCCCATCACCCCGCCCTCTCCCCCGAGGGGAGAGGGAGATCAGGCGCCGGCTCGCGCGGGCGCGGCATTTTCCGGGCGCGATTCGCATGCAGCCGAAATAGGAACTCTGCCCTCCCCCGCTCCCTCTCCACGAGGGAGCGGGAGTGTGGCATTCCTCCGGCCCCGACACTCCGCCGCTTCTCCCTCCCTTCGCTGACAGGCTCGCTGCATTGCGTCCCTCGCCTGCATGCGCCAAAGTCTTGTCGTTTTCTCACTCCCGCAGGAGGGGACGATGAACAGCTTCTTGCAAAGGGGCGCCATGGTGGCGCTTGGCCTGGTGATCGCCGCATGCAGCAGCGGACCGGGAACGAAGGACGACGCCACCTATTCGGTGCCCGTCGAATACCACACGCTGG
>JAJUFS010000080.1 GCA_029263725.1 Gammaproteobacteria bacterium | reverse complement strand
GGCGAGCTCAACGATGAAATCGTCACGCAGGCGCTGCGCATGGCGGCCGTCTGCGATGCCAGCGTGCACCTCGTGCATGCATCCAACGTCAGCCCGGCGCTCGCACTGGGCGAGTCCGTGATGATTGATCCTGCGCTCGGCGAGGAGTTGCGTGAACGCAGCCGCGAGGAACTTGCGGCATTCGCCGCGAAGCACGGCATTCCCGCGGAACGCAGGCATTTGCTGGAAGGCCATCCGAGCCAGGTGATCCCGGCGCTCGCCCGTGAGCTCAATGTCGATCTCACCGTGCTCGGCACGGTGCAGCGCGGCACCCTGCGGCGCGCGATCATGGGCGCGACGGCCGAGGAAATCCTGCATGAACTCGATTGCGACGTGCTGGTGCTGAAGCCGCCCGGCTTTGCCGCGGCGCTCGATCCCGAACTGCTTGAAGACGACTGATTCCGGGCACGGCGCTTGCTTGCCAGGACGAACATGCACACACCCGAAAAGGAAGCTCCCTTGTCCTTGCGTATCGCCGGTTTCGCGTTTGTCTCCGTCGCTGCCATGTTCCTGTCGGCATGCGGCGGCAGAGGCGGTGGCGGCAATGATGATGGCGATGACGGCGATGGCGGCCGGAACCCGCCGCCGGCGCCGGCGAATGCCTGCTCGGACCGCAGCGATTGCGTGAGCGTCAACGGCAGTGCGCTTTACGAGTTCGTGCCGGCGGTATCCGGTGCGGGCGGTACGCGGCTTGCCTATGAGCTCTCGGAACTTCGCCCGATTCGTGGCGCCGAGGTGGTGCTGATGAACGCCGCCAGCAACGCGGTGCTGGACAGCACCGTCACCGATGCCAACGGCGTCTTCGCGCTGGCCGCGCCGCCGGAGACCGAAGTGGTGGTGCGGGTCCGTGCGCTGCTGTCGCGTGCCGGCCGGCCGGGCTGGGAAGTGCGGGTGGTGGATAACACGCGCAACCAGGGCGTGTGGAGCGCGCAGGGCGAAGCCTTCACCACGGGGAGCGAATCGGTCAGCATCGAACTCGTTGCCTCCAGCGGCTGGGACGGCGCCGGCTATGCGGGCAGCCGCGCGGCGGCGCCGTTTGCCATGCTCGACTCCGCCTGGCTTGCGATGCAGCGCGTGCTGGAAGCGGATGCCGACGCCGTGTTCCCGCCGCTCAAGATCAACTGGAGCCCGGAGAACCGCAGCTGCAACGGCAGCAGCTATCCCTTCGCGGACGGCTGCATCACCACCAGCCATTTCGGCCGTTACGGCAGCGAGGGCAGGAACATCTTCGTGCTCGGCCGTGAGAACGACGACACCGACGAATTCGACCGCCACGTGATCATTCACGAATGGGGGCATTACTACGAGGACGCCTTTGCGCGTTCCGATTCCATCGGCGGCGCCCATACGCTCGGCGATCACCTCGACCCGCGCGTGGCCTTCGGCGAAGGCTGGGGCAACGCCTGGTCGGGCATCGCCACCGATGATCCCGTTTACGTGGACACGTCAGGTTCACGCCAGGGCCGCGGTTTCTCCTTCAACGTCGAAGCCGATTCCGCATGGAACCCCGGCTGGTGGAGCGAGGCCAGCGTGCAGCGCATCCTTTTCGACCTCTACGATGGCGCGAACGACGATGGCATGGCGCTCGGCTTCGCGCCGCTGCATGCGGCGCTGACGGAAGCGCAGCGGCAGACCATGGCGCTGACCACCATCTTCCCGTTGATTCATTTCCTCAAGCAGCGCCAGCCTGCCGCCGTGAGCGCCATCGATGAGCTCGTGCTCGCCAACGGCATTGCCGTCATCAGCGACGAGTGGGGTTCGGGCAGGACGGCGCTGGACAACACCGCCTCGCGCAACACCGAGGCCTTCGTCGTGCCGGTGTATGCCGAGCTCGTTGCCGGCACGCCGCTCGAGCTCTGCACCACCGATGCCTATGCGCGCGAAGTCGGCGAGTACATCGAGTCCAATCGCCTGGGCGCGCGGCGCTTCGCGCGCTTCACGCCGCCGTCATCCGGCAGCTGGCAGGTGCGCCTCCAGACTTCGGCGGCGGGTGGCGATCCGGACTTCCACGTCCGGCTGCGCGGCCGCACCGTCGCCGCCGGGATGGACGACTCCGCCGGGAGCGGCGTGGAGACGCTCAACGTGAACCTGGAGGGCGGGCAGACCTACGTCATCGAGGTCATGGATTACATCAATGTCGACGACAGTGCGGCGAGCGGCGGCAACGTCTGCCTGGAACTCGGCGTCGAGAGAAACTGAGGACAAGGCGATGAAAATGAACATGCTGCTGCTCGCGCTCACCGTTCTGCTGTCGCCTTTCGCGGCGAACGGCGCGGACCAGGAGATCGTCACTTCGCCCGGCAAGCCGGCGCATCCCATCGCGATGAGCCTGGAGGTGCCGAAATGGCTGCAGGCGGGCGAGACGGCGGATGCAACGCTGCTCATCGGTTCGCGGCTGGCGCTTGCCTCCGTCGAGGTCGAGCTGCTGCGGATGACGAACGTGACGGCGGCGCAAACGCATTTCTCGCTCGGCACCGGCGCCGAGTACCGCCTGCCGCTCAGGCTCACGGCGACCGCGGCCGATACCGGCAGCATTCTCGTCGAGGTGCGCGCCACCACCACGACGGGCACGCTGCTCACGCGCCAGCTGGAGCTCGCGGCCACGCCGGAGGTTTCCCTGCTGCGCAAGTCGCAACTGAAGCGTGAACGGGGCGAGGTGCAGAAGGTGGAGCCGGGCGAGGATGTGATCGTGCCCGCAGAGCAGCGCGTCCGCGACTGATCAGCGCGCCTTTTCCACGCGGTTGCGGCCGCGGTTCTTGGCCTCGTAGAGCGCCATGTCCGCGGCCTTGATCACGTCGCCTGCGGATTGCTGCCTTTCGGATGGCTCGGCAAGGCCGGCGCTGATGGTGATCTGGATGTTGCCGGTTACCGAGGTCTGCGTGCGTCGTTCGCCGTTGCGGCGATCATGGCGGCGCAGCTCGAAGGTGCTGTCGGCGATGGCCGCGCGCACCTGGTCGACGAACTCCCATGCCTCATCCACCGTCCTGCCAGGGAACAGGATGGTGAATTCCTCGCCGCCGTAACGGTAGGCGCGGCCGCCGCCGCCTACCTCGCGCAGGTTGGTGGCCACCATGCGCAGCACCTGGTCGCCGACATCGTGGCCGTAGGTGTCGTTGAATTTCTTGAAGTGATCGACATCCACCATGGCAATGGCATAGCGGCCATCGAGCCGCGCCAGCGCTTCTTCCAGCGCGCGCCTGCCGGGCAGCTCGGTCAGCTGGTCGACGTAGGCGATGCGCCAGGTTTCCTGGAACACCGCCAGCACCAGGATGGCGCCGCCCGCCGCGGCGAAGGCGATCAGCGAATGCGGCTGGTCGTGGTTGGCGAGCATCAGCACCAGGCAGAAGCCGGCGGCGAACAGCGCGGCGCGCTGCGTGGTCGGCGACTTGTACAGCCGCGCGAAGGCGAGCACGAGCAGTACGGTGGCGGTGAGCACGCCGGTATCGGTGAGGCCGACGTCGGCGGGATCCGCGAAGTCGAGGAAATCGCCGTTCAGCCAGGAAAGGTTCACGTCCAGCGCCGCCAGCAACAGCAGCAACAGGGTCTCGGCGCCTATCACCAGCAGGGCGGCGAGGCGCTGGCCCTTGACGGCGGCATGATCGGAAAGCACCGGGCAGGCGAGCAGGTTGAGCGGCAGGAACAGCATCGCAAGCGCGAGCAGCGTCTCCTGCGTGGGCGCGCGCAGCACCGGCATCAGCCAGGCCAGCGCAGCGAAGCCGGCCAGCAGGTTGAGCAGCGCGGCAAACAGCCGGGCGCGGTTGAAGCGCACCGCGATGGCGATGCCGAGGCCCATGATGATCACCGGCAGCCAGGCGAGCACGCCGATTTCGGTCGCCTGCCAGCGCGAGGCGGTTTCCTCCAGCCACAGCGCCACGACGAGCACCAGCGCGGGTGCCGCGAGCGCCGCGAGAAGACCGATCACTGGATTGAGAATGGCCTGCACGTCCTGTCCGCAAGGTTCCCGGATAGGCACAGTTTACCTCGAAGCAGGGGTTTTTCCCCGCGAGATTTGCATGGGCAGGCGAAAGGTCCGCCAGTATAATGCCGGGTCCTCTCAAGGTATCCCCAATGATCCAGAATCTTCGAAACATCGCCATCATCGCGCACGTCGATCATGGCAAGACAACGCTTGTCGATCGCCTGCTGACCCAGTCCGGCACCATGGACGCGCGCGCCGTGCTGCCGGAGCGCGTCATGGACTCGAACGACATCGAGCGCGAGCGCGGCATCACCATCCTCGCCAAGAACACCGCGATCCGCTGGCATGACGGCGCCACCGAATACCGCTTCAACATCATCGACACTCCCGGCCACGCCGACTTCGGCGGCGAGGTCGAGCGCGTGCTGTCGATGGCGGACGCCGTGCTGTTGCTGGTCGACGCCGTCGACGGCCCCATGCCGCAGACCCGCTTCGTCACCCAGAAGGCCTTCGCGCACGGGTTGAAGCCCATCGTCGTGATCAACAAGATCGATCGCGACGGCGCGCGCCCCGACTGGGTGCTGAACCAGACCTTCGACCTGTTCGATCGTCTTGGCGCCACCGACGAGCAGCTCGACTTCCCGGTGGTATACGCCTCGGCGCTCAAGGGCTTTGCGGGTCTCACCCCGGACGTGCGCGACGGCGACATGCGGCCGCTGTTCGAGGCGATCGCGAAGCATTGCCCGCCGCCGCCGGTGGACATCGACGGGCCGCTGCAGATGCAGATCTCGCAGCTGGATTATTCGAGCTATGTCGGCGCCATCGGCATCGGCCGCATCAAGCGCGGCGTGCTGAAGCGCAACTCGACCGTGGCGGTGATCGATCGCGACGGCCGCAAGCGCACCGAGCGCGTGCTGCAGGTGTTCGGCTTCCTCGGCCTGGAGCGTGTCGAAGTGGACAGCGCCAGCGCCGGCGACATCGTCGCCATCACCGGCATCGAGCGGCCGCTGATTTCCGACACCATCTGCGACCCGGCGAAGCCCGAGGCGCTGCCGCCGCTGAAGGTCGACGAGCCGACCATCAGCATGGTGTTCGAGACCAACACCTCGCCGTTCGCGGGCAAGGAAGGCAAGTTCGTCACCAGCCGCCAGCTGCGCGAGCGCCTGCAGCGCGAACTGCTTTCCAACGTCGCGCTGCGCGTCGAGGATACCGACGACGCGGAGAAGTTCCATGTCTCCGGCCGCGGCGAGCTGCATCTTTCCATCCTCATCGAGAACATGCGCCGCGAGGGCTATGAGCTTGCGGTGTCGCGCCCGCAGGTGATCACGAAGATCATCGACGGCATCGAGCAGGAGCCGGTGGAATCGGTCACCGTGGACATCGAGGAGCGTCACCAGGGCCCGCTGATGGAAGCAATGGGCGAGCGTGGCGGCGAACTCACCGGCATGCAGCCGGACGGCAAGGGCCGGGTACGGCTGGATTACAAGGTACCGTCGCGCGGCCTGATCGGTTTCCAGACGGTGTTCAAGACCATGACCTCCGGTACCGGGCTGCTGCATCACGTCTTCGACCATTACGCGGCGGTGAAGCAGGCCAGCGTGCCCGCACGCCGCAATGGCGTGCTCATCTCCAATGCCGACGGCAAGGCGGTGGGTTATGCGCTGTTCAACCTGCAGGAACGCGGCCGGCTGATGATCGGCCCGGGCGAGCCGGTGTACGAAGGCATGATCATCGGCATCCACTCGCGCGACAACGATCTGACGGTGAATCCCCTCAAGGCCAAGCAGCTGACCAACATCCGTGCCGCCGGCAAGGACGACAACGTCATGCTGTCGCCGCCGGAGCGCTTTTCGCTGGAGCAGGCGCTGGCATTCATCAACGACGACGAACTGATGGAAGTGACTCCCGAGTCGCTGCGGCTGCGGAAGCGTCATCTCAAGGAACACGAGCGCAAGAGCGCCTCGCGCAAGGCGGGCTGAATACGCCGTCTCGCAGGAAAAGGGCCGCGCAAGCGGCCCTTTTTCGTTGCCGCCCTCCGCCTTTTTCCCGCGGCGAATACACCGCCGCCCGGGTTGCAGCGCCCGCGTGCCGCCCTGATGTTATCGGCACGACAAGACCCTCCCGGAGGACGCCATGAGCGCAAGACCGATCGCTTTCGTCACCATGTTCTGTTTCCTGGCCGCGCTGCTTGCTCCCGCGCACGCCGGCGTGATCAGCACGCAGGAATATGTCGCCGCCAAACAGGCCGCCGCCGACCGCGCCCTGGTCACGCAGCTGCTGCAGCGTGAGGACGTGCGCGAACGCATGCTCGGCATGGGCGTGGATGCCGCCGATGTCGACCGGCGCGTTGCGGCACTGTCCGATGCCGAGGTTGCCGAGCTCGCCGACAGGATGGAGTCCTTGCCCGCCGGGGCGGGCGTCCTCGAGACCCTGCTGATCGTCGCGCTGGTATTCGTGATCCTGGACATCACCGGCGTCACGGACGTCTATCCGTTCATTGACGAAGTGGAGTGAACGGGTACCTGCTGCTGGCGGCGGTGCTGCTCGCGGGCTGTGCGGGCGGCCCGCCGCTCAAGCCTTTCCCACAGACACTGCCGGCAAACCTGCCGCAGGAGATTGCCGGCGTTCCCTTCCACCCGCAGGAAGCGCTGCAATGCGGCCCCGCGGCGCTTGCGACCGTGCTCGGCTGGAGCGGCGTGGAGGCTTCACCCGCAACCCTTTCCCGGCAGCTGTTCATCCCCGCGCGCGGCGGCACCCTGCAGCCGGAGCTCAAGGCGCAGGCGAGGGTGCATGGCCGCCTGGCTTACGAACTTCCTCCGGAGCCCGCGGCGCTGCTCGCGGAACTCGCGGCCGGTCATCCGGTGCTGGTGCTGCAGAACAACGGCATCACGATCTGGCCTTACTGGCATTACGCCGTCGTGGTCGGCGCGGACGAGGAACGCGTCTACCTGCGTTCGGGACGGCACCGCCTGCATGAGCTGAAGGCGAAAACCTTCCTGCGCACCTGGCGGCGCGCCGGTTACTGGGCGCTGGCCGTGCTGCCGCCGGACCGCCTGCCGGTTTCCGTCATTCCCGATGAGGCGCTGCGCGCCTTCGCGGATTTCATGCGCGTCCATCCGGACGCGCCGCTGCCGGCGCTGGAGCTTGCCGTCGCGCGCTGGCCCGAACACGGCGGCCTGCGTTTCGCCCGCGCCAACCGCCTGTATGCCGAGGGCGACACGGCCCGTGCGGCGGAAGAATATCGCGCCATCCTCGCGCGCCAGCCCGACGCGCTGCCGGTGCGCAACAATCTCGCCTGGCTGCTCGCCGAGCAGGGCGCGGCCGCCGAGGCGCTGCAGCTGCTCGAGACGGATGCCGGCGCCGAACGCTGGCGCGAGGAGCTCGCGCATACCCGAAGCTTCGCGCGCTGCCGCCAGGACGGGCATGCCGTGACGGAATGCGAGCGCCGCGCCGCGGCCCGCTAAGCCTTTCGTGCTAGATTCCCTGCATCCAGGCGGGGAATCGCGCTCTTCTACCGGGACGAACGTCATGTCACGGAACGCTGAAGTCCTGAGCTTGCATGTACTCGGCAGCGGCGGCAGTGCCTCGCATGTCTACGACGGTGAGTGCAGCGCCAGCATGGTGATCTGCCGTGACGGGCAACCGGTGCTGCTCATCGAACTCGGCCCCGGCACCACGCACGAGTGCCTGCGGCGCTTCGGCATCCTGCCTGGCCACATCATCATTTCCCACAATCACACCGATCATGCCGGCGAGCTGCCAGTGGTGTTGCGCGTCGAGTGCAAGGCGGGACGCCGCCTGCACATCCATGCCGAGCAGGAAGTGGTGCGGCGGCTGAAGACGCACCGCATGGCCGAGCATCACGACATCGTCGCGCCGGATGAGCTGGCGGTGTGGCATCCGGTCGCGGCCGGTGCCACAGGCGCACTGTTCGATGACCTTTCCCTGGAATTCATTCGCGGCGTTCACTCCGAGTATTCCTGCGGCATGCTCCTGAAACGCGACGGCAAGCCGCTGCTCGGTTACAGTGGCGACAGCGCGTTCAGCGAACAGCTGTACGACAGGCTGCGGGAGGCGCCGCTGGTCATCTATGACGCGCGCCCCGGACTGAGCCGCTGGCATGCGAGTTTCGAACAGGTGCGCGGCATCCTGCGCCCGGGGGACGCGGTGATCGGGCATGGCGTGCACCGTGAGGACGCTCCCGAGGGCATGCCCCTGCTGTTCGCC
>JAJUFS010000014.1 GCA_029263725.1 Gammaproteobacteria bacterium | reverse complement strand
GCCCAGCGCAGCGGCTGCCAGTTCGGCAGCGCCAGCAGCCCCGCGCCGATCGCCAGCAGGAACATGAACCAGAAGGACATGGCGGCGGTGGAGTCGGTCTTGCCGAGATGCCGCACGCTGATGGCATTGAGCGCGTAGCTGGTCGCGCCCAGCAGCACGGCGAGCGCGGTGAGCCCGATGCTGTTGAAGCCGGGCCGCAGCACGATGAGCACGCCGCAGAAGCCGCCGAGGATCGCCAGCCAGCGGCGGCCGTCGACCTTTTCCTTCAGCAGGGGCACGGACAGCGCGGTGATCAGCAGCGGCGCTATAAAGAAGAGTGTGTAGGCTTCGGAGAGCGGCATGCCGCTGATGGCGTAGACGAAGCTGCCCAGCATGCAGATGGCGAGCACGCCGCGGATGAGATGCCAGCCCCAGCGCACCCGCACCAGGGTCGCGAAGCTGCGTTCCCGCGTCCACACCCAGGCGATCACGAAGGGCAGCGACACCAGCCCGCGCAGGCTGGCGACCTGCAGCGCGGAATAGTGCGCGGCAAGCTGTTTCATGACGGCGTCCATCATGGACAGCACGGCGGTGGCAAGCAGCATCCACAGGATGCCGGAGAGGTTTTCGCTGCGCATTGGCGGCCCGGGCGAGGAAGGCGCGTATCTTAGCGAAGCGCATGCCTGCCATCCATGGGTTTCCGGGCGTCCTGGTCGAAACTTAAGTGCCTGTTTTTCAAGGTTCTGCGGTCAATGACGGATTGGCCGCGGGGTTGCCGGAACTGCGCATTTCAGCGAAAATGCGCGCCTTCGCGCAGCGTCCGTCGCGATTTTTCGCGAATTTTCCCGGCGCCGCGCATTCGCCCGCGCACACCCTCACTCACAGGAGTTTCAATGCCGTCTCGACGCGAACTGGCCAACGCCATCCGGGCGTTGTCGATGGACGCCGTTCAGAAGGCGAAATCCGGTCATCCAGGCGCGCCCATGGGCATGGCCGACATCGCCGAAGTCCTCTGGAACGATTTCCTCCGCCACAATCCGGCCAACCCCGACTGGGTGGACCGCGACCGCTTCGTGCTGTCGAACGGTCATGGCTCGATGCTCATCTACTCGTTGCTGCATCTTTCCGGCTACGACGTTTCCATCGAGGACCTGAAGCAGTTCCGCCAGCTGCATTCGAAGACGCCGGGTCACCCGGAGTACGGCGAAACGCCGGGCGTCGAGACCACCACCGGCCCGCTGGGCCAGGGCCTGGCCAATGCCGTCGGCATGGCGCTCGCGGAGAAGATCCTGGCCGCGCAGTTCAACAAGCCGGGCTACGAGATCGTCGATCACTACACGTATTTCTTTGCCGGTGACGGCTGCCTCATGGAAGGCATTTCGCACGAGGCCTGCTCGCTGGCCGGCGTGCTTGGCCTCGGCAAGCTGATCGGCTTCTATGACGACAACGGCATTTCCATCGACGGCGACGTCGCCGGCTGGTTCCGCGACAACACGCCGAAGCGCTTCGAGGCCTACGGCTGGCACGTGATCCGCGACGTCGACGGCCACAACGCCGAAGAGGTCAGGGCCGCCATCGAGGAAGCGCGCAAGCACGCCGACAAGCCCTCGCTGATCTGCTGCCGCACCGTGATCGGCTTCGGTTCGCCGAACAAGGCCGGCACGGAAGGCGTGCATGGCGCCGCGCTCGGCGAGGATGAAGTCGCCGCCACGCGCGAGAACATCGGCTGGCCGCACGAACCGTTCACCGTGCCCGAGGAAATCCGCAAGGGCTGGGACGCGCGCGACAAGGGCCGGCAGCTCGAGGACGAGTGGGACGCGAAGTTCGCGGCCTACGAAGCGGAATTCCCGATGCTTGCCGCCGAGTTCAGGCGCCGCATGTCGGGCGCGCTGCCCAAGGATTGGCCGGCGGTGTGCGAGAAGCTGCTCGCCACCATGCTCGAAGGCAAGTCCGTGGCCGCCACCCGCAAGGCTTCGCAGATGGCGCTGGACATCATCGGTCCCGCGCTGCCGGAGTTCATCGGCGGCTCGGCGGACCTCACCGGTTCCAACAACACCTATTTCAAGGGCAGCAAGGGCATCACCCACGAGGACGCCAGCGGCAACTACGTCTATTACGGCGTGCGCGAGTTCGCCATGGGCGCGGTGATGAACGGTCTTGCGCTGCATGGCGGCTTCATTCCCTACGGCGGCACCTTCCTGGTGTTCTCCGATTACATGCGCAACGCCATCCGCATGGCAGCGCTCATGAACCAGGGCAGCATCTTCGTGCTCACGCACGACTCCATCGGCCTCGGCGAGGACGGTCCCACCCACCAGCCGGTGGAGCACATCGCCTCGCTGCGCATGATTCCCAACATGTCGCTGTGGCGTCCCTGCGACACCGTGGAAACCGCCGTCGCCTGGAAGGCCGCGGTGGAACGCCGCGACGGTCCGACCATTCTCGCGCTCACCCGCCAGAACCTGCCGCACCAGCAGCGCGACGATGCGCAGGTGAAGAACATCGCCCGCGGCGGCTACGTGCTGCGCGATGTGGACGGCGCGCCTGACGTGATCCTCATCGCCACGGGTTCGGAAGTCGGACTGGCGATGGAAGCTGCCGACAGGCTTGCCGCCGACGGCGTGAACGCGCGCGTCGTTTCCATGCCGAACGTCAACGTGTTCGCGGCCCAGGATCGCAAGTACATCGACAGCGTGCTGCCGCGCGAGGTCACCGCCCGCGTGGTGATCGAGGCGGGCGTCTCGGATGCCTGGCATCGCTGGGCCGGACCGAACGGCCGCTTCGTGTGCATGGACCGCTTCGGCGTCTCGGCGCCCGCGGAGATCGCCTTCCAGTATTTCGGCTTCACTGTCGACAACGTGGTCAAGGCCGCGCGCGACAGCATGGCCGAGAAGTGATCAATCGTTCTTTCGACCAGAGGGAGTAGTGGCACCATGGCAATCAAGGTAGCGATCAACGGTTACGGCCGCATTGGACGCAACATTCTGCGCGCGCTGTACGAATCCAGGCGTACGAACGAGATCCAGATCGTCGCGATCAACGACCTCGGCGACGCCAACACCAACGCGCACCTGACGCGTTACGACACCGCGCATGGCCGTTTCCCCGGCGAGGTTTCGGTGGAAGGCGACTACATGGTCGTCAACGGCGACAGGATCCGCGTGCTGGCCGAACGTGATCCCTCGAAGCTGCCGTGGGGCGAGCTGGGCGTGGACATCGTGCTGGAGTGCACCGGCCTGTTCACCAGCAAGGAAAAGGCTTCCGCGCACCTCAAGGGCGGCGCGAAGAAGGTCATCATTTCCGCGCCGGGCGGCAATGACGTCGACGCCACCATCGTCTATGGCGTGAACCACCACATCCTCAAGGCTTCGGACACCGTCATCTCCAACGCCTCCTGCACCACCAACTGCCTGGCGCCGCTGGTCAAGCCGCTGCACGAGGCGCTCGGCATCGAGCAGGGCCAGATGACCACCATCCACGCCTACACCAACGACCAGGTGCTGACCGACGTCTATCACAAGGACCTGCGCCGCGCGCGTTCCGCCACGCAGTCCATGATCCCGACCACCACCGGCGCGGCCAAGGCCGTGGGCCTGGTGATGCCGGAACTGAACGGCAAGCTGGACGGCTATTCCATCCGCGTGCCGACGATCAACGTCTCGCTGGTCGACCTCACCTTCACCGCCGGCCGCGACACCGACGCCGCGGAAGTCAACGCGATCCTGAAGAAGGCCGCGGAAGGCGAGCTGAAGGGCATCCTCGCCTACAACGAGGAGCCGCTGGTCTCCGTGGACTACAACCACAATCCGGCCTCCAGCACCGTCGACGCCACCCTCACCAAGGTGATCGGCCGCCTCGTGAAGGTCTACTCGTGGTACGACAACGAGTGGGGCTTCTCGAACCGCATGCTCGACACCACCGTGGCGCTGCATAACGCCAAGTAAGCGCAACGCTGTCAGGGAGAAGGAAGAAGGGAGAAGATGATTCTTCTTCCTTCTCACTTCTCCCTTCTTTCATCCAGTGAAACCGAAACCGAACAGGCCTGAAGACATGACCATCATCAAGATGACCGACCTCGATCTGAAGGGAAAGCGCGTGCTGATCCGCGAGGATCTGAACGTGCCGATCGCCGACGGCGTGGTGACTTCGGATGCGCGCATCCGTGCGGCGCTGCCGACGATCCAGCACGCCCGGGATCAGGGCGCGAAGGTGATGCTGATGTCGCATCTCGGCCGTCCGGAAGAGGGCGTGTACGCGGAAGAGTTCTCGCTCGCGCCGGTGGCGGAGCGCCTGACCGAGCTGCTGGGCGTGAAGGTGCGCCTGGAGAAGGACTGGCTCGACGGCATCGAGCTCGAAGACGGCGAGGTCGTGCTGTGCGAGAACGTGCGCTTCAACAAGGGCGAGAAGAAGAACGACGACGCCCTGGCGAAGAAGATGGCGGCGCTGTGCGACGTGTTCGTGATGGATGCCTTCGGCACCGCGCATCGCGCGCAGGCGTCCACGCACGGCGTTGCGAAGTACGCGCCCATCGCTGCCGCCGGCCCGCTGCTCGCCGGCGAGCTCGAGGCGCTGGGCCGCGCGCTGCGCAATCCTGCGCGACCGCTGGTCGCCATCGTTGCCGGCAGCAAGGTGTCCACCAAGCTCACCGTGCTGGAGTCGCTGTCCAGGGTGGTCGATCAGCTGATCGTCGGCGGCGGCATCGCCAACACCTTCATCGCCGCGGCCGGTTACGACGTCGGCAAGTCGCTGTACGAGCCGGATCTCGTCGATGAGGCCAGGCGGCTGACCGAGGCCGCCGAGGCGCGCGGCGCGAAGATCCCGGTGCCGACCGACGTGGTGGTCGCCAGCGAATTCTCCGCGCAGGCGGAAGCCGACGTGCGTCCGGTGGACCAGGTCGGCAAGGACGAGATGATTCTCGACATCGGCCCCGATACCGCCGAGACGCTGGCGAAGTACCTCAAGGAAGCCGGCACCATCGTCTGGAACGGTCCGGTAGGGGTGTTCGAGTTCGACCAGTTCGGCGAAGGCACCAAGGCGCTGGCGCAGGCCATCGCCGAATCCTCTGCGTTTTCGATCGCCGGCGGCGGCGACACGCTGGCCGCGGTCGACAAGTACGGCGTGGCCGACCGCATCTCCTACATTTCCACCGGCGGCGGCGCTTTCCTCGAGTTTCTCGAGGGCAAGAAGCTGCCGGCCGTGGCCATCCTGGAAGAAAGAGCGAAGTCCTGAAACGCCGGATGGGAGACGTGAGGCGGCGCTTGTAGTAGCGTAATGCCTGCAGCCGCTTCACGTCTCACATCACGTCTCACGGGAATTTCGCAATGCCCAGACGCACCAAGATCATCGCCACCCTCGGCCCGGCGACCGACCAGCCCGGCGTGCTGGAGAAGATGATCGCCGCGGGTGTCGATGTCGTCCGCCTGAATTTCTCCCACGGCAAGCCCGACGATCATGCCCGCCGCATCGATGCGGTGCGCGAGGCCGCCCGCCGTGCCGGCCGCGATGTCGGTGTTTTCGCCGACCTGCAGGGCCCCAAGATCCGCATCGAGAAGTTCGCCGACGGCTTCGTCGAGCTGGAGGACGGCCAGCCGTTCACGCTGGACGCCGCGCTGGACGAGAGCGCCGGCGATCGCGACAAGGTCGGCATCACCTACAAGGAACTGCCGCAGGACGTCGTTGCCGGTGACGTGCTGCTGCTCGATGACGGCCTCATCGTGCTGCAGGTGGAATCGGTGGAAGGCGCGCGCATCCGCTGCCGCGTGCAGGTGGGTGGAAGGCTTTCCAACAACAAGGGCATCAATCGCCAGGGCGGCGGGCTGTCCGCGCCCGCGCTCACCGACAAGGATCGCAACGACATCCGCATCGCCGCCGATCTGGGCGTGGATTACGTCGCCATTTCCTTCCCGCGCGACGCCAACGACGTGCAGGTGGCGCGCGACCTCGTCTGGGACGCGGGCAGCCGCGCCGGCATCATTGCCAAGATCGAGCGCACCGAGGCCGTGGCGAACATCGAAAGCATCGTCGAAGCCTCGGACGCGGTGATGATCGCGCGCGGCGATCTCGCCGTGGAAATCGGCGATGCCGAACTGCCCGGCGTGCAGAAGCGCATCATCCACGTCGCCCGCGATCTCAACCGCGTGGTGATCACCGCCACGCAGATGATGGAATCCATGATTCACCAGCCGGTACCGACGCGCGCCGAAGTGATGGACGTCGCCAATGCCGTGCTGGACGGCACTGACGCCGTGATGCTTTCCGCCGAGACCGCGGCCGGCAAGTACCCGGTGCGCGTCGTCGAGGCCATGGCGCGCGTCTGCGAAGGCGCGGAGCGCCAGCGCATCATGCGCCGCTCGCGTCATCGCATCGACAGCCGCTTCCAGCGCGTCGACGAGGCCATCGCCATGGCGGCGATGTACACCGCCAACCATCTCGAAACACGTGCCATCATCGCGCTCACCGAATCCGGCTCGACGGCGCTGTGGCTATCACGGATCCGCTCCGGCATCCCGATCTATGCCTTCACGCGCCACGAGGCGACGCGCCGGCGCGTCACGCTGTACCGCGGTGTCTATCCCGTGCAGTTCGACGTGCTGCATGCCGATCCCAGCCACGTGATCGCCGATGCGGTGGACGTGCTGCTGGAATCCGGCGCGGTCAACCGCGGCGATCATGTCATCGTCACGAAGGGGGATTTCACCGGAGTGGCAGGCGGCACCAATTCCATGAAGATCGTTCGCGTCGGCGAACATCGCGCCGAGGACTGACGGAAGCAGGAGATGGACGCCGCAAGCGAAAACTTCAGCGCACTCATCGTCGCCGCCGCCGGCGCCTCCGTGCCGCTGGAAGAAGCGCTGCGCGAGGACGGCCTGGAAACGCGCCGTGTCACCAGCATGGACGAAGCGGTGACCGCCTTCGGTGGCAGGGACAATCCCGCGCTGGTGCTGGTCGACTGGAATTCCTGCGAACTTGATCGCGAGAAACTGCTGGCGCAGCTGCGCGCCGCCGAGCGTCCGCTGTTGCTGGTGGCGCTGCTCAATGGCGGTGACGGCGTGCAGGAAGCGCAGCGTCTCGGCGTCGATGACGTGTTGCGGCTACCGGCGGCGGACGCGGAAATGGCGCTGCGCTTCTCGCTGTGGCGGCGCGTACTCGCGCTGCAGCAGGCCGCCTGCGCCGGCGCCTCGCACGACGCGCTCACCGGTCTTTACAGCCACGGCCTCATCCAGGAAGCCACCCAGCACGAGCTCGACCGCTCGGTGCGCGAGGGCATGCCGGTTTCCGTGCTGCTCACCGACATCGATTACCTGCGCCAGATCAACGAAACCTACGGTCACCAGATGGGCGACAAGGTGCTGGCGGAAGCCGCCCGCCGCCTGCGCGTCGCGCTGCGTTCCTATGACCTTTCGGGGCGATATGGCGGCGAGGAATTCCTGACGGTATTGCCGCGTTGCGGCCGCGCCAATGCCATCGAGGTCGGCGAAAGAATCCGCCGCGCCATGCTGGCCGAGCCGTTCGAGATCGATCGCCTCAGGCTCGACGTCACCGTCAGCGTCGGCATCGCCACCTCCCTCGGCGACGAGCAGGTCTCCGCGCGCAAGATCATCCGCGCCGCCGACCACGCGCTCTACAAGGCCAAGCGCGAAGGCCGCAACCGCGTCGAGATGGCCGTCTCGCTCAAGACCTGGGCCGGCCGCTCCAACTGACCTTCTACGTTCCCTGAATTTTTTCGGGCGTCCCCCTGATTTTCGTTTTTTCGCGGTAGGCATCACCCACGGTGTGCTAAATCTTCCCGCCGTTTTTTCTGGCCAGGGAAGGCTTGCACATGTTCCGGCATGCGTTTCTTTTCCTTCTGATTTCGAGCTTCTCGCCGTCGTTATCCCAGGCCCACGCCGCGAACCATCCAGGCCTGTTGTGGGTGGCACAGCCGACGCAACTGAGCGCGTATTCGATCGAACGCCGCGAAGTGGTCTTCCAGCTCGAATTCTAAGGGCCTCCCTGAAATCACTTGGGATTTGCCTGATTTTGTTTTTCTATAGGGAACTTTTTTGGCACCGCGTGCTAAACCTTCCCTCATTCTGCCAACGGAGGGAGTACGGCGGACGTCTTTGATCTCCTGGATGACCACGAGGAACTGAGGGAGTACTTCTACCAGACGGTCAAGCCGCTGACGAAGACCCTGCTGCGCTTCGGGTTTCCTGTCGATACCGCCGTCGACCTGCTTCGCCTCGCTTATCTCAATAGCTACAAGGAAGCGGACTACCCGGGAGAACGAAAGGGCATCGCGCATTGCATGTACGAGACCGGTTTGACGAGAACTCAGATCAGGCGCCTGGGGGCCATGGATCACCCGGTCGATTTCCGCCGTGCGAATCGCCGCGATATCGCCGCGCAGATGCTCCGCGAGTGGGCGACCAAACAGGCTTTCCAGTACAGCGAAGACAAGCCTTACTGGCTGCCGGTGGATGCCGATGAAGGCCCCTCTTTCAAGAAGCTTGCGCGCCATTTCGATCGCTACGTTGACTATTACCACCTGCTCACTGATCTGCTTGCTTCAGGAAGTGTCGAGATCCACGCAGGTGGCATTCGTCTGGTGAATCCGACCTACGGCGCGGATGGCATGGACTGTTACAAGCTGGAGATTGCCGGGCTGATGGCGCACCGGCATGGCCACACGGTGGACTTCAATGTCGGTAAGAAAGCGGGTCAGGGAAGGCATCTGCACAGGATGTGGCGAAGAATGAAAGTGCCCCGTGAACGCGAGGAGGAAGTCAGAGATGAGCTGTCACGGCTGGGCGAACAGACGGGCAGGCACATGGACAGTTACCTGGATGGTGTTGCGCATGAGCAGGCACTGCCGGGTCAGGAATACGTGGAGATGGGTGTCGTCATCTTCACGTACGCGTTGAGCGAAGCAACTGTGAATTGACTGCATGGAAGGAGAACAACAATGAAGAAGAATCGACTCTATGTCCTGA
This sequence comes from Gammaproteobacteria bacterium, assembly GCA_029263725.1. Lineage (GTDB taxonomy): Bacteria > Pseudomonadota > Gammaproteobacteria > Natronospirales > JAJUFS01 > JAJUFS01. The sequence continues at coordinate 20,164 of JAJUFS010000014.1, read as the reverse complement.
TTGCCGCACTCGGCTTGAGCTGCATGGGTTCTGCGATGGCAGATGAGCTTGGCACCGGAAAGGATCGCGACATTCCCGACGCCGAGCCGCCGGTTGTTACCGTGGCAATGGAGTGGTTGCAATCGTTGCTGCAGGAATGGTTCTGAGCCACTCCCCGGCACCGGAGAGCAAGGCCGCCGCAAGGCGGCCTTTTTCATTGGCGGGAATGATTCCGCCTTGAGCTTGGGAGGTGGTATCGGCATCATTGATGCGCATTGATTGGGGGGATGTCCATGAAGCTCAAACGCGCGCTCCTCTACGGAACGGCAACCCTGTTCTGTCTCGTCATGATCCTGCTGCTTGCGGCCTGGTTGCTGATGCGCGCCAGCCTGCCGCAGCTGGAAGGCGAGCTTGCCCTGGCTGACCTGGATGCGGATGTGGTGATCGAGCGCGATGCGCTCGGTGTGGCGGCGGTGAAGGCCGCCAGCGAAGAGGATCTCGTGCGCGGCATCGGTTTCCTGCACGCGCAGGAGCGTTTCTTCCAGATGGATCTGCTGCGCAGGAGTGCCGCCGGTGAGATCTCCGCCCTGGTCGGGGATGCCGCCGTGGACTTCGACCGCTCCCGGCGCATGCATGGCCTGCGCGAGGTGGCGAGCGCCATCGTCGACAGTCTCGCTGAACGGGACAGGCGGCTGCTGGAGGCCTACGTCGATGGCGTGAATGCGGGCCTCGCGGCCCTCACCGCGCGTCCCTTTGAGTATTTCCTGCTGCGTTCCACACCGTTGCCCTGGACGCCGGAAGACACGCTGCTGGTGGTCTACGCGATGTTCTTCGACCTGCATGACGCCGCCGGGCGCAGGGAACGCGAGCGCGCCTTGCTGAACGCCGCGCTGCCTGCCGCGGTGGTGCAGTTCCTGTACCCGCCGGGCACGTCCTGGGACGCGCCGTTGAGCGGCGAGGTGATGCTGGCGGGCGAACTGCCGCCTGCGGAAGTGTTCGATCTGCGTTCCAGGGAGGCGCGCGACGTGGCGTTTCGGTTCGAGGAAGACGCGCTCCTGCCTGGCAGCAACAGCTGGGCGGTGAGCGGCGCCCTGACCGCCAGTGGCGCGGCCATGGTCGCGAACGACATGCACCTTGGTCATGGCGTGCCGAACATCTGGTTTCGCCTGCGCGCGGAGCTTGCCGGCAATGATGGTTATGCCGTTACCGGCGTTTCCCTCCCTGGTACGCCGGGCGTGATCGTCGGCAGCAACGGCCATGTCGCCTGGAGCTTCACCAACAGTTACGGCGACTGGCTGGACCTCGTGCTGCTGGAACCTTGCGAGGACGGTTATCGCAGCATCGATGGTTGCGAGCCCTTCGAGATCGTCGCGGAGCGCATCGAAGTCGCGCATGGCGATGCGGTCACGGTGGAAATGCGGCGCAGCCGTTTCGGGCCGGTGGTCAGCGACGCGCTCGGCGAGCAGACCTTCGATTACGCCTTGCATTGGCAGGCGCACCTGCCCGATGCCGTCAACCTGAGGCTGTTCGATCTCGCCCGCGCGAGCAACGTGCATGAAGCCGTGGCGGTGGCGCAGTCGGCGGGCATGCCGCCGCAGAATTTCATCGTCGGCGACAGCGAGGGCAACATCGCCTGGACGATTGCCGGGCGCATTCCGCGCCGCGCGCGTGATGGCGCCGCGCCGTTGCATTCCTCGGAAACCGTTTCGGTGTGGGATGGCTGGCTGGCCCCGCAGGAATATCCCTTGGTCGTGAATCCTGCCGACGGGCGGCTGTGGTCCGCGAACGCGCGCATGGTGGATGGCGAGGCCCTGGAGCTGATCGGCGATGGCGGCTACGCGCTGGGTGCACGCGCGGCCCAGATTCGCGACCGGCTGCGCGAGAAGGAGCGGTTCGGGAGCGAGGACATGCTGCATATCCAGCTGGATGACGAGGCGCGTTTTCTCTCGCGCTGGCACCGGTTGTTCATGGCAGTGCTGGAGCCGCATCATGCAGACGCGCGGCGAGTCGCCCTGCAGGAAGCGCTGTCGAGCTGGGAAGGGCGTGCGAGCGTGGATTCGGTGGCGTACCGGCTGGTGCGCGAGCTCCGTCTCGAGGTCATCGAGCGCGTCTATGCCGGCTTCCTGTCCGCAACCTTGCTCGCGGATTCGCCGATGACATTCGGCACCAGCCAGGCCGAAGGCCCGGTGTGGACGTTAATCGAGGCACAGCCGGCGCACCTGCTGCCTGCCGATTTCGACAGCTGGAATGACCTGTTGCTGGCGGCCGCGGATGCGGTCGCGGAACGGGCAGGAGAGAAGCTGGACGAATATCGCTGGGGTCTCGCCAATCGCTCGCGCATTCGTCACCCGCTTGGCGGCTTGCCCTTGCTGGGTGGGCTCCTGAATGCGCCGGCCATCGAGCTTCCCGGCGACAGTCACATGCCGCGCGTGCAGGGCGCGAGCTTCGGCGCATCGGAGCGCTTCGCGGTCTCGCCGGGGCACGAACAGGAAGGCTATTTCCACATGCCGGGCGGGCAGAGCGGCCACCCACTGTCGCCCTTCTACCTTTCCGGCCACGATGACTGGGCAGAAGGTCGCGGCACGTCCTTCCTCCCGGGTGAGCCAAGATGGCGGCTGGTGCTGCGCGCGGGAGGCGAGTGATTCAAATGAAACGACTGCATGTTCTGTTGCCCGGCCTGCTGTTGCTCGCCGCCTGTGAACCGCAACCGCAAGCCGCGGAGCTCATGGTGCAGGAGCTGCCCACGCCTGCCGCCACGGAAAGCCTCGCGCCGCAACTCTTCGCCTTTGCTGACATTCTCAGCCTGAGCTGGCTGGAGGCCAGCGCCGAGGGGCATGCGTTGCGTTATTCGCTATGGCAGGACGGCGGCTGGAGCGAGCCGCGATTGGTCGCGAGCGGCGGCGACTGGTTCGTGAACTGGGCGGACATGCCGGGCGTGATGCCTGCCGGTGACGGCAACTGGCTTGCATGGTGGCTGCAGAAATCCGGCGCCGATCCTTACGCCTATGACATCCAGCTCGCGCTTTCCGTGGATGGTGATACCTGGCGCGAGATCGGCACGCCGCATGCCGACAGTACGCCGACCGAGCACGGTTTCGTCAGTGCCTTCGCCCTGCCAGGCGGCAGGCTCGGATTGGCGTGGCTGGACGGGCGCAACACCGCTTCTTCCGGACACGAACATCACGGCGGGGCGATGACGCTGCGGCATGGCGAGATCGATGGCGATACCGTCCGCGAGCAGGAGCTGGACGCGCGCGTGTGCGATTGCTGCCAGACGGACGCCGTCTGGGCGAACGATGCGCTGGTGCTGGTCTACCGTGATCGCGACGAGAACGAAGTGCGCGACATTCGTGCGCGGCGTTTCGCGAATGGCGAGTGGGAAGAATCCGTTCTCGTGCACGCAGACGGCTGGCGCATCCCCGGCTGCCCGGTCAATGGTCCGGCAGTGGCGGCGGATGGCGATTTCGTTGCCGTGGCCTGGTTCACCGCGGCGGAAGGCAAGCCGCAAGTGCGGCTGGCGCTGTCTCGGGACGGAGGTCGTAGCTTTGCCGCGCCGCTGCGGCTGGATGATGGCGCGCCGGAAGGGCGGGTCGATGTGCTGGTGCATCCGCGCCACGGCGTGCTGGCAAGCTGGCTGGAGAAGACCGGCGAGGGCGCCGAAGTGCGATTGCGAAAGGTCAGCCGTGACGGCAGGCCGGGCGGGAGCCTGCGGCTTGTCGCGTCCAGTGCCGAGCGCGCCAGCGGCTTTCCCCGCCTCGGGCTCGCGCCGGATGGTAGGCTTCTGATGGCGTGGACGGATACTGCTGGCGGCCGCCAGGTTCGGACCGCCGCGATCACCCTCGACTGATCAGGAGGCCTTGGCCTCGCCCATCAATCGATCGAGGTCCTCGAGAACTTCCTGGGCATGCCGCTCGGGATCGACCTTCTCGTAGTGCCGGGCGATGCTGCCGTCCGGACTGATGATGAAGGTCTCGCGGTTCGCGTACTTCACCGGCCCCATGCCCTTGACCACGTCATACTTCTTCGCCGCGTCATGGTCGGCATCCGCGAGCAGCGGGAAGGGCAGGGAGTGCTTTTCGGCGAACTCGCGGTGCGAGCTCACGTCATCGAGGCTCACGCCGAGCACGGCCGCCCCCTTGGCGCGGTAGCGAAAGATCTCGTCGCGGAAGTTGCAGGCCTCGGTGGTGCAGCCCGGGGTGTCGTCCTTGGGATAGAAGTAGAGCACCACCCACTGGCCGCGGTAATCCGCGAGCGAGTGCCACTTCTCGTTCTGGTCCTGCAGCCGGAAGTCGGGCGCCATTTCCCCGACTGCGGGCTTGGCGATGGCGGCTGCAGACAGCAGCGCCGCGACGAATGCGATGGCGGTGACAAGTGTGCGCATGAGAATCACCTCTCAGCTGACGGTTTCGCTCGAACGGATCGTGCCCTGGAAGGCTGCCTGCATGGGATTCGCCTTGCGGCTGTGAATCCAGTCCAGCAGCGGCTGCCAGTCCTTGCGATCACGCAGCACGCGATTGTCCTGCACCTCATGGATGCCTATGCCCTGCTCGAAGCAGGTGATGTAGTTCTGGGTGTCGCGGAAGGTGGCGACGAACGGAATCTCGAGACTGTTCAGGAAGCGGGTCAGCGCGTAGTAGACGCGCGTGTTCTTGCGGGCGCGGTTGGCGACCACGGCAATGCGCTCCTCGCGGCGGTCGATGCGTGCGATCAGCAGCAGATCCGCGATGCAGCGCGAGGCGGCATGGATGTCGATGTCGGAAGGCAGCACCGGCACGATGACGGCGTGCGCGTTGCGGGTGATCTCGGTGAGACTGTGCGGATCGAGACCGGCCGGCGTGTCCACGAACAGGTACTCGGTATCCAGGGGCGCGCGCAGCTGGAAGCTGCGGGTGACGCGGGTGTTGCGCTCGAAGGCGGCCACGCCGTTGACGCGCGGCCGGCTTTCGTCGCGCTTGCTGAGCCAGCGGGTGCTCGACCCCTGCGGGTCGTAGTCCATCAGGGTGGTGCGATAGCCCGCCGCGGCATGGTACGCGGCAAGATTCGTGGTGATGGTGGTCTTGCCGCAGCCTCCCTTGGTGTTCAGTACAACGACTTTCTTCATAGACCCGCCAGGTCCCCCTGAAAGAGCTACAGCATAGCTGCTTGCCGTCCAAAGGTCACAGGGCGGGCGGCGAAGCTGTGACGCAGGGAGCATCGATCTCCGGGAAAACCCCTGGGGGCGCCGCAGCCCGGCTCAGAGCAGGTAGAGGGTGCCGAGGCCGAGGAAGACCAGGAAGCCCATGACGTCGGTGAAGGTGGTGAGTACCACCGGACCGGCGAGGGCGGGATCGATGCCGAGCCGGCGCAGCAGCAGCGGCACGGTGCAGCCGGCCAGCGCGGCGATCAGCAGGTTGATGATGAGCGCGCTGCCGATGATGGCGGCGATGGGGATGCTGCGGAACCAGAGCCAGGCGATGCCGGCGACGATCGCCGACAGCCCGATCGAGTTCAGGGCGATCACCGCCAGCTGCTTGCCCATGAACCAGCGGGCGTTGCTGCCGTCCAGCTGCCCCAGCGCCAGGCCGCGGATCATGATGGTCAGCACCTGGCTGCCGGCGATGCCGCCCATGCTGGCGACGATGGGCATGAGTACGGCGAGCGCCACGATCTTGTCCAGCGTCGCCTCGAACAGGCCGACCACGGCCGCCGCGATGGTGGCGGTGAACATGTTCACGCCCAGCCACAGCGCGCGGCGCCGGGCGCTGAGCAGCACCGGCGCGAACATGTCTTCGTCCTCGGTGAGGCCGGCCATGGTCATGAACGAGTGGTCTGCCTGGTCGCGGATGACGTCGACCACGTCGTCGATGGTGATTCGGCCGAGCAGCACGCCCTCGGCATCGACCACCGGCGCGGACACGAGATCGCGGTCCTCGAACAGGCTGGCGACCTCCTGGGCGGAGGTTTCCGCGGGGATTCCCTTGATTTCCGTGTCCATGATTTCGGCGACGGTGGTCGCCGTGTCGCTGGACAGGAGCCGCGCCAGGGTGAGGGTGCCGAGCAGGCGGCCGTAGCGGTTGACCACGAACAGCCGGTCGGTGTCTTCCGGCAGGTCCTCGCGCATGCGCAGGTAGCGCAACACCACGTCGACAGTGACGTCGGGGCGCACCGTCACCGTGTCGGTGTTCATCAGGCCGCCGGCGCTGTCCTCGGGATAGGCCAGCAGGCCGGCGAGGCGGTTGCGGTTCTGCTCGTCCATGGAGCGCAGCAGCTGCTGCGTGACCGCCTCGGGAAGATCGGCGAACAGGTCGGCAAGATCGTCGATGTCGAGGTCTTCGGTGGCGGCGAGCAGTTCCTGCGCATCCATGCCGCGGATCAGGCCCATGCGCACTTCGTCATTGACGTGCAGCAGGACCTCGCCGTCGTCCTCGGGATCGACGAGCTCCCACACCACCTCGCGTTCCGCCGGTCGCAGCGATTCGAGCAGGCGTGCGATCTCGGCCGGGTGCAGCGAATGCATCATCCGCCGGATGCTGCGCAGCGTGCCGGTATCCAGCGCTTCGCGGATGCTTTCCAGCCGGCTCACGGTGCTGCTTGTCGTGTTGGCGGTATCGGTCATCGCGGTCTCGGATCGGCGGCAGACGGCGGCGCCCCGCATTCGCGACCGGGAAGCGGACAGGACACAGGGGCGTGGAACAACGCGGGGCAGTGTAACGGCAGAAAAAATCAGCGTCTATTGGAGCGCAGCGGTCGTGCTTCGCAATTCCTGCGCGTCCATGAGCTCGGACAGCGAGGTATGCCGGACCAGCACGCGCGGATATTTCTGCATGAAATGCGCGGCCAGCTGCTCGGCCATGTACACGGAACGATGCCGTCCGCCGGTGCAGCCGACGGCGACGGTGAGATAGCTGCGATCGGCGCCTTCGAAGCACGGAATCCAGCGCTCGAGGAAGGCGATGATGTCCTTGCGCATGCCGATCACGGTCTCCTTTTCCTCGAGATAGCGGATCACGCCCTCGTCGCGTCCCGTGAACGGCCGCAGGCTGTGCTCCCAGTGAGGATTCGGCAGGCAGCGCAGGTCGAAGACGAAATCCGCATCCCGGGGCACGCCGTTCTTGAAGCCGAAGGACATGAACATCAGCGACAGGCCGCCGTCCTCAGGCTTGAGGCGGCGCCGGATCAGTTCGCGCAGGTCATGCACGTTGAGATGCGTGGTGTCGATGGTCAGGTCCGCGCAACCCGAGACCGCTGAGAGCACGCGGCGCTCGTCGCGGATCGCATCGAGCAGCCCGCCTTCCTGCTGCGCGAGCGGATGACGGCGGCGCGTTTCGCTGTAGCGGCGGATGAGTGTGTCATCCTCGGAAGTGAGGAAGATCAGTTGCGCGGGGTAACCCGCCTGGCGCAGCTCTTCCAGCATCTCGGGCAGGACCTTGAGGTCCTTTTCGCCGGCGCGGGCGTCGATGCCTATTGCCACCTTGCGGCGGTCGCCGCCATCGCGGTCGATCTCGCCCTCGATGTAGTCGCGCAGCAGCCGGATGGGGAAGTTGTCGAGGCTGGTGTAACCCATGTCCTCGAGCAGATGCAGGGCCACTGTCTTGCCCGAGCCCGAAAGCCCGCTGACGAAAATGATCTGCATGGATGCTTCCCGCGAAAGGACCGACACCGCGATTCTAGCAAAGCCGCTCGACGATTCCCTGCGGCAAACGTCTGAAAGGAAAACGGCCGCTCGATGAGCGGCCGTTTTCGGGCTGACGCGTGTTCATCCCACGCTGGGTTTCACTTCTCGCTGGTGATGGTCGCGCAGCTTCTCCTTGTGCTTGATCACCTGACGGTCGATCTTGTCGATGAGCAGGTCGATGGCGGCGTACATGTCCTCCTCGGCGGCGTCCGCGTGCAGGGTGTTGCCGTTCACCTGCACGGTTGCCTCGGCCTTGTGCAGGAGCTTTTCAATGGTCAGCACCACGTGGATGTCGTAGAGATGTTCGAAGTGTCGTTCGAGGCGGGAGAACTTGGTTTCGACGTAGTTGCGCAGAGCCGGGGTGATTTCGACATGATGACCCGTCAGATGCATTTGCATGATTCAGCTCCTTTCCATCAACTGGATGTCGTCTGACGCCGGTTGACGGCTTGCTTGCGGTCGTAGGACGCCGGGATGCGCATGGCTTCCCGGTACTTGGCCACCGTTCGCCGGGCGACGCGTACCCCCTCTGCCGTCAGCATGGCGGCAATCTGCTGATCGCTCAAGGGTTGCTGGGGGTTTTCCTGATCTATCAGCCGGCGAATGCGGGCTCGCACTGCAACAGAGGAAAGGCCTCCGTCGCGTGCGGGAATCTCGGTCGAAAAGAAGTATTTCAGGGGGAAGATGCCCTGCGGCGTGTGCATGTACTTGTTGGTGGTGACGCGCGAGATGGTGGACTCATGCACCTCGACCACTTCGGCGATATCGCGCAGCGCCAGCGGGCACATCGCTTCCTCATCGCCCGCATCGAAGAACGCCTGCTGGCGATCCACGATGGCCTGGGCGACGCGCAGCAGCGTGTCGTTGCGCACGCTCAGGCTGCGGATCAGCCAGCGCGCTTCCTGCAGCTGCGCCTGCATCTGCGGGCTGCGAGTGTCGGCCTGGCGCAGCAGGCGGGCGTATTCGTCGTTGAGACGGACTCGCGGCGTCACGGCCGAATTCAGTTCCACTTGCCAGCGCCCGCCGCGTCGCACCAGCAGCACGTCCGGAATGACGTACTCCGTGGTGCCGCTGTTCACCGCGCTGCCGGGCCGGGGATTGAGGCCGCGGATCATCTCCAGCGCCGCGGCGACGAGGGCAACCGGCCGGCCGATGTCCTGGGCAAGCTTCGCATGGTCGGCCCGCGCCAGCCTTTCCAGGCCGAGCCGCACCAGCGCAATGGCGGCGTCGCGGGCATCCGAAGGCGGCAGCAGTCGCAGCTGTGCCAGCAGGCATTCGGCGAGATCGCGGGCGCCGACACCCGGCGGGTCCATGGCCTGGATGCGGTGCAGTACGCGCTCGCCGGTCTCGAGATCGACCTCGACGGCGGCGCAGAGCTCTTCCAGGGGCTCGGTGAGGTAGCCGTCGTCGTTCAGCGCGTCGACAATGGCCTCGGCGATGGCGCGCTCCTCGGCGCTGAAGCGGCTCATGCGGATCTGCCAGAGCAGCTGCTCCTGCAGGCCCTCACCGCCGCTCGCCATGTTCTCGAAGGGGTCCCAGTCGGATTCCTGCCAGCTGTCGGACGCAGGCTCGCGCCAGTCATCGTCCAGGCCGTAGTCGTCCTGCTCGGCGGCAGTGTCGATCTCGGGAAGGTCGTCCAGGGAATCGGCGGGTTCGGTGTCGGCGCTGCCGTCGTCCGGCAGCAGCATGACGTTGCTTTCCAGGATCTGCTGCACTTCCTGGCGGAGTTCCTGGATGGAAAGCTGCAGCAGCCGTATTGCCTGCCGCAGTTGCGGCGTCATGGCGAGCTGCTGCCCGAGACGCAGCTGTAGCGACGGTCTCATGGAAATGGCGAGGTGCCTCCCGAACGTCCGGCGTCGCCGGTTGTTTTCTACTTTACAGCGTGAACTGGTGGCCCAGGTACACGTCCCGCACTTCCTGGTTGGCGAGAATCTGCTCCGCCGTTCCCGCCGCGATGACCTGGCCTTTACTGATTATGTAGGCGCGTTCACAGATACCAAGGGTCTCACGGACGTTGTGGTCGGTGATCAGCACGCCGATGCCCCGGTCGCGCAGGTGTTCGACAATGCGTTGAATGTCGATCACCGAGATCGGGTCGACGCCGGCGAAGGGCTCATCCAGCAGCACGAAGCGCGGTTCCGCCGCCAGCGCCCGGGCAATTTCGACGCGGCGCCGCTCGCCGCCCGACAGGCTCACGCCCGCGGTGTCGCGAATGTGGCCGATGTGCAGCTCCTCGAGCAGCTGCTCCAGCGCAGTCTCCCGGCCGGCACGGTCCAGGTCGTCGCGGGTCTCGAGGATGGCCATGATGTTCTGGGCCACGGTGAGCTTGCGGAACACTGAGGCTTCCTGCGGGAGGTAGCCGATGCCGCGGCGCGCGCGGGCGTGTACCGGCAGCTCGCTGACATCCTCGCCGTCCAGGAAGATGCCGCCGCCGTCGCGCGGCACGAGGCCGAGAATCATGTAAAAGGAGGTGGTCTTGCCGGCGCCGTTCGGGCCCAGCAGGCCCACGATCTCGCCGCTGTCCACCTGCAGCGACACGCCGTTGACTACCGTGCGGTCGCGGTAGCGCTTCACCAGCTCCCTGGCCTCCAGCCTGCTCATTGTCCTGCCTGCTCCCTGGGCTGAATGGTGATCTGCACGCGCTCGCGGGCACGTTCGCCGGAAGTGGCGGTCACCCGCTGGTCGTCAATGTGATAGCGGATGGTCTCGCTGCGGATCTCGTCGCCCTGCTGCCGCACCCAGGCCCTGCCGGTGAGAATGACGATGCCGTTGGCGGCGTCGTATTCGATGCGCTCGGCTTCGCCTTCCACGAGCTCACGGCCCTCGGGCTGCTGGGTGAAGCGGGCAGGGTGGCCGATGATGGTACCTTCCTGGACCTCGCCGTCGCGGGTTCGCAGGCGCACTTCGTCGGCCTCGATGCGCAGGCTGCCTTTCTCGATGGTGACGTTGCCGCGGAACACCGCGATGTCGCGGGCGCGGTCGGCTTCCCAGTCGTCGGAACGCACCTGCAGCGGCGCCTCGGAGTCGCCCGCCTGTGCGAATGCCGCGAAGGCGGCAAGCCAGGCGGCGATGAGCAATCCCTTATTTCTCAAACCAGGCCTCCACCTCGTTCTCAAGCCGGATGTGATCGTCGGCCAGTGATGCGCGCAGGCCGCGCCCGCGGATGCGGCTCGGGCCCTGCGAAATCACCACCACCGATTCGCTGGTGGCGAGTTTCGCCTCACTGTCGACGGAAAGCTGCTCGGCGGCAAGCGTGAGCGGCGCGCCGCCGTCGTTTTCGCGTACCAGCAGCACGTTACCCTGCGCGTCCAGCCGGGCGCCGTCATCGCTTAGCCGGCCGGCATCCGCGGACAGCCGCCAGGGCCGGGCGTCGGCCTGTTCGCTGCGCGCCTTAACCTCGCGCAGGTAAATCCAGCTGTCATCGGGATAGTGCTCGGCGTGCGCGGCCAGCACGCGCATCACCGGCCGGCCGGATTCGTCATGGCGCAGGGCGTCGAGCTGTCGGAAGAAGGCGTCGGGGCGGCGCGGCCGCTCGGCGTCGGCGGGTGCCTCGCGCTGCTGTCCCAGCCACCACCAGCTCGCCAGGCCGAAGACGGCGAGCGCGAGACCGGTGATGAGCACGCGGCGGTTCATGCGCCCCCGGCGGCGCGCGCAGCCAGGATCATGTCGCAAGCCTCGCGCACTGCGCCGCGCCCGCCTGGGTGGCTGGCGCGCCAGTGCGCCACTCGCAACACCGCGGGATGCGCGTCCTGCACCGTGAGCGCGAGGCCGACCTTTTCCAGCGCCGGGATGTCCACCACGTCATCGCCCATGTAGGCGACTTCCGCCGGCGCCGCGCCGTGTTCGCGCAGCAGCTCGTCCAGCGCCACGCCCTTGTCCTCGCGGCCCTGCACCAGCATCTCGATGGCGAGGTCGCGGGCCCGCGCCGCGGTCATCTTCGAGTTGCGGCCAGTGATGATGGCGACCTCGATGCCGGCGCGCTGCAGGGACTTGATGCCGTAGCCGTCGCGGACGTTGAACACCTTCAGGGTTTCGCCGTCGGGGCCGTAATAAAGACTGCCGTCAGTCAGTACGCCATCGACGTCGAAGACGGCGAGGCGGATCTTGCGGGCGCGCGCATGAATGCTGTTCAGGTCCATGGGTTCCTCAGACGATGCCGGCGCGCAGCAGGTCGTGCATGTTGAGCGCGCCGATCAGGCGTTCATTGTCATCCACCACCAGCAGCGCATTGATCTTGTGCTGGTCCATCATCTTCAGCGCCTCGGCCGCCAGCTCCTCGGCGCGGATCGTGCGCGGCGCCGGCGTCATGGCGCTGGAAACGGTGGCGGCGTGGATGTCGAGGCGGCGGTCCAGGGTGCGGCGCAGGTCGCCGTCCGTGAAGATGCCGAGCACCTTGTCGCCGGCGTCGACGATGGCGGTCATGCCTAGGCCCTTGCGCGACATTTCCACCAGCGCCTCGCTGAGCAGCACGTCCGGGGCGACGCGCGGGATGGCGTCGCCGGTATGCATGAGGTCGCTGACGTGCAGCAGCAGGCGGCGGCCCAGCGAGCCGCCCGGATGGGAGCGGGCGAAGTCCTCGACGGTGAAGCCGCGCGCTTCCAGCAGCGCCACGGCAAGCGCGTCGCCCATGGCCAGCGTAGCGGTGGTGCTTGCGGTCGGCGCGAGATTCAGCGGGCAGGCTTCCTTGGCGACGCTGACGTCGAGATTCACGTCCGCGCTGCGCGCCAGCGTCGATTCCGGCTTGCCGGTGAGGCTGATGAGCGGCACGCCGAGGCGCTTGAGCAGCGGCACGATGGTGAGGATTTCGCTGGTCTCGCCGGAGTTCGATATCGCCAGGACCACGTCCTCGCCGGTGATCATGCCGAGGTCGCCATGCGAGGCCTCGCCGGGATGGACGAAGAAGGCCGGGGTGCCAGTGCTGGCCAGGGTGGCGGCAATCTTGCTGCCGATATGGCCGGACTTGCCCATGCCGACCACCACGATGCGGCCGCGGCAGGCCATGCACAACTCGCAGGCGCGGGCGAATTTCTCGTCGATCCTGCCCGCAAGGGCAGCGACCGCCTCGGCCTCGATGGTCACCACCATGCGGCCGTGCTGAATGTAATTCCTGTCGGACATGAGATTTTTCCTGTCGTTGGCGCAGGATACCGAAACAAGGCATTGCCTGATAAGCCGCGCGGCGGGCGCCGTCCTGGGGGAACCTGCTCCAGCCGCGGTGCACGCAAGGGGCATGCATGATAATCCCCGGCCGTTGGCGTGGCCACGGTCACTGTGCGGAGGCCTCAATCAGGTATCATTGCCGGCTCGTTCGTACGGAATGGAATAAAGATGCTTGCTGAAGACATTCGGGAGATGATCCTGCGGGGGCTGCCTGGCGCCAGCGTCGAGGTGCGGGGTGATGACGGCGTGCACTTCGAAGCCACCATCGTAAGCCCGGCCTTCGAGGGCAAGCGCACGCTCGAACGGCACCGGCTGGTGTATTCCACGCTGGGGGAACGCATGGGCGGCGAAATCCACGCCCTTTCCCTGCGCACGCTCACCCCGGCGGAAGCCGCTCAAGACTGATCGGAGAATTCCTTGGACAAACTGCTCATTGAAGGCGGCACCCGGCTGGAAGGCGAGATCCGCACTTCCGGCGCCAAGAACGCCACGCTGCCCATTCTTGCCGCCACGCTGCTTGCCGACGACGTCGTTTCCGTCGGCAACGTGCCGCACCTGCATGACGTCACCACCACCATCGAGCTGCTCGGCCGCATGGGCGTGTCCGTCACCATCGATGAGCGCATGCGCATCGAGGTCGACCCGACGACGATCAGGAGCTATTTCGCGCCGTACGAGCTGGTAAAGACCATGCGCGCCTCCATCCTGGTGCTCGGCCCGCTGCTGGCGCGCTACGGCCAGGCCGAGGTGTCGCTGCCGGGCGGCTGCGCCATCGGCACCCGCCCGGTGAACCTGCACATCGAGGGCCTGCGCGCCATGGGCGCGGACATCACCGTCGAGAACGGCTACATCCGCGCCCGCTGCGACCGGCTGCGGGGCGCCAACATCGTCATGGACACCGTCTCGGTGACCGGCACCGAGAACCTGATGATGGCGGCGGCGCTGGCCGACGGCGTCACGGTCATCGAGAACGCCGCGCGCGAACCCGAGGTGGTCGATCTTGCCAACTGCCTCAACCAGATGGGCGCGAAGGTCCGCGGCGCGGGCACCGACCGGCTGGAGATCGAGGGCGTGCGGCGCCTGAGCGGCACGCACTACACCGTGCTGCCGGACCGCATCGAGACCGGTACCTACCTGGTGGCGGCGGCGATCACCGGCGGCCAGGTGCGCATCAAGGACACGCGCTCCGACCTGCTCGATGCGGTGATCGTCAAGCTGCGCGAGGCGGGCGCGACCATCGGGATCGGCAAGGACTGGATCGAGCTGGACATGCAGGGCCGCAGGGCCAGGGCAGTCAACCTGCGCACGGCGCCTTATCCCGCATTTCCGACCGACATGCAGGCGCAGTTCACGGCGCTGAACACGGTCGCGGAAGGCACCGGCATCATTACCGAGACCGTGTTCGAGAACCGCTTCATGCACGTGCTGGAGATGCAGCGCATGGGCGCCGACCTGCAGGTCGAGGGCAACACGGTGATCTCGCGCGGCGTGCCGAAGCTCAAGGCGGCGCCGGTGATGGCCACCGACCTGCGCGCCTCGGCCTCGCTGGTGCTGGCCGGCCTCGTTGCCGAAGGCAGCACGCTGGTCGAGCGCATCTACCACATCGATCGCGGCTACGAGTGCATCGAGGAAAAGCTTGCCTCGCTGGGCGCGAAGATCCGCCGCGTACCTGACTGAAGACGAAGCGGGGCGCTTCCGCGCCCCGCGCTCTCAACCCCTTCCCTGCGGTGACCGTTCGGTCACTATCGCCGACGAGACGAACGGCTCGCCGCTGCGCACTCCGCGGATTCTCAATACCTGGCCAGGCTGGAACGAGGCGATGATGTTGAGCGCCTCGCGGGCGTTGGCGATGGGCCGGCCATCGAGATGGGTGATCGCGTCGCCGCGCTCCAGGCCCGCCGCCTCGGCCGGGCTGCCCGGCAGGACCTCGCGGACCACGAAGCCCTGGGTGCTGGGCAGGCCGAAGGCTTCCGCGAGTTCCGGCGTGAGGTCCTGCGGGTCCACGCCCAGCCAGCCGCGGATCACCCGCCCGTGTTCGATCAGCTGCTGCAGCACGCCGCGCGCCAGGTTTACCGGTACCGCGAATCCGATGCCGGTGGAGGCGCCGGAACGCGAGAACACCGCCGAGTTCACGCCGACGAGTTCGCCGCGCGTATTGATGAGTGCGCCGCCCGAGTTGCCGGGGTTGATGGCGGCATCCGTCTGGATGAAGTTCTCGAAGGTGGCGTGGCCGATCGAGCTGCGGCCGGTGGCGCTGACGATGCCCTGGGTGACCGTCTGGCCCACGCCGTAGGGATTGCCGATGGCCAGCACCACGTCGCCGACGCGGATGCTGTCGGAGCGGCCGAGCCGGATGGCGGGCAGCCCGGTCAGCCCGATCTTCAGCAGCGCGAGGTCGGTGTCCGGATCGCTGCCGACGATGTCGGCATCGGCGATGCGGCCGTCGGCCAGCGCCACCTGGATGGCTTCGGCACCGCTGATGACGTGGTTGTTGGTAAGGATGTAGCCGTCGGCGCTGACGATCACGCCCGAGCCCAGCGTGCTTTCGATGGGCTGTTCCAGGCCGCGGTTGTCTTCCAGGTACCGGCGCAGCAGCGGGTCCTCGAATTGCGGGAAGCTCAGCGGGTTGACGCGCCGCGCCGAGTGGATGTTGACCACCGAGGGTGCGGCGGAGGCGACCGCGGCACTGAAGGAGTCGTTGCCGCTGGCGCGCTCGCCCAGCAGTTCGGGGCGCAGCCAGACGGCGATGAAGGCCAGTGCCAGCCCGAGGGTCACGGACTGGAACAGGAAGGCGATGAAGGTCTTCAGACGGAGCATGTTCGGGGCAGCCTTGCGGTGTGTGGCGATCACGACGCCGCGCAGTTTACCGGGCCGCGGCTCGGTGGTCAGCAAAGCGAGCGGATGTGTATAATGCCGCATTCCGTGTCCGCGGCATAAACATACCAATTCAAATCGAATCAATACCTTGCGAGAGCCTCAGGAGAGCTTTGGATGAGTACTGACGGCGTAGACCTCACCAGGCGCCATTTCTTGACGGTCGCCACCTCCGTGGTCGGAGGTGTCGGCGTCGTGGCTGCCGCCGTGCCTTTCGTGGCTTCCATGCAGCCGAGCGCGCGTGCGCGTGCCGCCGGCGCCCCCGTGGAAGTGGATATCAGCAAGATCGAACCGGGCGGCATCGCCATGGTCGAGTGGCGCGGCAAGGCGATCGCCGTCGTTCGCCGTACCCCCGAAATGCAGGCTCGTACCCGCGACCTGGATCCGAACATGCTGCGCGACCCGGAATCCCGCGAGGCACAGCAGCCGGAGTACGCCACCAACGACCTGCGTTCCATCAACCCGGAATTCTTCGTCGTCGTGTCGAACTGCACCCACCTGGGCTGTTCGCCGACGTACCGTCCCGAAGTCGCTCCTGCGGATCTCGGCCAGGACTGGCGCGGCGGGTTCTTCTGCCCCTGCCACGGCTCCAAGTTCGATCTCGCCGGTCGCGTCTACAAGAGCGTGCCGGCGCCGCTCAACCTGCAGGTGCCGCCGCACCGTTACCTGAACGACACCACGCTGATCATTGGTGAAGACGGAGGGGCCGCCTGATGGAACGTCAGAACCAGGATTACTTCGACCGCGCCGCCGCCGGCTGGAACCGCTTCATCGGCTGGATCGATGCGCGCGTCCCGCTGTCGAGCTTCGTGCGCAGCCAGGCGACCGAGTACTACGCGCCGAAGAACTTCAACTTCTGGTACTACTTCGGTGTCCTGTCGCTGGTCGTGCTCGTGATCCAGATCGTCACGGGCATCTTCCTGACCATGAACTACAAGCCCTCGGCCGAGGACGCGTTCGCCTCGGTCGAATACATCATGCGCGACGTGGAGTGGGGCTGGCTGATCCGCTACATGCACTCCACCGGTGCATCGGCCTTCTTCGTGGTCGTCTACCTGCACATGTTCCGCGGCCTGATGTACGGCTCGTACAAGGCGCCGCGCGAGCTGCTGTGGATCTTCGGCATGCTGGTCTACGTCGCGCTGATGGCCGAGGCCTTCATGGGCTACCTGCTGCCGTGGGGCCAGATGTCCTACTGGGGCGCGCAGGTGATCATCTCGCTGTTCGGCGCCATTCCGAAGATCGGCGAACCGCTGGCGCTGTGGATCCGCGGCGACTTCGCGATTTCCGACATCACGCTGAATCGCTTCTTCGCGCTGCACGTCATCGCGATGCCGCTGATCCTGATCCTGCTCGTGGTGTTCCACCTGGTGGCGCTGCGCCACAATGGTTCGAACAACCCGGACGGCATCGAGATCAAGAAGAACCTCGGCCCGGACGGTCATCCGGTGGACGGCATTCCGTTCCATCCCTACTACACCGTCAAGGACCTGGTCGGCGTCATCCTGTTCGCGATCGTGTTCGCGGTGGTGGTGTTCTTCGTGCCGGAGATGGGCGGCTACTTCCTCGAGCACGCCAACTTCGAGCCGGCCAATCCGCTGGTGACGCCGGAGCACATCGCGCCGGTGTGGTACTTCACGCCGTTCTACGCGATCCTGCGCGCCGTGCCGGACAAGTTCCTCGGCGTGCTCGCCATGGGCGCCGCCATCCTGGTACTGTTCGTCCTGCCGTGGCTGGACCGCCACCCCGTGAAGTCGATGCGCTACCGCAGCTCGCTGTACAAGCTGGCGCTGATCGTGTTCGCCGCGACCTTCATCGTGCTCGGCTACCTCGGCCTGAAGCCGCCGACCCGGTTCTTCTCGGAACTGTCGCTGCGCCTGTCCGAGCTGTACTTCCTGTTCTTCCTCGTCTCGTGGGCGTACTCGAAGACGCGCAGCCGCGGGTTCCATTTCGGCCTGTTCGCGGGCGTGCTGGTGCTGCTGGCGATCCTCGACGCGGTTCGCTGGGACCCCATCAACGGTTCGCTGATGCTGCAGATGTACCTGATTCCGGCAGTCTATCTGGCGATCTTCCTGCTGCTGCCCGTGTTCACGCGGCTCAATGAGTCGAAGCCGGTTCCTGAGAGGGTGACGTTCTGATGAAAAGAATAATTGCCTGCCTTCTGCTTGCCCTGGCGCCCCTCGGCGCCATGGCGGCGAGCGCCGACGTCGAACTGGACCGGGCGCGCAACAACCTGGCGAACACCGCCTCCCTGCAGCGCGGCGCCAAGTACTTCGTCAACTACTGCCTCGGCTGCCACTCGCTGCAGTACGTGCGCTATAACCGGCTCGCGGAAGACCTGCTGCTGACCGAGCAGCAGCTTGCCGAGAACCTGATGTTCACGGCCGACAAGCCGACGGAAATGATGACCATCGCGATGCGCCCGGAAGATGCCGAGCGCTGGTTCGGGGTCACGCCGCCGGACCTGTCGCTGACGGCGCGGGCGCGCGGCGCGGACTGGATCTACACCTACCTGCGCAGCTTCTACGTCGACAAGTCGCGCCCCATCGGCGTCAACAACACGGTGCTGCCGAACGCGAGCATGCCGCACGTGCTGGCGCCCCTGCAGGGTTACCAGAAGGCGACGTTCGAGGAGGGCGTGGATGCCGATGGCAATCCGACCAGGCACTTCTCCGGCTTCACGGAGCCCGAAGGCGGCGCGATGTCGCCGGAGGAATACGACGAAGTAGTCCGCGACATCGTCAATTTCATGGTGTACGTCGCGGAACCCGTCCAGCTTCGTCGCCAGGAAATCGGCATGGGCGTGCTGGCCTTCCTGATGGTGCTGTTCGTATTCGCCTATTTCCTGAAGCGCGAATACTGGCGAGACGTGCACTGATCATCCTGGGCCCGGAGCATCCCTCCGGGCCCTGCTTCAGGTGAGACCGGAGAGTTACATGGCAGTCATTTCCAATCGCCGTTCCGTCATGACGCTGTTTTCGCGGCCGAATGACCCGAACAGCCATCGCGTTCGGCTGGTACTGGCGGAAAAGGGCATTACCTATGACGTCGTGGACATCGAGGGAAACGAACTTCCTGAAGACCTCGTCGACCTGAACCCGTACAACACCGTTCCGACGCTGGTCGATCGCGAACTCGTGCTTTATGACGTTCGCACCGTGATGGAATACCTCGACGAACGCTTTCCGCATCCTCCCCTGATGCCTGTCGATCCGGTCGGACGCGCACGCTTCCGGCTGGCGATGTTCCACATAGAGCAGGACTGGTACACGCGCGCGGAAACCATCGAGACGGCGAGCGGCAATGCCGAAGTCGAGCGGGCCCGCAAGGAGCTGCGCGACGTTATCGCCGCCACCGCGGATGCCTTCCAGCTCAAGCCCTTCTTCCTCAGCGACGAGTTCTCGCTGGTCGACTGCTGCATCGCTCCGATCCTGTGGCGCCTGCCGCGCTATGGCGTCGAGCTGCCGGCGCAGGCGCGAGCCATCGAGCGCTACGCGGAACGGATCTTCGCGCGGCCGTCGTTCAAGAACAGCCTGACGGAGATCGAGCAGGAACTGCGTCCCTGATCATGCGCTCACGGCGGCCTTATCTCATTCGAGCCCTGTACGAGTGGTTGGTGGACAGCAACGACGTGCCGCACCTGCTGGTCGATGCCACGCTGCCTGACGTTTCCGTTCCGGAAGCCTTCATCCAGGATGGCCGGATCGTGCTCAACGTCGGCCCCTCGGCCGTGCAGATGCTGGAGATGGGCAACGAGCGCTTCTCCTTTTCCGCTCGCTTCCAGGGCACGCCTCACATGGTGAGCTTCCCGCCGGCGGCGGTGATCGCGATCTACGGCCGCGATTCCGGCCAGGGAATGATGTTCGGACCGGAGGACGATCCGGACGGCTCGCCCAGCACCGAAGGCGGCAACGAAACCGGCGGCGCCGATAATGCCGCCCGCAAGCCGGGCAAGCCTTTCCTGAAGGTCATCAAGTAGCCGCGACGCGATCCTGCGACGGGAACAGCTTGCCCGGGTTGAGGATGCCGGCAGGGTCGAACTGCGCCTTCAGCCGGCGCATCATCTCCAGCGTAGCTGGCTCGATTTCCAGGCCCACGAATTCCTTCTTCACCAGGCCGATGCCGTGCTCGCCGGAAAGCGTTCCGCCGAGGCTGAGCACCAGCGCGAACACTTCCGCGAGACATTCTTCCGCCGCCGCCATCTCGGCGGCATTGTTCGGGTTCACCAGCAGGTTGACGTGGATGTTGCCGTTACCGGCATGACCGAAATTGACGTTGGTGATGCCGTGGCGGCGCGAGGTTTCCTGCAGGCCGTCGATCAGCTGCGCCATGCGTGACACCGGCACGACGACATCCTCGTTGATCTTGCGCGGCGCGACCTTGCGCAGCGCCGGCGAGAGTGCCTTGCGCGCGCGCCACAGCGCCTCGGTTTCCTCGCGGCTCGCCGCCTGCCGCAGTTCGATCAGTCCTTCACCACGCGCAGCCCGGGCGACCGCG
>JAJUFS010000047.1 GCA_029263725.1 Gammaproteobacteria bacterium | reverse complement strand
GGGAAGATGTGGCAGGGACGCTTCCGCCAGCTGCAGGCGGTGTATGCGGACGAGACCTGGTCGCTGCAGGAGCAACCGGGATCCATCCGCCTGCATGCCAACGGCGACATCTTCTTCCCCGCGCATTGCGTGGCGGCGAGCAGCCAGGCCTGCTTCGGGCCCGTGGAGCGCGAGGGCGAACGGCTGCTGGCGCGCGCGCGGCTGGAGGCGCTGCCGCTCGCGCATCTGTCCGCCTGGCTGCCGGGGCTGGGCTCGCAGGGCATCGAGCTGGAAGGCCTGCTGGACGGTTCAGTGGCGCTGGACGGCGAAGGCCCGAACCTGCGCGGCGAGCTTGCGCTGGCCACCGGCGAGGGCCGCATCGAGGCCGCCGAGCAGGACGCCGACGTGCACCTCACCGGCTGGCGAAGCGCCGCCCTGCATGCGCGGCTCGCGGATCGCGCCATCGACACCGATCTCGAGATCCTGCTGGCCGAGGGCGGCTTCCTGCGCGGCGGCGGCCGCCTCGAGATGCCCAAGGAGGCGCCGGCCACGGTCGACGCCCGACTGCGCGCCGAGAGCGATGACCTTTCCATCATTCCGCTGCTGATTCCCGAGCTTTCCGACGTGCGCGGCAAGCTGGAGGCGGACCTCAGGCTGCGCGGCCGGCTGGACGAGCCCCACATCCTGGGAAGGGCGCGGCTGCTGGAGGCGAGCGCCACGGTGCTGGCGCTGGGCACGCGCTGGCAGAACATCAATTTCCAGCTCATCGGCACCGGCAGGCGCCTGCGACTGGAAGGCCACGTGGAATCCGGCCAGGGCGCGATCGACATCGCCCTCGCCGGCCGCGACAACGAGGGCCGCTTCGCCGGCACCGCCACCATCCGCGGCGAGAACTTCAAGGCGGTGCACACGCCCGAGGCCGACGTGGACATCTCGCCGGCGCTGGAACTGCAGCTGGACGGCTCCCGGCTCACGCTGGGCGGCGAGGTGCTGGTGCCGCGCGCCCGCATCACGCCGCGGCAGTTCGCCGGCGCGGTCACGCCCAGTGCCGACCAGGTGATCGTCAGCGAAGGGGAAGAAGAACAGGCGCAGGCACAGGAAGGATTGCGCACCCAGGTGCGCGTCACCACCCGGCTGGGCAAGGACGTGCGCGTCGACGCCTTCGGCCTGCAGGCGCGTGTCGAGGGCGATCTCACGGTGAGCCAGGACGGCCGCAACCCCGCCACCGGCACCGGCCGGCTGCGTGTCGCCGAAGGCCGCTACCGCGCCTACGGCCAGGACCTGACGCTGGAGCGCGGCGAGATCATCTACAGCGGCCAGCTGCTCACCAACCCTGGCCTGGACATCCGCGCAGTGCGCGAGGCGACGCCCGAAGTCACGGCCGGCGTGCTGGTGCGCGGACCGCTCGCCGAGCCGCGCGTGACGGTGTTCTCCGAGCCCTCGCTGCCGGAAACCGAGGCGCTTTCCTACCTGTTGTTCGGCCGCTCGCTGAATGATGCGACTTCCGCGGAAGAGCAGCAGATCAACAACACCGCACTGGCGCTCGCGCTCGGCGGCCAGAAGCTGCTGGGCCGCGTCGGCGAGAAGCTCGGCGTGGAGGAAGTGCGCGTCGAGCGCGCCGCCGACAGCGAGCAGGCGGCGCTGGTGCTGGGCAAGTACCTCTCGCCCGACCTTTACGTGAGCTACGGCATCGGCCTGCAGGAAGCGGTGAACACCTTCCAGATCCGCTACCGCCTCTCCAGCAAGTGGACGCTGGAAGCGGTCTCCGGCCTCAAGAGCAGCGCCGACCTCGTCTACACCATCGAGCGCTGATCACTTCATGACGCCAGACAGGAACTCGCGCAGCGCTGCGACCTCCTGCGGCGAGACGGTGTGCGGCATGTCGTACTCATGCCAGCTGACATTGAAACCCTGCGCGGCCAGCCAGTCGCGGGTGGCGAGGCCGAATTCGAACGGCACTACCGGGTCCTGGCGGCCATGGGCAAGAAAGAAGGGCGTGGCGCGGTTCGCGTCCGCCGGCTCAAGTCCCGCCACCTCGGGATCCATGAGGAAGGTGGACAGGCCAATGACCGCGGCCAGCCGGTGCGCTGTGGTGAGCGCCACGCACAGCGCCAGCGCGCCGCCCTGCGAGAACCCGGCGAGCACGATGCGCTCCGCCGGCACGCCGCGCTCGATCTCGCGAGCGATCAGGCCTTCCACCAGGCGCATCGAGGCTTCCAGGCCTTCGCGGTCCAGCGGACCCTTGCGATCTATGCCCTGCAGGTCGAACCAGGCGCGCATCCGATAACCGTTGTTCAGCGTCACGGGACGCACCGGGGCGTGCGGAAAGACGTAGCGCACATCGGGCAGCGCCAGCTCCGGCACGATGGGCTCGAAGTCATGGCCATCGGCGCCAAGGCCGTGCAGCCAGATTATGGAATGGCGCGCATCGCCGGGTCCGTGCTCGACGGTATCGAAGTTCATCAGCAAAGCCTCCGCGGTTTCGAGCTGCAGGATTCTAGCAGTACACCTGCCGCCGGTATGCCTGTAATCTTTCGCGCCTCCTCACGAGGAACTCGACATGCTGGAATCGCTTTCCGACCCGAACGTATGGGTGGCCCTGGTCACGCTGACGATGCTCGAGATCGTGCTTGGCATCGACAACATCATTTTCATCTCCATCATCAGCGGCAAGCTGCCGCAGGAACAGCAGGCGCGCGCCCGCCAGCTCGGCCTGGGCGGCGCGGTGGTGACGCGGCTTGCACTGCTCGCGTCGATCTTCTGGCTGGCGCACCTCACCGAGCCGCTGTTCACCGCCTTCGGCGAGGAGATCTCCATCCGCGACCTGGTGCTGATCGTCGGCGGCCTGTTCCTGCTCGCCAAGAGCACCTTCGAGATCCACGGCAGCCTGGAGGCCACCGAGGGCGAGCCGCACCTGCCGAAGAAGATTTCCTTCACCTCGGTGATCGTGCAGATCATGCTGCTCGACATCGTGTTCTCGCTGGATTCCGTCATCACCGCCATCGGCATGGCCGACGTGCTGTGGGTGATGGCCGCGGCGGTGATCATCGCCGTCGGCGTCATGCTGCTGTTCGCCGGCATCGTCAGCGACTTCGTGCAGCGGCACCCGACCATCAAGATGCTGGCGCTGTCCTTCCTGCTGCTGATCGGCGTGGCGCTGATCGCCGAGGGCCTCGACCTGCACATCCCGAAGGGCTACATCTACTTCGCCATGGCGTTCTCGTTCTTCGTGGAAATGCTCAACATGCGCCTGCGGGTCACGCCGGTGCGCCGCGTGACGCCGAAGCGTGATCACGCGTGAACCCGTGACTCTGGCTGACGGATGATCTGAGATGACCGTCCCCGTCGTTTTCGCCTGGAGCGGCGGCAAGGACAGCGCGCTGGCGCTGTGGCGGCTGCGCGACGATCCGCGTTACCGGGTCGTGGCGCTGCTGACCACGCTGTCCGAGCCGTACCGGCGCGTCGTCATGCACGGCATTCGCGAAGCCGTGCTGGAAGCGCAGGCGGCAAGCATCGGCCTGCCGCTTTCCAGGGTCTCGCTGCCGGTATCGCCTTCGAACGACACGTATGAACGGCGCATGACGGAGGCGCTCGAAACATTCCGCAAGCAGGGTGTTCGGCATGTCGCGCACGGTGATCTCTTTCTTGAAGACGTGCGCGCGTACCGCGAGGCGATGCTGAAGAAGCTGGACATGCAGGGCGTGTATCCGCTGTGGGGCGAGGACACTGTCGCGCTTGCACGCGAGTTCACCCATCGCGGCTTCCGCGCCACCCTGTGCTGCGTGGACGGCGAGAAGCTCGGCCCGCAGTTCGCCGGCCGGGAGTTCGATTACGTGCTGCAGCAGGACCTGCCTTCAGGCGTCGATCCCTGCGGCGAGTACGGCGAGTTCCACACCTGCGTGCATGCGGGGCCGATCTTCCGCCGCCCGCTCGCGCTCGCGAAGGGCGAACGCGTCACGCGCATGAGCCGCTTCCATTACTGCGATCTCGCGATCGCCTGACGCTCACCAGTTGCGCACCGCGCTCCTGGCCTCGCCGTTCGCGGGCCGCGCGATCAGTGCATCTTCGGTGAGACTGATCTCGAACACCGCGCGGTCCGCCATGGGCATGAACACGCTGCTGCCGTAATGCGTGTCCGCTACCGGCAGCCATTCCTCCAGGCGGCGCGCGCCTTTCCAGACGTCCAGGCCGTGCTCGGTGGAACTTAGCCCGAACACGCTGCGCCGCGCCTCGCGCTCATCCACGACGCGCGAATGCCTGCCGCTGAAACGGTCGAGCCGGTAGACCGGCTTGAGGCCGAGCAGCAGCGCGAATCCCTTCCACTTGATGACGCGCGCATCCAGCTGCCACTCGTCGCCGTTGACGATGACGATCCTTTCTTCGCCGCCCGGGGTGCCGATGCGCGCCTCGAACTGGCGCGGTTCAAGTTGCACGAATGACACGGTCGCGACCGGCGTTTCCTGGTTGAAGGTGTTCCAGGTGAGCAGGTTGATGCCGATGCCGGCACCGAGAAAGGCAAGCGCCGCGAAGCCGAGACCGAAGGCCGCGCGTATCGGTCCGCGCAACAGGCGGCCGCGCAGCAATGCCGCAAGGCCGCCGATGAGCAGCCACAGGCCCGCTGCCAGCAGCACGCCGAAGACGATCAGCCAGATGGCGTTGAGGTTCATCAGTTGACTCATGCCGCTTCCTTTTTCGCCGCTTCGGCCACTCCTTTATACTGCCGCAAATTTTTCCGGGTTGCCGTCATGAGATCACGTTCCCTGTTCCTGCTGGCGCTTTTCGCGCTTTCGCTTTCCGCCTGCGGCCAGAAAGGCCCGCTCAGCCATCCGCCTCCGCCGCCCGCCGAGGAAGCGCCGCAGGGAGACACGCAATGACGAAGCTGGTGCTGGTTGACGGCTCCTCCTATCTCTATCGCGCCTTTCACGCGCTGCCGCCGCTGTCGAACTCGAAGGGCGAGCCGACCGGCGCAATCTACGGCGTGGCCAACATGCTGCGACGGATTCCCGCCGAGTACGCCACGGAAAACGTCGTGGTGGTATTCGATGCCAAGGGCCCGACCTTCCGCGACGAACTCTTCAAGGAATACAAGGCGCATCGCCCGCCCATGCCGGACGAGCTGCGCGCGCAGGTCGAGCCGCTCAACGAACTCGTCGCCGCACTGGGCTTTCCCATCCTGCGCATTTCCGGCGTGGAAGCGGACGATGTCATCGGCACGCTGGCGCTGCGCGCCATCGAGCAAGGCCGCGAGGTGGTGATCTCCACCGGCGACAAGGACATGGCGCAGCTGGTGCGTCCCGGCATCACGCTGGTGAACACCATGACCAGCAAGGTGATGGATCGCGACGGCGTGCGCGAGAAGTTCGGCATCTGGCCCGAACAGGTGATCGACTACCTCGCGCTGGTGGGCGACACCTCCGACAACATTCCCGGCGTGCCCAAGGTCGGCCCCAAGACGGCGGCGAAGTGGCTGAACGAGTACGGCACCCTGGATGAAATCATCGCGCATGCCGATGAGATCAAGGGCAAGGTCGGTGAAAGCCTGCGCGAGAATCTCGAACAGCTCGCGCTGTCGAAGGAACTCGCCACCATCCGCTGCGACGTCGAGCTCGATGTCGCAGCCGAGGACCTGCGCATGAAGCCGCAGGACGTGAACGCGCTGCGCGAGATGTTCACGCGCTTCGAGTTCCGCGCCTGGCTGCGGCAGCTCGACGACGGCAACGCGCCGGCAGCGAGCGAAGCGCCACCGGCAGGCGCGGAGCAGAAGCCTTCCGCCGTCGCGGTGGAGTACGAAACCATCTTCACGCGCGAAGCGCTGGACGCCTGGATCGAAAAGCTTGCTTCCGCCGAGCTGTTCGCCTTCGACACCGAGACCACCTCGCTCAACTACATGGAAGCGGAAATCGTCGGCCTGTCGTTCGCGATCGAGCCCGGCAAGGCGGCCTACGTGCCGATGGCGCACAGCTATCCCGGCGCGCCCGACCAGCTCTCCCGCGAGGAAGTGCTGGAGGCGCTGCGCCCGCTGCTGGAGGACGCTTCGAAGCGCAAGCTCGGCCAGCATCTCAAGTACGACATGCACGTACTCGCCAACCACGGCATCCGCCTGCGCGGCATGAGCCATGACACCATGCTCGAGTCCTACGTGATCGATTCCACCAACCGCCACGACATGGACTCGCTGGCGCTGCAGCAGCTCGGCGTGCAGACCACGACCTTCGAGCAGATCGCGGGCAAGGGGAAGAAGCAGCTGCGCTTCGACGAGATCGACATCGACACCGCCGCGAAGTACGCCGCCGAAGACGCCGACATCACGCTACGCCTGCACAACGCGCTCTGGCCGCGTCTCGAGAAGACGCCGACGCTGCGCAGGATCTACGAGGAGATCGAGATTCCGCTCGCCGGGGTGCTGATGGAGATGGAGCACACCGGCGTGCTCATCGACCGGCAGCTGCTCGCCGACCAGAGCCACGAGATCAGCGAGAAGCTCAAGGACATCGAGCGGCGCGCCTGGGAACAGGCCGGGCGGGAGTTCAACCTCGGTTCGCCCAAGCAGCTGCAGCAGATCCTGTTCGAGGAACAGGGCCTGCCGGCGCTGCGCAAGACGCCGACCGGCCAGCCTTCGACGGCGGAAGACGTGCTGCAGGAACTCGCCGAAAGCTATCCGCTGCCGGCGCTGATCATGGAGCACCGCGCGCTGGCCAAGCTGAAGTCCACCTACACGGACAGGCTGCCGGAGATGATCAGTCCGAAGACCGGCCGCGTGCACACCTCCTACCACCAGGCGGTGGCGGCGACGGGCCGGCTGTCGTCCTCGGACCCCAACCTGCAGAACATCCCGATCCGCACCCGGGAAGGCCGCCGCATCCGCCAGGCCTTCATCGCGCCGCCGGGCTACCGCCTGCTGGCGGCGGATTACTCGCAGATCGAGCTGCGCATCATGGCGCACCTGTCCGGCGACGAGGGCCTGCGCACCGCCTTCCGCGAGGACAAGGACATCCATCGCGCCACCGCCGCGGAAATCCACGGCAAGCCGCTGGAGGCCGTCACCGACGAGGAGCGCCGCTCCGCCAAGGCCATCAACTTCGGACTGATCTACGGCATGTCCGCCTTTGGCCTGGCCCGCCAGATCGGCGTCGGCCGCAACGAGGCGCAGCAGTACGTGGACCTTTATTTCCAGCGCTATCCCGGCGTGAAGCGCTACATGGACGAGACCCGCGCCCAGGCGCGCGAGCAGGGCTATGTCGAGACCGTGTTCGGGCGCCGGCTCTACCTGCCGGACATCAAGGCCCGCAACGCGCAGATCCGCCAGTATGCCGAGCGCACCGCCATCAACGCGCCCATGCAAGGCACGGCCGCGGACATCATCAAGCGCGCCATGCTGGACGTCGCCCGCTGGCTGCGCGAGGCCGGGCTGGACGCCCGCATGATCATGCAGGTGCACGACGAGCTGGTGTTCGAGGTGGCCGAAAAGGACGTCGAGGCGCTGCGCGCCGGCATCGTCGAGCGCATGTGCGCTGCCGCAACCCTGGAAGTGCCCCTGCGCGTGGACACCGGCGTCGGCGCCAACTGGGATGAGGCGCATTGAGGGAGGGAGATGTGAGAAGAAGAATTCCGACTTTTTCCTCTACCTTTTTCCTTCTCCCTTCCACCTGAAAAAAATTTTAGTCCGGCTGGGAACTAAATCGCGGAAGGCCTGTCATACCCCTTGGACACAGCAATGTGTCCTTCGCTCCCTCCCTGAGCGAATGTGACGTCCGGTCTCCCCAACCGGCCGTCATCGTTCCGGTCTTGATCCCCCTCGGGCCGGAACTTTTTGCCCGCAGCGCTTCCCGCCTGCGGGCATTTTCATTTCTGCGCCCTGGGCTGCCACTCGTCCCAGCCCAGCCAGGCCGCCAGATGTTGCCTTGCCACATCCACGCCGGTGCCGTCCTGGGCGGAAAAAAGCTGCAGGCTGGCTTCCGGCAGGGCCTTGCGGACCTTGGCGAGCGCCTGGTTCTGGTGATTGCGGGTGAGCTTGTCGGCCTTGGTGAGCAGGACATGCACCGGCCGCCCGGCGTGCTCGGCCCAGCTGAGCATCTGCTCGTCGAAAGGCTTGAGAGGATGGCGGATGTCCATGACCAGCACGATGCGCGCCAGCGTCTCGCGGCCGTTCAGGTAGGACTCCATGAGCTGCCGCCAGCGCGCCTTGATGGCGTCCGGCACCTGTGCGAAGCCGTAGCCCGGCAGGTCCACGAGCCGGCCGCCGCCCGGCAGGTCGAAGAAGTTGATCAGCTGGGTGCGGCCGGGAGTCTTCGAGGTGCGGGCGAGCCCGCGGGTGGCGGTGATGGCGTTAAGCGCGCTGGACTTGCCGGCGTTGGAACGGCCGGCAAAGGCGATCTCCGGTCCGCCCGGCGGCGGGAAGCCGCCCGCGTCGGCGGCGCTGGTGAGAAAGCGGGTGTCGCGGAAGTCAGGCATGTCGGTGGACCGCGCTCGGGCTTAGTAGTGTAAAATTGCGCCCTTCGTTGAAGGTCCGCAGTGCGGCGCGGCGAGTTTAGCACGCCCCCGCCGGCGAAAATCCGTCCACCAGAACGACCGGAGATCCAGTCAAATGAAACTGCTGCTGGCTCGACTGAGCGCACTCCTGCTTCTTGCCGCCGGACCGGCCGTTGCCGGCGACAACCTCATCGGCGGCGATGCCGCCGCGGGAGCCGAGAAGGCGCTGCCCTGCGCCGCCTGCCACGGCACCGACGGCAACAGCATCAACCCGGAGTGGCCGAAGATCGCGGGCCAGCATGCCGACTACACCTTCGAGCAGCTGAAGGCCTTCAAGCTGCCGCAGAACGACAGCCCGCGCTTCAATGCGCTGATGTTCGGCCAGACGCAGGGCCTGAGCGAGGACGACATGCGCGATCTCGCCGCCTTCTTCGCCTCGCAGCAGGTCAAGCCGGGCGCGGCCGATCCGGAACTGGTGGCGCGCGGCGAGCGCATCTACCGCGGCGGCCTGCCGGAGAGCAACGTCCCGGCCTGCATCGCCTGCCACGGCCCCGCCGGCAAGGGTAACGCCGCCGCCGGTTACCCGGCGCTGGCCGGCCAGCACGCCGTCTACACGGTCAACCAGCTGCGCGCCTACGCCGCGGGCGAGCGCCAGACGGACCAGAACCAGATCATGCGCAACATCGCTTCGCAGATGAGTGAAGAAGACATGCGCGCCGTCGCATCGCTGATCGAAGGCCTGCAGTAAGCTTCGGTTTCCTGCTCATGCATGACGAGGGCGGCGCAAGCCGCCCTTGTCGTTTCGGAGGACCAGGCTGATGAAGATCCCCGCTTTCGCCCTCGCGCTGCTGTTTCCCGCTTTCGCCCTAGCCCAGGCCGAGACCCCGCCTGCCGTCGATGAACCCGTGCAGTTCCGCCACGTCGTGCCGGCCCAGCCCGTCGCCGTCCCTCCGGGGCGGATCGAGGTGCTGGAATTCTTCTGGTACGGCTGCCCGCACTGCTATGCCGCCGAGCCGCACCTTGCCGAATGGCTGGAGAACAAGCCGGCGGAAGTGAGCTTCCGGCGCATTCCGGTGACGCTCAACCGCGGCTGGGAAGTGCTGGCGCGCGCCTACTACACCGCCGAAGCGCTGGACGTGCTCGACCGGGTGCATCCGGCCCTGTTCGCCGCCCTGCACGAACAGCAACGCACGCTCAATACGGTGGATGAGCTGGCCGCCTTCTTCGCCGAGGTCGCGGATGTCGATGAAGCGGCCTTTCGCCAGGCTTATGCCTCGCTGGAAGTCGCCTCCCGCGTGCAGCAGGCGGATGTCATCGCGCGGCGCTACGCGGTGCGCAGCGTGCCGGCGATGGCGGTGAACGGCAGCTACATGACCGATCCGGAACTCGCGGGCGGTTACGCCGCCATGGTGGAAGTTGTGCAGGCGCTGGTGCGCAAGGAGCACGAGGCAACGCCGGACTCAAACGGGAAGTAAAGTTACATTTCCGGCCAGTTGTGCTATCAACAACCCATGACCGTAACGAGGGAACATCACGGATGGCGGTGATGGCATGACGCGAAGCGCCGAGACCGGCGCACGACGCGCGGGAATCAAGCTGGGAATAGCGTATTTCGTGATCGCGGCGGCTTGGGTGCTGTTGAGCGATCGCGCGGTGGAATTCCTCGCGGGCTCCGCGCAGTCGCTCGCGTTCCTGCAGAGCTTCAAGGGCGTGGCCTTCGTCGCCGTCATGGCCGTGCTGCTGGGCGGTTACGCGGCTCGCCTGCAGCGCGTCGAAAGCGCCCGCCTGCGCGAGCAGCTGCTCGCCAGCTTCGACCCGGTCACTCGCCTGCCCAACTCCCACAGCTTCTACGAGGAACTCGCCGAGCAGCTGCGCCACTGCGAGCAGAGCGGCGGACGCTGCGCGGTGATGCTGCTCGACTTCCGCGACTTCGCGCGCATCAACGACGGCTTCGGCCGCGCCGCAGGCGACCAGGTGCTGCAGAACGTGGCGCGCCGCCTGCAGGCGCTGCCGCGCGCGCCCGAGGTGATCGCGCGGCTGGAGAAGGACAAGTTCGCGCTGATCATCGAGGACGCGGACGATGCCGACGTGCCCGCCGCCATCGCCGAGGAAATCGGCGTCGCCTTCCGTCGCGAGATGACGGTGGACGACAACGTGGTGCTGCTGGATTACAACATCAGCTACGCCATCTATCCCGAGGATGGCGACAGCGTCTCCGCGCTGATCGACGCCGCCGAGCTCACGCTGCGCGCCGCCAAGCGCATCGGCGCGAACGTCGCCGAACGCTTTCGCCCCTCGCTGCTGCACACGCGCCGGCGGCATTTCCACATCGAATCCGAACTGCGCCACGCGCTGAATCACCAGGGGCTTTCGCTGCACCTGCAACCGCAGTTCGATCTCGCCAGCAATGCGCTGATCGGCGCGGAAGCGCTGGCGCGCTGGACGCACGCCGATCACGGCCCGATCAGCCCGGGCGTGTTCATCCCGGTGGCGGAGCAGACCGGGCTGATCGATCGCATCAGCGAGTTCGTGATGGATCGCGTCTGCCAGGCGCTGCACGAATGGCGCGGCCGCGGACTGCCGGAGATCACCGTCGCGGTGAACGTCGCCGGCCACCAGCTCGACGACGGGCGGCTCGGCTTCTTCCTGCAGAAGGCCGCCGAGGAATGGAACGCGCCCTTGCATCAGCTCGAGATCGAAGTCACCGAGAGCATGGCGATGCGCGACCCGGACCAGGCCGTGGACGTGCTCAGCCGGCTGCGCGAGATGGGCGTAAGCATCGCGCTCGATGACTTCGGCACGGGCTATTCATCGCTAAGCCACCTGCTGCGCCTGCCGGTGAACAAGCTCAAGATCGACCGCAGCTTCATCACCGACCTGCCGGAGAACCGCCAGCAGCTCGGCTTCGTGCGCACCATGGTGGCGCTCGGCGATGAACTGGGCGTGACACTGCTCGCCGAAGGCATCGAGACTGACGCGCAGCGGCAACACCTGCTGGCCATCGGCTGCCGTCATGGCCAGGGCTTCCTGCTGGGCCGGCCGATGGAAATCGACGCCTTCGCCGACCTGCTGGCCCGTTCCGCGGCCACGACACGTCCGGAAGGACTGCTCAACCTGCTCGCCTCACGTCACAGGAAAACCGCGCGCTGAGCTACTATGCTTTCGCGAGGCGACGCGAAGGTTTGGGAGGCTGCATGGGGGCGTCGCAGATCACTGTTCTGCTGAACCGCATCAACGCGGGCGAACGTCACGCCTACAACGATCTCATCGAACTCGTCTACCACGAACTGCGACGCATGGCTGTCGGCCAGATGCGTTTTGAACTCATCGGACACACTTTGCAGCCCACTGCGCTGGTCAGCGAAGCCTGGATGCGCCTCGCCGACAGCGGCACCGACTGGCAGAACCGCCGGCACTTCTTCGGCGCCGCCGCCGAAGCCATGCGGCGCGTGCTGGTCGATCACGCCCGGCGCCGCGATGCCGCCAAGCGCGGCGGCGGACTGCAGCGCGTCACGCTCACCAACCTGGACGTGGACGTTCCCGGCGCCGACGTCGACCTGCTGGCGCTGGAGGACGCGCTCAACGAACTGGAGCAGCACAACCCGCGCATGGTGCGGCTGGTGGAGCTGCGCTACTTCGCGGGACTCAGCATCGAGGAAGCCGCGGAAGCGATGGACGTCTCGCCCGCCACGGTGAAGCGCGACTGGAGCTTCGCGCGCGCCTGGCTCAAGGAACGGCTGGATGACTGAAGGGACTCGGCATGACGGACTTCGAACGCGAACGACAGCTCTTCGATCTCTGCGTTGACGAGGAGCCGCAGCGCTGGTCCGCGTTCCTCGACGACCACGGCGCCGAACCCGAGCTGCGCGAACGCGTGCTGCGCCTGCTGCGGCATCACAGCGACACCGCCGCAAGGGAAAGCGGCTTTCTCAGGCTGGACCCCGCCGACCCGGAACGCATCGGTCCTTACCGCATCCTGCAGCGCCTTGGCGAAGGCGGCATGGGCATCGTCTACGCCGCCGAACAGCGCGAGCCGGTGCGCCGGCGCGTGGCCATCAAGGTGCTGCGCGCAGGTCATCACAGCCGCGAAGTGCTGGCGCGCTTCGATGCCGAGCGCCAGGCGCTGTCGCTGATGAACCATCCCGGCATCGCGCGCATTCTCGATGCCGGCACCACCGCGGACCAGCGCCCGTACATCGTGATGGAATACGTCTCCGGCGAACCCATCACGCGCTATTGCAGCCAGCGCAAGCCGTCGCTGGAGGCCATCCTCGAACTGTTTCGCCAGGTCTGCGACGCCGTCCAGCACGCGCACCAGAAGGGCGTGATTCACCGCGACCTCAAGCCGTCCAACATCCTGATCACCGAGGAACTCGGCAAGCCCGCGCCGAAGATCATCGACTTCGGCATCGCCAAGGCGCTCACCGTGCGGCTGACCGAGCACACGCTGGAAACCCGGGTCGGCAGCTTCCTTGGCACGCCGGATTACATGAGTCCCGAGCAGGCCGACGTCTCGCCGCTGGACGTCGACACGCGCGCTGACGTCTACGCGCTTGGCGCGATTCTCTACGAGCTGCTGACAGGCACCACACCATTGCAGATCTCCAGCGAACGTCACAGCTGGACGGAGATCCAGAAGATCATCCGCGAACAGGAACCGCCGCCGCCCGGCCGCCGCACCCCGCACAAGCTCCCGCGCGAACTCGACTGGATCACCTGCAAGGCGCTGGAGAAGGAGCGCAACCGCCGCTATGCGACCGCCGCCGCGTTCAGCGAGGACATCACCGCGGTAATCGAAGGGCGTGCACCACAGGCCGGACCGCACACCTTCCTCTATCGGACCGGCAAGCTGTTGCGCCAGCACGCGCTCGCCGCGGCAACCGCAACCACCGTGTTCATGCTCGTGCTGATCTTCGGCGCCGTGATGGCCTGGCAGGCGAGCCAGATCGCGAGGGAGCGCGACCGCGC
>JAJUFS010000115.1 GCA_029263725.1 Gammaproteobacteria bacterium | reverse complement strand
GCCAGACGTGTCTACGAACACTTCCACGGCGAGTAATTCGGTCCTGCTCGAACGCCTCCCCATGGCGCTCACCTGGACGCGCATGGCGCTGATCCCGGTGTTCGTGGCGGTGTTCTACATGCCGCTGTACGTGCACTCGCCGCTGTTGCACTGGCTGGCGCCGCCGCTGTCGGCATTCCTGTTCGCGCTCGCCGGCATCACCGACTGGCTGGATGGCTGGCTGGCGCGGCGCTGGAGCGTCACTTCCAAGCTCGGCGCCTTCCTCGATCCGGTGGCCGACAAGATCCTGGTTGCCGTTGCGCTGGTGGTGCTGGTGCAGGCGGACGGGCGCATCCTGCTGGCGCTGCCGGCGGCGGTGATCATCGGTCGCGAGATCACCATTTCCGCGCTGCGCGAATGGATGGCGGAATCCGGCGCGCGTTCACGGGTGGCGGTCAGCTGGCTCGGGAAGCTCAAGACCGGCATGCAGATCGTCTCGATCACCATGCTGCTGTTCCGCCATGACCTCGGCCCGCTGCCGGTCTACACTCTGGGCGTGATCCTGCTGTTCGTTGCGGCGGTGCTCACGCTGTGGAGCATGTTCGGTTACCTGCGTGCGGCACGCGCCTGGCTGCGGGACGAGGCCGGCAGGCAATGAGCAGGGCTTGACAGCCATTTTACTGTCACTAAAATACGCAGCCTCGAAGCGGGAATAGCTCAGTTGGTAGAGCACAACCTTGCCAAGGTTGGGGTCGCGAGTTCGAGTCTCGTTTCCCGCTCCATCTTCGAAAGACCCCGGCAACGCCGGGGTTTTTCATTTCAGGCAGATTCGAGAAGCGATTAGTAAGCGCTTCCACGATATGCTAAATTTCCCCGGCTTTCGTCGGGGCAGTCAGCAAAGGCTGGGTGGCAGAGTGGTCATGCAGCGGCCTGCAAAGCCGTGTACGCCGGTTCGATTCCGACCCCAGCCTCCATTTTTTCCCTCGAAAGCCTTTCGGAACTCGTAACCGCGCCCGGGTGGCGGAATGGTAGACGCAGCGGACTTAAAATCCGCTGGCCGCGAGGCCGTGCCGGTTCGAGTCCGGCCCTGGGCACCACCAGCGCCGCACGGCGGAGCTTCAATGCGAACCACGACGGAACCGCACAGCGACACGCTGCGCGTGCACAAGCTGGAAATCTGGCGGGGGGAACGCTGCCTGATTCGCGATCTTTCCTTCCGCGCCTCGCTCGGCGAAATCATCCATCTCAAGGGCCCGAACGGCAGCGGCAAGACCACCTTGCTGCGCACGCTTGCGGGCCTCACGCTCGCCGATGACGGCGAGATTCACTGGTTCGGCAGGCGTTATCGCGGCCGCGTGGGGCCCGAGGCGCGGGCGCGGTTCCGTTTCGTCGGGCATCACGACGCGCTCAAGGGCGGGCTCGACGTGCGCGAAAACCTGCGGGCGCTGAATGCGCTCGATGGCGGCTCGATCGAAGGCATCGACGCCGCGCTCGCGGAAGCCGGTCTTGCGCATCGCTTCGGCGTGCCGGCGCAGCAGCTTTCCGCGGGGCAGCGGCGCCGTGCTGCGCTGGCCAGGCTGCGTACCTCCACGGCGGACGCCTGGCTGCTGGACGAGCCGTTCACCAGCCTGGACGTCGACGGCATCGCGCTGACCGCGCGCTGGATCGCGGAACAGGCAACGAAGGGAATGGTCATCCTCAGCACGCACCAGCCGCTGCCGCAGGGCCTGGATGCGCGCGTGATCGAACTCGGAGGCGCGGCATGAAGGCAACGCGGGCACTGCTGCGCCGCGACCTGCTGCTGGCCTGGCGGCGCGTGGGCGATGCGCTCAACCCGCTGATGTTCTTCACGATGGTGGCGCTGGTGTTTCCGCTCGCCGTGACGCCGGAAGCGGCGTTCATGCAGAAGCTCGCGCCGGGCATCCTCTGGGTGGCCGCGCTGCTCGCCAGCCTCATCGGCCTCGGCGGGCTGTTCACGCCGGATTACCTCGACGGCACGCTGGAGCAGCAGGCCCTGAGCCCGGTGCCGTTGGGGTATATTGCGTTGCTTCGTGTCCTGTCCCACTGGATGGTGACGGGATTGCCGCTGGTTATCTTGACGCCGGTCATCGCGGTACCGCTCGGAATTCCGGGACAATCGCTGCCGGCAATACTGCTGCTGCTGCTGCCGGGCACGCTGGCCTTCAGCCTGCTCGGCGCGATCGGCGCGGCGCTGACCGTTTCCCTGCGATCGCACGGATTGCTGTTGCCGGTGCTGGTGCTGCCGCTGGCGGTGCCGGTGCTGATCTTTGGCGCGCGCGGCACGCTGCTCGCCATGGGTGGCGACTGGCCCACCGGGCCGCTGTACATGCTCGCCTTCCTCGCCGCGCTGGGCGCGAGCCTCGGCCCGCTGGCGATGGCAGGGGCGTTGAGGATCAGTCTGGATTAGAGAAGAGGTGAGAAGGGAGAAGAAAGAAGGCAGAACAGGCCAGCGGTCTTCTTCCTTCTCCCTTCTTCCTTCTACCTCCTCGGAAGAAGCGCATCGCTTGTCAGCGCGCAAAACGAAGGGTGTAACGAAACTGACATGTGGAAATGGTTCCATCAACTCGCTTCGCCGCCGCATTACTACCGCATGGCGGGCGCGATCATTCCCTGGACGGGCTGGCCGGCGCTGCTGCTGATCATCATCGGCGCGGTGGGCGGGCTGTATCTCGCGCCGCCGGATTACCAGCAGGGTGATGCCTTCCGCATCATCTACGTGCACGTGCCGAGCGCGTGGCTGTCGATGTTCGGTTACGTGGTGATGGCCACTGCGGCGGCGATCGGGCTCATCTGGCGCATGAAACTCGCGCACGTGGCTGCGAATGCGGTGGCGCCGCTGGGCGCTTCCTTCACGGCGCTGGCGCTGGCCACCGGTTCCATCTGGGGCCGGCCGATGTGGGGCACGTGGTGGGTGTGGGACGCGCGACTGACCTCGGAGCTGATTCTTCTTTTTCTGTACTTCGGCTACATGGCGCTCAACCGCGCCTTCGAGGACCGCAAGCAGGGCGACCGCGCCAGCGCGGTGCTGGCGCTGGTGGGCGTCGTCAACGTGCCGATCATTCATTACTCGGTGGAGTGGTGGAACACGCTGCACCAGCCGGCCACCATCACCAAGTTCGGCAAGCCTTCGATCACCGTGGACATGCTCTGGCCGCTGCTGGTCATGTTCCTGGGCTTTACCCTGTTTTTCATCACCGTTGCCCTGCAGCGCGCGCGTGCCGAAACGCTGGAGCGCGAGCGTCGCAGTGCCTGGGTGAAGGAGCTCTGAATGCAGGAATTCCTGGCAATGGGCGGCTACGCGCCCTTCGTATGGTCATCGTTCGGGCTGACCTTGCTGGTGCTGGTCGCGAACCTCGTGTTCGCCTGGCGCAGGCACGCCCGGGTACTGCGTGAGATCCGCGTACGCAACGCGGCGGAGGTGAGCAAATGACCGCGCGTCAGCAGCGCATGTTCTTCGTGGTACTCGTGATCGCGGGCGTGGCGGTGGCCGCAGCCTTCGGCCTGCGCGCCTTCCAGGAGAACCTGCTGTACTTCTACAGCACCTCGCAGGTGCACGCCGGCGACGTGCCGCTGGACCGGAAATTCCGGCTCGGCGGCATCGTCGTTGACGGCAGCGTCGAACGCGAGGCGGGTTCGCTCACCGTGCGTTTCGTGCTGACCGACACCCAGACCACGGTGCCGGTCGAATACACCGGCATTCTTCCCGACCTGTTCCGCGAAGGGCAGGGCATCGTCGCGCATGGCCGCGTGAACGACGACGGCCTGTTCGTCGCGGATGAAGTGCTCGCCAAGCACGACGAGAACTACATGCCGCCGGAAGTGGCGGATTCCATCAAGCAGGCCCACTACGAAGGCGTCAGGCGCAGCAAGGAACAGCAGGCCGCCCAGGGCGGTGACCACTGATGCTGGCTGAACTCGGGCATTTTTCGCTGATTGCGGCGCTGTCGCTTTCCCTGCTGCAGGCTTTCGCGGGGCTCGGCGGCGCGCATCGCAATGACGCGGCCTGGATGCAATGGTCGCGCGCGCTGGTGATCGGGCAGACCGGCTTCGTGCTGCTGGCGCTGCTTGCACTCGCCACGGCGTTTCTCGTCAACGACTTCTCGCTGCTGTACGTCGCGCAGAACTCCAACACGCAGCTGCCGTGGCCGTACCGGATCGCGGCGGTGTGGGGCGCGCACGAGGGCTCGTTGCTGTTCTGGATCATGGTGCTCTCGGGCTGGACGCTGGCGGTGACGCTGATCGCGAAGCTGCCCGAACAGTTCGCCTCACGGGTCATCGGCGTGCTCGGTCTGGTGAGCGTCGGTTTCCTGCTGTTCACGCTGTTCACCTCGAACCCGTTCGTGCGTCTCGATGCGCCGCCCGCGCAAGGCCGTGATCTCAATCCGATCCTGCAGGACCCGGCGCTCGCGCTGCATCCGCCGATGCTGTACTTCGGTTACGTCGGCTTCGTGGTGCCGTTCGCGTTCGCCATCGCCGCGATGCTGGATCGCGAGCCCGGCATCGCCTGGGCGCGCAGCGCACGGCCGTGGACGACGGTGGCGTGGATGTTCCTGACGCTGGGCATCGCGCTCGGCAGCTGGTGGGCGTACTACGAGCTCGGCTGGGGCGGGTGGTGGTTCTGGGACCCGGTGGAGAACGCCTCGTTCATGCCGTGGCTGGTCGGTACAGCGTTGATTCATTCGCTTGCGGTCACCGAAAAGCGTGGCGCCTTCCTGAGCTGGACGGTGCTGCTGGCCATCGCGGCGTTCTCGCTGTCGCTGCTCGGCACCTTCCTGGTGCGCTCCGGCGTGCTGGTGTCGGTGCATGCCTTCGCCTCCGATCCGGCGCGCGGCGTGTTCATTCTGGCGTTCCTGGCTTTCGTGGTCGGCGGCGCGTTGACGGTGTACGCGGTGCGCGCGCCGAAGCTGCCGGTGGGCGGCGGCTTCCAGGTGTGGTCGCGCGAATCCTTCCTGTTGCTGAACAACGTGCTGCTGACGGTCGCGGCCGGCGCGGTGCTGCTCGGCACGCTGTATCCGCTGTTCCTGGATGTGCTCGAGCTGGGCAAGATTTCCGTCGGCCCGCCGTACTTCAACGCGGTGTTCGTGCCGTTGATGGTGCCGCTGCT
Organism: Gammaproteobacteria bacterium; assembly: GCA_029263725.1. GTDB lineage: Bacteria > Pseudomonadota > Gammaproteobacteria > Natronospirales > JAJUFS01 > JAJUFS01. The sequence goes on along the minus strand of JAJUFS010000115.1, from coordinate 914 downwards.
GCTCACCGTGGCCTTCGGTCCCGTGGCGAACTGGAAGCGCGATGACTGGCGCGCCAGCCTGCGCGAACTGCGCGGGCCGCTGGTCGTGAGCGTGATCATCGCCATCATCGCCGCGGCCTTCACCTGGGGCCGAGGCGGCGTGCTTGCGGTGGTGGGCGTGTGGCTCGGGTTGTGGGCCATGGCGAGTGCATTCGCCGATCCGCTACGCCGCATGAAGCATTCCGGCTTCGATGGCCTGCGCAAGGCGCCGCTGTGGAGCTGGGGCATGTCGCTCGCGCACTTCGGCCTTGGTGTCACCGCGCTCGGCATTGCCGTGGTCTCGACCTACGGCTACGAGCGTGACGCCGCTCTGTACATCGGCCAGCCGGTGGAGTTCGCGGGTTACGAATGGCAGCTCGATGAGTTGCGCGAAGTGCGCGGCCCGAACTACATCGCCGACGAGGGCGTGATCCGCGTGTCGCGCGAAGGCGAAACGGTCACGACCATGCATTCGCAGAAGCGCGCCTACACCACGCAGCGCGCCGCCATGACCGAGGCGGGCATCGCCGCGCGCCTGGATCGCGACCTGTTCGCGGCGTTGGGCGAACCGCTAGGCGAGGACGCCTGGAGCGTGCGCCTGCAGGTCAAGCCGCTGGTGCGCTTCATCTGGCTGGGCGCGGTCTTCATGGCGATCGGCGGTCTGCTCGCCGCGTTTGATCGCCGCTACCGGCGCAACGGCAACGGAGGGAAGGGCTGATGTGGCGCTACATCCTGCCGCTGGCCATCGTCATCGCCCTGTTTTCCGCCCTGTGGGCGGGACTGTTCCGCAATCCCGGCGAGGTGCCGTCGCCGCACATCGGTCGCTCCGTGCCGGAGTTCGCGCTGCCCGAGCTGCATGATCCGGAAAGGACCTTCACGCACGAGGCGCTGCGCGG
>JAJUFS010000172.1 GCA_029263725.1 Gammaproteobacteria bacterium | reverse complement strand
GGGCGCCGCCGCCCGGCCAGCAGGTCCATGGGGCCGGGGGCGGCAGGCGGGAGCAGCGCGTCGAGCTTTTCCAGCAGGCCGACCGCGCGCAGCACCCGCACCAGGTTGGCAAGCTGCACCGACTCGCCGTTCTCCAGCCGCTCCACCGTGCGCTTCGACACCCCGGCCTCGCGGGCGAGGTCAGCCTGGGTTAGCTCGCGCAGCACGCGTTCGGCGGCAAGGCGTTCACCGATTTCCTGCAGGATGGCTGCATCCGATGCCGTGGGAAGGATTTTCATTTCGTTTTTTCCGACGAATAAAATTCAATAATCGCAATTATTCGTCAGTAATGAGGAAAAGGCAACTTTTCGCCTATATTGTCGAATAGAAGAAAAAAATCCGAATGTTTCGTTATTAATGGCGAGTAATAACGAAAGCCTGACCGAAGGCGGATTTTCCGACCACTTATTTATACTGACGGCCACGCAATGGCAGGCAGGCCATGACCACGACCGATCCCATCCGCGAAGCGATTTTCGCCGCCGTCCGCGCCATTCCGCGCGGCAGGGTCGCCGCCTACGGCGAGGTGGCGGCGCGCGCGGGCCTGCCGCGCCGCGCCCGTCTGGTGGGAAGGCTGCTGCGCGAAGCGCCGAGCGGCGCGCTGCCCTGGCATCGGGTGGTGCGTTCCGACGGCCGGCTGGCGTTTCCGCCGGATTCGGAACCCTGGCTGACGCAGCGTGAGCGGCTCTCGCGCGAAGGCGTTGTCATGACGGGCGGGCGCATTCCGGCGCGCTTTTTCGCCTGGCGGGACGAGGATCTTGATGCTGCGCTGTGGGGCTGAGGGGGTAGAGGTTCCCGCCGTCGCGCTTATGTCTTATCGTGTCACGGCCCGAGGAAGCGGGCCGGAAGCCAAGGGACATCCTTCCGCTTGCCGAATTCCATGCCCAGGAGTCATCGAGGAACAGCCATGACAAACAGAATCTTTGCAGCAGTCGCGGTACTGGTGATGGGCGTTGCGCTCGCGGCCTGCGCCGGCGGCCGCACCAGGGTGGAAAGCGATCTCGCCATCAAGGGCGCGCCCGACTGGGTCAACGAAGGCGTGCAGGCGCTGGACAACCGCGGCGGCCGCCTCATCCACGGCATCGGCTCGGCGCCGAAGATGCCGGATGCCTCCCTGCAGCGGACCACCGCGGATGACCGCGCGCGGGCCGAGGTGGCGCGGGTGCTGTCCTCGTTCATGAACGTGGTATCGCAGGATTACATCGCCAGCGCCGGCTACGACGACGGCAGCGTCGAGGAGCGTGCCATCTCGCGGCAGATCGACAACCTCACCCGCCTCAACATGTCCGGCACCGAGATCATCGCGCGCTGGCAGGATCGCAGGAAGGGCGACGTCTGGAGCCTTGCCGAGCTCGACCTCAAGCGCGTCCAGGAAATCGTGCGCAACTCCAACCTGATGAACGAGGGCTTCGTGAACCACCTGGAAATGCATGGTGAAACCCTGTTCGACCGCTTCATCAATGAGAGGAACTGATCGATGCAAGTGAATGCAGTGATTCGCGCCGCGGCCCTCGCCGCTGTCCTGGTGCTCGCCGGCTGTTCGGGCGCGCCGAAGGTGTCGCGCATCGGCACCGACACCGTCACCGACGTCAGCGGCCGCTGGAACGACACCGATTCCCGCCTCGTGTCCGAGGAAATGATCGCGGACATGCTGTCGCGGCCATGGATCGAGGAGCACCGCCTCAACTACGGCGGCCGGCCGGCGGTGATCGTCGGGCGCATCCGCAACGTCAGCCATGAGCACATCAACACCGAGACCTTCGTCAAGGACATCGAGCGCGCGCTGATCAACTCCGGCCGCGCCGACTTCGTCGCCAGCCGCGACGAGCGCGACGTGGTGCGCGAGGAGCGTGCCGACCAGGACGTGCATGCCAGCGAGTCCACGCGCAGCGCCATGGGCCAGGAACGCGGCGCCGATTACATGCTCTCCGGCAGCATCAACAGCATCGTCGACGCCGCCGGGCGGCGCGCGGTGGTCTATTACCAGGTCGATCTCGAGCTCATCAGCATGAAGGACAACCGCAAGGTCTGGATCGGCCAGAAGAAGATCAAGAAGGATATCGAGGCTGGCGCCATCCGCCCGTAACGGAAACAAGGAAAGGGGGGCAGGATGGCGAGCCGCAACGGCCTGCCGGCCTGCGTCGCCGTTGCGTTTGCCATGCTGCTCGGCGGTTGTGTCGCCGCCGGCGGCTGGCTGCGCAGCGTCGAGCAGCCGCTTTATCACAACCAGCCGGACCTTGCGCTGAAACACCTGGAAAGCGCCGGGCAGAAGGATGGCGTGGCGCTGTACCTCATTCACAAGGGGCTGCTGCTGCGCATGGCCGGCGACATCGAGGGCAGCATCGCGGCCTTCGAGGCGGCCAAGCCGCTGATCACCTTCCAGGAAGCCACCAGCATCTCCGAGCTTGCCTCCAGCCTCGTGCTGACCGAAGGGCTGGGCGGCTACCAGCCGCCGCCCTTCGAGCAGATCCAGCTGCACTTCTACCAGGCGCTCAACCGCCTCGAACTCGGCGACCTCGAGGGCGCGCGCGTCGAGGCCATGCAGATCGACATCCTGCTGCAGCGTCGCTGGGGCGGATTCGCGCCGCACGGCGCCGATGCCACGGCGCGTTATCTCTCCGGGCTGATCTTCGAGGCCAACGGCGAGCCGGACGACGCGCTGATCGCCTACCGCAAGGCTTACCAGGTGTACCGGGAACACGGCCGCGTGCCGGTGGACCTGCAGCGCCGCCTGCTGCGACTGGCGTACATCAACCGGCTGGACGCGCTGGTCCAGCAGTACCTGCGCGAGTTCGGCGACACGCGCCTTGAAGAGGCGCTGCAGATGCTGGAGCGGGAGCAGGGCGAGCTGGTGCTGATCGCCGCCACCGGCCTGGTGCCGCATCGTCGCGAGGAAGTCGCGATGCACTTCGACCCGCAGCTGGGCTTCAGCGTGGCCATGGCGCTGCCGGCACTGTCCTTCCCGCATGACGCCATCGCATCCGTCGCCGTGCGCCACGACGGCCGCGTGCTGCAAGGGGATGAAGTGCTGGCGGATCTCGCGGAACTGAGCGGCGCGCAGCTGGAAGCGGAAATGCCGGC
>JAJUFS010000144.1 GCA_029263725.1 Gammaproteobacteria bacterium | reverse complement strand
TCAGACGTCGTTGCCGGCCTGCTTCAGTTCGCCCGCATGTTCGAGCTCGCCTGCACTGGAGGCTTCCGCCTGGAAGTCCTGGTTGACCCGCTCGCGCAGATCCTTGCCGGGTTTGAAATGTGGCACGTACTTGCCCGCCAGCGCGACGGCCTCACCGGTCTTCGGATTGCGGCCCATGCGCGGGGGACGGTAATGGAGGGAAAAGCTGCCGAAACCCCGGATCTCGATCCGACGCCCGTCGGCGAGTGCATTGCTCATCTGCTCGAGCAACGACTTCACCGCAAGCTCCACGTCCTTGGCGGGAAGGTGGCTCTGCTTGCGGGACAGGATTTCGATCAGTTCGGACTTGGTCATTACAGGAGATTCCTGCCTGTTTTTTCTTGTCCTACGGGAACTTACGGAACAAGTAAATCAGAAAACAGGCGGCCGCACCAGCGTGCGGCCGCCTTTCTCACAGGCTTACTTCTTCATCTGCTCCTTGAGCAGATCACCGAGCGTGGTCGTGCCGCCTTCGTCGCTACGTGCGTAGTCGGAGATGGCTTCACGCTCCTCGTGGATTTCCTTGGCCTTCACGGACAGGCTCACCACGCGGTTCTTGCGATCCACGCCGATCACACGGGCTTCGATGTCGTCACCCTCGTTCAGGGCGCTGCGGGCGTCCTCGACGCGCTCGCGGGACAGCTCGGAGGCACGCAGGTAGCCCTCGATGCCGTTGCCGAGATCGACGCGCGCGCCCTTGGCGTCCACTTCGATGACCTTGCCGGTCACCATCGAGCCCTTCGGATGCTCGCCAAGGAACAGCGAGAACGGATCCTGGTCAAGCTGCTTGATGCCGAGCGAGATGCGCTCGCGCTCGGGATCCACGGACAGCACCACCGCCTCGACTTCGTCGCCCTTCTTGTAATTGCGGACGGCTTCCTCGCCCGGCAGGTCCCAGGCGATGTCGGACAGGTGAACCAGGCCGTCGATGCCGCCATCCAGGCCGACGAAGATGCCGAAATCGGTAATCGACTTGATCTTGCCGGAGAGGCGGTCGCCCTTCTGGTGTGTCGCGGCGAACTCTTCCCACGGGTTCGGCACGCACTGCTTCATGCCGAGGCTGATACGGCGGCGTTCCTCGTCGATGTCGAGCACCATGACTTCGACTTCGTCGCCGATCTGCACGACCTTGCCCGGGTTGACGTTCTTGTTGGTCCAGTCCATCTCGGACACGTGCACCAGGCCTTCCACGCCTTCCTCGATCTCGACGAACGCACCGTAGTCGGCGAGGTTGGTGACGCGGCCGAAGACGCGGGTGCCGACCGGGTAACGGCGGGCAATGCTTTCCCAGGGATCATCGCCGAGCTGCTTGAGACCCAGCGAGACGCGGTTGCGCTCGCGGTCGAACTTGAGCACCTTGACTTCGATCTCGTCGCCGACGTTGACCACTTCGGAAGGATGCTTGACTCGCTTCCAGGCCATGTCGGTAATGTGCAGCAGGCCGTCGATGCCGCCAAGGTCCACGAACGCACCGTAGTCGGTGAGGTTCTTGACGATGCCCTTGACGATGAGGCCTTCCTGCAGCTTCTCGAGCAGCTTTTCGCGCTCCTCGCTGTACTCCTCTTCCACCACCGCGCGGCGCGAGACCACGACGTTGTTCCGCTTGCGGTCCAGCTTGATGACCTTGAACTCCAGCGGCTTGCCTTCCAGGTAGGCGGTGTCGCGCACCGGGCGCACGTCGACCAGCGAGCCCGGCAGGAACGCGCGCACCTCGTCGATGTCGACGGTGAAGCCGCCCTTGACCTTGCCGCTGATGAAGCCGCTGACGATCTCGCCGGCCTCGAAGGCCTTCTCGAGACGCGTCCAGCTGCGGGCGCGCACGGCCTTCTCGCGCGACAGGCGGGTCTCGCCGAAACCGTCTTCCACGGCATCCAGCGCCACTTCCACCTCGTCACCGACCTTGACGTCGATGTCGCCGGCTTCGTTCTGGAACTGCTCGATGGGAATGACGCCTTCCGACTTCAGGCCTGCGTTCACGATGACCACGTCACCGCGAATGTCGACGACCGTCGCGTTCAGCAGCGCGCCGGGGCGGAGCGCTTCCTGGTTGATGCTTTGTTCAAGGAGTTCAGCAAAAGATTCAGACATTTGATGTTCCTGTGCCCTCGCGGGCGTTTCGGTTGATCCGTGGCATCCTTCCTGGCGCCCCGGGGTGGTTGAAAGCAGGTCCGCGCACTCCCGCGCAGACCGGACTGCCCTGCTATCGCGACTGGAAGGCCTCGGGACAACGTTCCCGGATCACTTCCAGCACGCGCTCCATCACGCCTGGAACGTCGAGCTCGGTGGTGTCGATCACCACCGCGTCATCGGCCGGTCTCAGAGGTGCCGTCTTCCGGTTGGCATCACGCTCGTCACGAGCGGATATCTCCCGAAAAAGGGCAGTAAGGCTAGCATCGTTTTCCTTGCCATTCAACTGCTTATGGCGCCTGAGCGCCCTGGCTTCAGCGCTCGCCGTCAGGAAAATCTTGGCGGCCGCATCCGGGAAAATCACGGTGCCCATGTCGCGTCCGTCGGCGACCAGTCCGGGCGCCACGCGGAAGTCGCGCTGGCGTTGCACCAGGGCCTCGCGAACCTGCGGAAACGCCGCGATCTGCGAGGCAAGTCCGCCGGTCTGCTCCGATCGGACGCGATCCGTTACGTTGACGCCATCGAGCAGGATGGCCTCCCCGCCCTGCTCGTCCGCCCCGAAGCGGATGTCCAGTTCCGGCGCGAGTCGCGCGAGCGCGTTCTCGTCCTGCAGCGAAACACCTCGGTCCGTCGCGGCCAGCGCCAGCAGCCGGTAGAGCGCGCCGGAATCCAGCATGTGCCAGCCCAGCTCCGCCGCCAGCAGCCGGGCGACCGTGCCCTTCCCGGTGCCGCTTGGGCCGTCGATGGCGATGACGGGAATGTTGTTCATGGTTGCTCCCTCACGTCCACGCCCAGCTGCCGCGCGTCGGCGGCGAAACCCGGATAGGACGTCCTGATGTTGTCGGAATTCATTATCGTCACCGGCGCGTCCGCCACTGTTGCCGCGACCGCGAACGCCATGGCAATGCGGTGGTCCCCGGCGGCGTCCACCTCGCCGCCGCGCAGGCGCCCCCCTTCCACGGCAAGACCGTCCTCGTACTCTTCGACGCTGATGCCGAGCGCGCGCAGGTTGCGCGCCATCACCGCGAGACGGTCGCTTTCCTTGACCCGCAGCTCGCCCGCGCCGCGCAGCACCGTGCGGCCTTGGGCCTGCGCCGCAGCGATCAGCAGCACCGGAATCTCGTCGATCGCCAGTGCAACGTCTTCCGGTCCGATGACGATGCCGCGAAGCGGCGCATATCCAGCCACCAGATCCGCGACCGGCTCGCCGGCCGCCGTTTCGCGGAGATTGCGGACTTCGATGTTCGCGCCCATGCGCCTGAGCAGGCGCAGCACGCCGTCGCGCGTCGGGTTGACGCCGACGTTGCGCAGCTCGATGCGGCAACCGGAAGATAGGGCGGCGAGCACCAGGAAAAAGGCTGCGGAGGAAAGATCGCCGGGCACCTCCAGCAGGCCGGGCGAAACCGGCCGCGCCGGTCCATGCAGCCTGACCGTGTTCCCTTCCGTCGACACGGGCACGCCGAAGGCGGTCAGCATTATTTCGGTATGGTCACGGCTGATGCCGGGCTCGATCACCCGGGTCTCGCCTTCGGCATGCAGCGCTGCCAGCAGGATGGCCGACTTCACCTGCGCGGATGGCACCGGCAGCCGGTACTCGATGGCTTCAAGGTGTGCGCTGCCGTGGACGATGAGCGGCGCGGTTCCCGCCGGCGTCGTTTCGATGCCGGCGCCCATCAGCCCCAGCGGCTCGGCGACGCGCCGCATTGGCCTCGACCGCAAGGATGCATCGCCAGTCAATGTCGCCACGAACGGCTGCCCGGCCAGCATCCCCGCGAGCAGGCGCATCGCGGTGCCGGAATTGCCGCAGTCGATGACGCCGGAAGGTGCGCGCCATCCGTCCATGCCCCGCCCAACCACTCGCCAGTCCTCGCCCGTCTTCTCGACGGCAACGCCCAGTGCGCGCAAAGCCGCGACCGTGGCAAGACAGTCCTCCGACTCCAGCAACCCGCGGATGCGCGTCTCGCCTTCCGCGAGCGCGGCGATCAGCAGCGCCCGGTGCGAGACGGACTTGTCGCCCGGCACGCCGAGCACGCCGCCCCGTACCGGACCCGGATGGACGGTAAGCGGCGCGCC
>JAJUFS010000043.1 GCA_029263725.1 Gammaproteobacteria bacterium | reverse complement strand
TTTCTCGTTGCTTTGGTCAAAATTTGCTCGAAATTTTATTTAACAAAAACAAGCACTTGACTTTCCGGGCGGGACCAGGCCCGGCGGCACGCCGTGAATTCGATCCTTGTCATCGGAGTGTCATCGATGATTCAATGCCGCCCGTTTTGCGGAAACCCCCGGGTTTTCACCGAGGTGCAGCTGCTGCTGCCAGCCATCTTACAGGAGACTGATTCATGCAGAATGTGCGTAGCCGCCTTGTCCGGACTGCTGCCCTGCTCGCTTTCGTCGCGGCGCCCGGCATGGCCATCGCCGCCGACCAGGCTACCGTGCCGCCGGTCGATCTGAACGCCAAGATGCAGGAAAAGCTGAACGCGAAGCTGAACAGCAATCTCGGCAGTGGCGAACTCGACCTGGACAGCAAGCTGTCCGAGCGTGTCGACCGCAAGCGCGCCGAAACCGAGCAGCAGCTCGACAACACCGCCAGCACCGTCACCAACGCGGATCGCAGCGGCGAGTTCACCAGGGACGAAGACAGCGACGAGTGATCGCCGCCTGCTTCGCCCCGCAAACCCCGCCCTCGGCGGGGTTTTGTTTTTCCGGCCGCGCAACCGGGCAATTACCGCAGTCGCCGGCCCTGATTTGACGGATAAGCGTACGCGGCGCATGACCCGCACGCGGATTGCCGTAGGGACGCATCCGTATTCACTGCGCTTGCACGGCGCAGGCAGTCTGGACCCGGGCAGTCGAGGGTCCTGACTACGGGAGAGTTCATGCGCTGGCGCATATTGTTTCTGTTCTTGTGCGTTGCCATCGCCGCCGGCTGCAACCTGGAAAGCCAGCTGGGCGATGCCGCGCCCTCGCCGCCGGGAAACGATGGCGGCAACGATGATGACGATGACCCGGGTCTCGACGCCGCCCTTGCCTGCATGCACATCGAGGAAAACCTCACCGTCGATCTGCGCGTCTCGTCCGCCACGCCCCCCAACGCCTATGAACGGATCACTTTCCGGGAGTGGTGCCTGGACACGCTGTTCGGCAACGAGCTCGATCACAAGGTAGGCAATGCCGCGGCCTGGCGGGCGACCGAGGATGATCCCGTCGTCACGGCGACTTCCTTCAGCGGCCGCGCCACGCGGCCCGAGCTTGCCCAGGGCGCGCGCCTCGACATCCACATGCTGCCCGCCTCGGGAACGATTCCGTTCGTGCGCCGGATCCATTTCCCGGACTGGGAAGGTCCGAACGGCACCTGCCAGCTGGAGATGCGCGTCTACCAGAAGGACATCGGTGCGACCGGCAAGCGGCCACTGCTGTATTTCCACGGCGGCGGCTGGCGCAACCGCACCACGACGATGCTGGCCGCCGAGATCCTGGTGCCGCACATGATCGAGTCGCACGTGGTGTTCATGCCTTCCTACCCGCTCATCCTCGACAAGGACGGGCCGAAGGAATGCCAGCAGGCGAGCTTCCAGGACATTCTCGACACCGCGCGCGCGGCGCTGGAATGGGTAGAGGAGAACGGCAGCGTGTTCGGCGCCATCGAAGGCGCGCCGGTGGATGCCATGGGGCATTCGGCGGGCGGCCAGCTCGCCACCTGGGTGGCCACCCAGCATCCGGGGCGGGTGGCGCGCTTCATCAACTTCTACGGCCCCACCGAGTTCGCGCAGTTCATCGACGAGGCGCGTCCCGGCGGGCTGTACGAGGAAGGCCACGGCTTCGCCAAGCGCACGCTGTCGCGGCTGCTTGGCGTCGATGACCTTGCCGCTCTCGAGCGTCCCTACGACGAGCTCGTCATGCAGAACAGCCTCTCGGAGATTGTCGCTGCCGAGGGCCCCGGCGTGATCCCGCCCTTCCTGTTCGTGCTCGGCAATGCCGATACCACCGTGCCGGTGGAACAGGCGGTGACGAGCTGCAATGCGCTGGGCGGGAATGCGAGCGAGGCGGGCGGCACCTATGCCTGCGGCGCGAACGGCAGCCGCGTGATCATCGTGGACGGCGCCGACCACAACTTCGAGCGGCGCTGCCCGGACGACGTGCTTGCGCAGGTGTTCGCGGCCTTCAACGACGACATGGAAGCCGACGACATCTGCCCGACGGCGAACGCCGACGAGGCCGAGGTCGTGACGGCGCTGAAGGCCGCCTACGCCTGGCTGCGCGCGCCCTGACCCTTACAGCCCCTTCAGGGCCTGCAGCAGCTTGCCGGCGACATCCTGCGCGTCGCCGTAGAGCATGCGGGTGTTGTCATTGAAGAACAGCGCGTTCTCGACGCCGGAGAAACCGGTGCCCTGGCCGCGCTTGATGACGACGACGTTCTTCGCCTTGTCGGCATCGAGGATGGGCATGCCGTAGATCGGCGACTCGGGGTTGGTGCGCGCCATCGGGTTGACCACGTCGTTCGCGCCGACGACGAGCGCGACGTCCGCGCTCGGGAACTCGTTGTTGATTTCATCGAGATCGAAGATGAGCTCGTAGGGCACGCCGGCCTCGGCGAGCAGCACGTTCATGTGACCGGGCATGCGGCCCGCCACCGGGTGGATCGCGAACTTCACCTTCACGCCGCGCTCGATGAGCTTCTGGCAGAACTCCCACAGCCTGTGCTGCGCCTGGGCGACGGCCAGGCCGTAGCCCGGCACCACGATCACCTTCTCGCCGTAGGCCATCATCACCGCGGCGTCCGCCGCGTCCACCGGCTTCATGCTGCCGCTGATCTCGCCGCCTCCGCCGCCGCTTTCGCCGAAGGCCGAGAACAGCACGTTGCTGAGCGGGCGGTTCATGGCGCGCGCCATCAGCTGGGTGAGCATGGTGCCGGCCGCGCCGACCACGGTGCCGGCGATGATCATCGCGGCGTTGTCGAGCACGAAGCCCTCGAAGGCCACGGCAAGGCCGGTGAGCGCGTTGTAGAGCGAAATCACCACCGGCATGTCGGCGCCGCCGATGGGCAGGGTCATGAGCACGCCGAACAGCAGCGCCGCGAGGAAGAACAGCAGGATGAGGTCGTGGCCGCCGGCCTCGCCGCTTATCAGCAGGCCGCCGAGCGCGAGTGTCGCCAGGAACACCACCAGGTTGACGGCCTGCTGGCCGCCGAAGCGCAACGGCTTGCGCATCCAGCCCTGCAGCTTGGCGAAGGCGATCAGCGAACCGGAGAACGACACCGCGCCGATGATGCTGCCGGCGACCGCCAGCGTGATGAAGGCGAGCGCATGCTCGCCGTCGCCGAGCAGTTCGACCGCACCGATGGCGGCGGCCGCGCCGCCGCCCATGCCGTTGTACAGCGCGACCATCTGCGGCATGTCCGTCATGGCGACGCGCCTGCCGCTCCACCAGGCCAGCGCCGTCGCAAGGCCCATGGCGGCCAGCATGAGGATGAAGTTTTCCATCTGCGGCGTGGCGAAGGTGGCAAGCGTTGCCACCAGCATGCCGACGCCCGCCCAGAGAATGCCGCCGCGCGCCGTCTTCGGCGAGGACATGCGCTTCAGGCCGACGATGAAAAGGAATGCCGCGGCGAAATACGCCGCCTTGACCAGCCACTGCGTGTCGATGCCGCTCATTCCGCGCTCTCCTTCCTGCCGTCCTTGCCGGAGCGGAACATCTCCAGCATGCGCGCCGTGACCACATAGCCGCCGACCGCGTTGCCGGCGGCGAGGAACACGCCGATGAAACCGATGACCTTCTCCAGCGTCGTGTCCGCCTCGCCGAGCACCACCATCGCGCCGACCAGCACGATGCCGTGCACGAAGTTCGAACCCGACATCAGCGGCGTGTGCAGGATCACCGGCACCCGGCCGATGATCTCGTAGCCGGTGAACGCGGCGAGCATGAAGATGTACAGCGCCATGAATCCGTCAATCATGTCCTTTTCCCCGTAAGACGTGAGAGGTGAGACGTGAGACGACGTGTGACGCGCGTTTGCGGTCGTCTCACGTCTTGCGTCTTCCGCCTCACGACAGCAGTTTCCTCGCCGGCTCGAACGCCACCTCGCCATCGCGCACGAGCACGCTCTTGGCGTAGACCTCGTCGTTCCAGTCGATGGCGAGCGCACCGTCCGTGAACCAGGGCGTGATGAAGTTGAGCAGGTTGCGGCAATACATTTCGCTGGCGTGCTCGGCGATGCGGCTCGGCAGGTTCACGGGACCGATGATGCGCACCGCACCATGCGTGACGGTCTCGCCCGCGCGCGTCAATTCGCAGTTGCCGCCGGTTTCCGCGGCCAGATCCACGATCACCGTGCCGTGCTTCATGTTCTCGAGCATGGCGCGCGTGATCAGCTTCGGCGCCGGGCGGCCGGGAACTGCGGCGGTAGTGATCACCGCGTCCGCCAGCGCGACGTGCTTCGCCAGCACGTCCTGCTGCTGCTGCCTTTCCTCGTCGGTGAGCTCGCGCGCATAGCCGCCTTCGCCCTCGGCGCGCACGCCGGTGTCGACGAACTTCGCGCCCAGCGATTCCACCTGCTCGCGGGTGGCGGCGCGCACGTCGAAGGCCTCCACCTGCGCGCCGAGGCGGCGCGCGGTGGCAATGGCCTGCAGGCCGGCCACGCCGGCGCCGATGACCAGCACCCGCGCCGGCCGGATGGTGCCGGCGGCGGTGGTGAGCATGGGCAGGAAGCGGTCCAGTTCCGCGGCGGCAATGAGCGCAGCCTTGTAGCCCGCGCAGGCATCCTGCGAGGAACGTGCGTCCATGGACTGCGCCCGCGAGATGCGCGGCACGAGCTCCATGGCGAAGGCGGTAACGCCCGCGTCGCGCAGAGCGGCGAGTTTCTCCGCGCCCTGGAAGGGCTGCAGCAGGCCGACGATCACGGAGCCGCGCGGCAGGGCGGCGAGCATGTCCACCGGCGGCGGCTGCACGCAGAGGACGAGACCGGGCGAGGCGAGGCGCGCGTCCGTGACGATTTCCACATCAGCATACGCGCCATCCGGAATGCCTGCCGCCGCGCCCGCGCCCGCCTGCAGCATGGGCTTCGCGCCGAGCGCGGCGAAGCGCGCCGCCAGCGCCGGCACCAGCGCAACGCGGCGTTCGCCGGGCGCGGTTTCGCGTGGAATGAGCAGCGTGATGCTGTCGGACATGTTCTGGTTCCCCTCGGTTAGCGGCCGGCCAGCCGGCATTGTGACGCAGTTGCAAAACACATTTCATACTTTCGACGCATCTGCAAGCTGTGATATACGGGAGCGTCGTTTCCGGCCGCGAAAATTCGAGGGACGGGATGATCGATCTGAGTCAACAGGTCCTGCGCACCGACATTTCCGGCATGCCGCTGGAATGGATCGATTACCAGGACGCAGTGAAACTGTATTTCGCCGATCACGTGGCGTATGCCTGCGGCAGCGAGCTGTATCGCATCCGCGGCGGCACCTGCGCGCGCACCGGGCGGCGTTCGGTGATCACCGTGAACTCCATCATCGCCACCATCGGCCACCACGACATCAGCCGCATCCGCGACCGTTACGTCCCGCCGCTCAACAACCAGACGCTGTTCCGCCGCGATGCGCACCTGTGCCTGTACTGCGGCGAACGCTTCCCGGCCAGCGAGCTGTCCCGTGACCATGTGCGGCCGCTGAGCCAGGGCGGCAAGGACAAGTGGACCAACGTGGTCACGGCCTGCAAGCGCTGCAACAACCACAAGGCAGGACGCACCCCGGAGCAGGCCGGCATGGAGCTGCTGGCGGTGCCGTTCACGCCTACCCACGCGGAATACATCTATCTCAAGGGCCGCCGCATCCTGGCCGACCAGATGGAATTCCTGCTGGCGCACTTCCCGCGCACCAGTCCCCTGCACGAGCGCCTGCGGCAGCGCGCCGCTCATGCTTGACGGTTGGCTGGCCGGCATCATCGTCCTGTTCTTTCACGTGGTGGTGGCGCCCTTCGCCATCCTCCACGCGCTGCTGTACAAGCGTGATTACCGTTCCGCGCTCGGCTGGATAGGCATATCGCTGCTGTTCCCGGTCGCGGGACCCCTGCTGTACTTCTATCTCGGCGTGAACCGCCTGCGGCGCCGCGCGCGCAAGCTCACCGGCACCGATGTCGCCGGCCATGGGACCTTCCGCTTCGAGGACAGCCGCACCTTTCCGCTCGCCGACAGCCTGCCGGAAAACTTCGCGCACCCGCTGGCGCGCGCCGGCTGGCACACCACCGCGTCGCGTCTCATCGAGGGCAATGCCGTCGAGCTGCTGATCAACGGCGACGCCTTCTACCCGCGCCTGCTGCAGGCGATCGAGAGCGCGAAACAGCGCGCCTGGATTTCCAGCTACATCTTCTCGGGCACCGGCATCGGCGGCGAGATCGCGGACGCACTTATCGCGGCCGCAAGGCGTGGCGTGGATGCGCGCGTGATCGTCGACGGCATCGGCACGCTGTATTCGTTCCGCAGCCTGGAACGGAAGCTTCGCGATACCGCCGTGAAGTTCGCGGAGTTCTTTCCGCCGCGTCTGTTGCCGCCGTCACTGCACTGGAACCTGCGCAACCATCGCAAGATCGCCGTCATCGATGCCGAGATCGGTTTCTTTGGCGGGCTCAACATCGATGATCGCCACTTCATCGCCACACCGCGCATCGAATCGCCGCACGAGGACATTCATTTCGTCGCGCGCGGACCGGCCACGGCGGCGCTGGCGCAGGTGTTCGCCAATGACTGGGAAAGCGTTACCGGCGAGGCGCTCGACGCCGGACCGGCCGCCCCGGCCAGCGGCAGCGTGGCCATGCGCGTCATCGAGGAAGGTCCGGACGAGAGCATGGATCGCCTGTCGATGACGCTGCTCGGCGTGATCAGCGGCGCGCGGCGCGAGATTCGCGTCATGACGCCGTATTTCCTGCCGCACCGCGAACTGGTGGGCGCCTTCCAGGCCGCCGCCGTGCGCGGCGTGCGTGTCGATGTGCTGTTGCCGGAGCGCTCCAATCTGCCGTACGTCGACTGGGCCTCGCGTCACCAGCTGTGGGAGCTGCTGAAATGGGGCGTGCACATCCGCCTCAAGCCGGCGCCGTTCGCGCACAGCAAGCTGCTCACGGTGGATTCGGATTACGTGCTGGGAGGGTCCGCGAACCTCGATCCGCGCAGCCTGCGCCTGAACTTCGAGGTGGGCGTGGAGATGTTCGACGAGACGCTGGCGCGGCAGGCGCGCGAATATTTCGATGCCTGCTGGCAGCGCTCGCGCATCATCACCCTCATGGACGTCGATTCGCGGTCGCTGCCAGCACGCATTCGCGATGGCTTCTTCTGGCTGTTCTCGGCCTACCTCTGATCAGTTGCCGCCGAGCTTCTCTTCCCGGTAGTCCTTCGGGACGGTGAACAGGCTGGCATCGATGCTGGCCTTCGCATCATGACGCAGGACTTCGCCATGTTCGGAATCGCTGTCCTTCATCCACACCGGGAAACCGCCGAGCACCGAGGGATCGAAGGAAAAGTCCATGCCGATTCCCTGCGACATCTTCTCGGCGAACTGCTGCATCTGGCGGTTCATCGCCTGCATGGTGGCGCGGTCCTGGCGTGACAGCGACAGCTTGCCCTCTTCCACCACGCACATCTCGGTGCTGGCCACCCGGCCCACGGAATAGACCACGTGTTCGCAGCTGTAGCCGCCCTTGTTCATTCTCTTCCCGCTGCGCTCGACCTTCACCTCGAACATGGATTTGCCCATGTCCTTCACGCCGCCCATCATGCGCTCCATCATCTCGCGCTGCTCCGGCGGCATCTTTTCCAGCTCGCGCTTCAGCTCCGCCATCGCGCTGCTGACTTCGGTCGCGACTTCCTCCATCGCCGCCTCGTCCATGCGCGTGATGGTGCGCTCCTTGTCGTCCACGAACAGGATTTCCTGCTTCGCGCCGTCGAACAGCGTGTAGCCGCCGCCGGCGGTGTCGTCGAGGCGCATCCTGTCGCCCTTGATGTAGATCGTCGTGCTGACCTCGCCGGTCTGCTCGTCGACGTATTCCAGCTTGGCGTCCGCGACTGCGGACGATGCGGCAAGCAGCATCGCTGCCGTGATGATTCTGCGAAACATTCCTTCCCCCTTTGGCTGTGAAACGGTTTGAGTACCCGGTGACGCCGGGCTACCGTAGGCAACTTCCTCATGCGGTGCAACGGGACAATGCTTTATCTCATCGATGCCAGCGTCTACATCTTCCGCGCCTGGTTCGCCCTGCCGGAAATGAAGAGCCCGCAAGGCGCGCCGGTGCAGGCGGTCTATGGCCTCGCCGGCATGCTGGCAGGGCTGCTCGAGCAGGCAGCGCCGGGGCACATCGCCTGCTGTTTCGACGAAAGCCTCACCACCTCGTTTCGCAACGAACGCTGGCCGGACTACAAGGCCGGCCGCGAGCTGCCGCCGCCGGAGCTGGAGGCGCAGCTCAAGGATTGCCGGCGGCTGGCGCGGGCGCTGGGCATGGTGGAACTCGCCAGCCCGCGCTACGAGGCAGACGATCTCATTGGCGCGCTGGCCACGAAGCATCGCGAAGCCGCCGGCGGCGTCACACTGGTCAGCAGCGACAAGGACCTCATGCAGCTGATGCGGCCAGGCGACTGGTTCTGGAACCTGGCCGCGAACGAGAAGTTCGGTTTCGATGACGTGCAGGAACGCCTGGGCGTGCCCCCGGCGCAGGTGGCGGAGCTCCTGGGGCTCGCCGGCGATCCCGTCGATGGCATTCCCGGCGTGCGCGGCATCGGCCGCAAGACCGCGGCCGCGCTGCTCGCGCATTTCCCCGACCTCGATGCACTGTATGAAGACCTGGAAGCGGTCGCCGCGCTGCCAGTGCGCGGCGCGAAGGGGATTGCGAGGAAACTCGCCGAGCAGCGCGACATCGCCTTCCTCTCCCGCGAGCTTGCGACGATTCATGTCGACATTCCGCTCGCGCTTGAGCTCGAGGACCTGCGCTGGCGCCGACCTGATCGCGCCGCGGTCGAGGCGCTGTTCGATGAACTCGGTTTCGGCGGACGGTTGCGCGAGCGCATCCTCGCCCTGAAGCACTGAGCTACTTCTTCTTCGCGCGCGGATGCGTGCGGTCGTAGACGCTGGCGAGATGCTGGAAGTCGAGGTGGGTGTAGATCTGCGTGGTGGAGATGCTGGCGTGTCCCAGCAGTTCCTGCACGGCGCGCAGGTCGCCGGAGGATTCGAGGAGATGCGAGGCGAAGGAATGCCGCAGCATGTGCGGATGCAGGTGCTGGCCCAGTCCCTGCACCTTCGCCCAGTGCGCGAGCCGCTGCTGCACGGTGCGCGGATGGATGCGCGCGCCGCGTTCGCCGACGAACAGCGCGGTCTCATCGGGGCGCGCGACTTCCGCGCGCCTTTTCAGCCAGCGCTGCAAGGCGCTGCGTGCATGCCGTCCGACCGGCACGACGCGTTCCTTGCTGCCCTTGCCCTGCACGCGCACTTCGCCCGCGAGCATCGCCGGCGCGTCGTCCACATCCAGTGAACAGAGTTCGGCAAGGCGCAGTCCGGAAGAATAGAACAGCTCCATCATGGCGTGATCGCGGCGCGTGATGGCGTCCTCGCCGTCGAGCATCAGCAGGCGCGAAACCTGGTCGGCGTCCAGCGTCTGCGGCAGCAGCTTCTTCATCTTCGGCGGCGAGACATCCGCGGCGGGATTGCCGTCAAGCTCGCCTTCGCGCATGAGGTAGCGCATCAGCCCGCGGGTGGAGGCGAGATGGCGGGCGATGGATTTCGGCGCCATGCCGCGGCGATGCAGGGTGGCGGCAAACATGCGCACGTCCGGATGGGTCAGCTGTTTCCAGCCTTCGATGCCGCGCTCGGCGCACCAGCCGGCCAGTGTGCGCAGGTCGCGTCCGTAATTGTCGATGGTGTGCGGCGAAAGCCGCCGCTCATGGGCGAGGTGCCGCAGGTAGCGCTCGATGGCTTCGATCGCGGCCGGCTGCATCAGAGATAGCGGCGCAGGGCGGTCGCCAGCACTTCACCGATGCGCACGAGGAAGGTCGTCCCCAGCGTGGGGCCGAACTGGTCCTCGGACTGCGAGCCGAGGCCGAGCATGCCGATCTCGGCACGGTCGCCGATGGGAATGAGCGCGGCCGAGCTGATGCGTGCCGCATGGCCCTCGAACAGGATCTCGAGCTGCCGGGGACGCAGCCTGCCGACCACCGGCTGGCCGTTGCGCAGCACGTTCTGGAACTCGCCGATCTCCGGCGCGTCGTGCTCCAGGCGCAGCGTCGGCCCGAACTCGACTTCGTCCGGCTCGCCCTTGAACAGGATGAGACGCACCGCGTCCGCGCCGAAGCGATGCCGCAGCCGGTCGGCCAGGCCATGCAACAGGTCGGGCAGGTTGTCGGCTTCCATGAGCGCGATCACCAGCTGATGGATGCGCTCGACCGCCGCATCATTGGCGCGCGCGACCTCGATCAGGTCCACCAGCTTGCGCTCCAGCTGCATGTTCTGCTTGCGCAGGATGTCGACCTGCTTCTCGATCAGCGACACCGCGTTGCCGGCCTGGTGCGGAATGCGCAGCCGCGCCGCGATCTCCGGGTGCAACTCGAAGAAATCGGGCGTGGCGGCGAGGAATTCGGCCACCGTCTCGGCGGTGATGGCGCCGGTATCGGTGCGACGGCTTCGCGTGCTCATGGTTGGATGCTTCCCTCGTAGACGGTCACTGCGGGCCCGGCAAGAAACACCGGTTCGCCATGTCCGTTCCAGCTTACCACGAGCGTTCCGCCCGGCAGGGAAACTTCCACGGGCTGCTTCAGGCGGCCGGTCAGCATGCCGTGAACGGCCGCGGCGCAGGCGCCGGTGCCGCAGGCGAGCGTCTCGCCCGCGCCGCGTTCGAACACCCGAAGGCGGATGCGGTGCTCGTCCAGGATCTGCATGAAGCCGACGTTGACGCGCGCCGGGAAGCGCTCATGCCGCTCGAGACGCGGGCCCAGCGTCGTCACCGCGGCGGCATCGACATCATCCACGAGCAGCACGGCATGCGGATTGCCCATGGAAACCACGCCGATCTCGAAGGTTTCGCCATCGACATCGATGGGATAGGTCTGCGATTCCTCGCCGGCGAGGAAGGGAATGTCCTTGGGCGCGAAGCGCGGCACGCCCATGTTGACGCGCACGCTGCCGTCGGCGAGCAGTTCGGTCTCGATCACGCCGCCCAGGGTCGACAGCCGCAGTCGCGAAGCGCCGGAAAGCCCGCGCTCACGGATGAACCGCGCCACGCAGCGTGCGCCATTACCGCATTGCTCCGCCTCGCTGCCGTCGGCGTTGAAGATGCGGTAGCGGAAGTCGGCATCATCGGTCGCCGGCTCGATCACCAGCAGCTGGTCGAAGCCGATGCCGAAGCGACGGTCGCCGAGGCGGCGGCGCGCGGCTTCATCCAGCGTGAATGGCGCGCGCGTCGCGTCGATCACGGCGAAGTCGTTGCCCGCGCCGTGCATCTTGGTGAAGGAAAGCCTCATCCGCGCAGCGCCGCCCGTTCCTTGTAGATGCAGCGGTCCATGACCACGGTGATGCCATGGCGCCGGGCGCGCTCGGCTTCCTCGACGTTGACCACGCCTTCCTGCAGCCACAGCACCCTGGCGCCGATGGCAATGACGTCATCGACGATGGCGGGAATGTGTTCGGGCGCGCGGAACACGTCGACGATGTCCGGCACCTCCGGCAGCTCGCGCAGCTCCGCGTAAGCCTTCTCGCCGAGCACTTCATCCACGGCGGGCCGCACCGGGATGATGCGGTAGCCGAAGCGCTGCATGGCGGCGGCAACGCCGTGGCTGGGGCGGTCGGCGCGCGGGGAGAGGCCGACCACCGCGATGGTTTTCGCCTCGGAAAGAATGCGCTTGATCTCGGAACTGTCCGGGTTCTGGAAGGTCATCGCGGCGCTCCTCTCGGGAATTTGCGTCGATTATACGCAGCCGTGCGCCGGGCTGGCGGCCGTGAGAAAAGGTATAGTTTGCGCCTCACATCAGCGGGAAAGCCCCATGCGTTACCGTGACCTGCGCGATTTCATCTCACAGCTGGAAAGCCGCGGCGAGCTCAGGCGCGTCAGCCATCCCGTCGATCCGAAGCTGGAGATGACGGAAATCTGCGACCGGCTGCTGAAGGCCGGCGGCCCGGCGGTGCTGTTCGAGAATCCCGTGGGTCACCGCGTGCCGGTTCTCGGCAACCTGTTCGGCACGCCGGAACGGGTTGCGCTCGGCATGGGCGCGGACGACGTTTCCGCGCTGCGCGAGATCGGCCAGCTGCTCGCCTTCCTCAAGGAACCGGAACCGCCCAAGGGCTTTCGCGATGCGCTCAGCCTGCTGCCGAAGTACAAGCAGGTGCTCAACATGGCGCCCGACGTCGTCAGGAAGGCGCCGGTGCAGGAAAACGTCATCGAGGGCGATGACGTCGATCTTTCGCAATGGCCCATCCAGACCTGCTGGCCGGGGGACGCAGGCCCGCTGATCACCTGGGGCCTGGTGGTGACGAAGGGCCCGCACAAGGAACGGCAGAACCTCGGCATCTATCGGCAGCAGGTGATCGGCCGCAACAAGGTGATCATGCGCTGGCTGTCGCATCGCGGCGGCGCGCTGGACTTCCAGGAATGGAAGCAGGCCAACCCCGGCAAGCCGTTTCCTGTCGCCGTGGCGCTGGGTGCGGATCCCGCGACCATACTCGGCGCGGTGACACCAGTGCCGGATGCGCTCTCCGAATACGCTTTCGCCGGCCTTCTGCGCGGCTCGAAGACCGAGCTGGTCAAGTGCAAGGGCAGCGACCTGCAGGTGCCGGCCACGGCCGAAATCGTGCTCGAAGGATTCATCCATCCGGACGAGATGGCGGACGAGGGTCCGTTCGGTGATCACACCGGGTACTACAACGAAGTGGATCGCTTCCCGGTGTTCACCATCGAGCGCATCACCCACCGTGACAATCCCATCTACCACTCCACCTACACCGGCAAGCCGCCCGATGAACCGGCGGTACTGGGCGTGGCGCTGAACGAAGTTTTCGTGCCCATCCTGCAGAAGCAGTTCCCGGAGATCGCCGACTTCTACCTGCCGCCGGAAGGCTGCTCGTACCGGCTTGCGGTGATCTCCATGAAGAAGCAGTACCCGGGTCACGCCAAGCGCGTGATGCTCGGCATCTGGTCGTTCCTCAGACAGTTCATGTACACCAAGTTCGTCATCGTGACCGATGACGACGTGAACATCCGCGACTGGAAGGAAGTCATCTGGGCCATGACCACGCGCATGGATCCTGCGCGCGATTGCACCATCATCGAGAACACGCCGATCGACTACCTCGATTTCGCTTCGCCCGTCTCCGGTCTCGGTTCCAAGATCGGTTTCGACGCCACCAACAAGTGGCCGGGCGAAACGAACCGCGAATGGGGACGGCCCATCACGATGAGCGAAGACGTCAGGCGGCGAGTCGACGAGATGTGGGAGAAGCTCGGCCTGGAGTGAATGGGGAGCGGCTTCCAGCCGAGAACCTTCACGACAAGTCGCAAGGCGTCCCATGCGCAACGCATGTGCCCGGTAATGCTTCGGGCGATCTGCCATGAATGTTTCGCGGCAGGATGCCGCTCCCACGGATGCCAGTCAGCTCACGTTCGCGGCCGGAAGCCGCTCCCACTTCGCTGCCTGTTCCACCCGGCGATCAATCCCGGAATGAGAAGAAGGAAGAGCGCTGCTCCGCCGCCGGAGCGCTTCTTCTTGACGTCGCTTGGCAGATCGCCCGGATTACCGGGATCTGGATCGCCCGGATCGCCCGGATCGCCCGGATCGCCCGGATCGTCCGGATCGTTCGGATCGTTCGGATCGTTCGGATCGTTCGGATCGTTCGGATCGTTCGGATCGTTCGGATCGTTCGAGTCGTTCGAGTCGTTCGAGTCGTTCGAGTCGTTCGAGTCGTTCGAGTCGTTCGAGTCGTTCGGGTCGTTCGGGTCGTTCGGGTCGTTCGGGTCGTTCGGGTCGTTCGGGTCGTTCGGGTCGTTCGGGTCGTTTTGATCAG
>JAJUFS010000140.1 GCA_029263725.1 Gammaproteobacteria bacterium | reverse complement strand
GCGGCGGCGAGCCAGGAGCAGTCGGCGGGCATCGAGCAGGTGAACAGTGCGGTGATGCAGATGGACCAGATGACGCAGCAGAACGCCGCGCTGGTCGAGGAGGCCGCCGCCGCCAGCCGCTCCATGGAGGAACAGGCGCGCATCCTGCTCGACAAGGTCTCGTTCTTCCGCATCGAAGGCGAGGGCAGGCCGGCACTGGGCGGCGCGCCCGCCGTGGCAACGGCCCGGAAGACGGTTGCGACGGACAGGCCGGAACAGCGACTGCAGGGAAAGCACGCGTTCGCGGAGTTCTGAGGAGCGCTGCGTGCACGATCTCGAATTCAATGACGAGGATTTCGGCTACTTCCGCCGGCTGCTGCTGGCGCAGGCAGGCATCACGCTTGCCGATCACAAGCGCCAGCTGGTGTACGGCCGGCTGGCGCGGCGCGTGCGTGAACTTGGCCTTGGCTCGTTCAGCGCCTATCGCGACTGGCTGAAGCAGGCCGGCGGCGAGGAACTGGGCCGGGTGGTGAACGCGCTCACCACCAACGTCACCGCGTTCATGCGCGAGCCGCATCACTTCGAATTCCTGCGCTCGATGGCGCTTCCGCAGCTTGAGAAGCAGCATGAGCTGCCGCTGCGCATCTGGTCGGCCGGCTGCTCCAGCGGCGAGGAAGCCTATTCCATCGCCATGACGGTGGCCGAGTGGCGCAGCGTGCATGCCGCCCGCATTCTCGCCACCGACATCGACACCGATGTGGTGGAGCGAGCGCGAGCCGGCGAGTACCCGGCGAAGCTGGTGGAGGTGCTGGGCGCGGCGCGGCAGAAGCGCTGGCTGCTGCGCGGCACCGGAGCGAGCAGCGGCAAGGTGCGCGTCAAGCAGCTGCTGCGCGACATGTGCGTGTTCGAGCAGCTCAACCTGCTGGATGCCTGGCCGATGCAGCGCCAGTTCCACGTCATCTTCTGCCGCAACGTGATGATCTATTTCAACGAGGAGGTGCGCCGCCAGCTGGTCGCGCGGTTCGCCGCGCAGCTCGTGCCGGGCGGCTACCTGTTCATCGGTCACAGCGAGTCGCTGCATGGCCTTTCCGATGCGTTCGAGGGATGCGGACAGACGGTGTACCGGAGACTGCCGTGAACACGCGGCCGCTGGACCGGCGCATCGACTCCGCCAGCGGGCGGCCGATCGTCACGCTCAAGCCCGGCGAGTATCACGCCTCGGCGAGCGGCGAACTTATCGGCACGGTGCTCGGCTCCTGCATCGCGGTCTGCCTGTACGACCGCGCGGCCGGCATCGGCGGCATGAATCACTTCATGCTGCCCGTGCAGCTCAGCGGGGCAGGCGCCTGGGGCGACATCATCGCGACACCGGCACGCTACGGCGTGGCGGCCATGGAGCTTTTGATCAACGACATGCTGAAGCTTGGCGCGAGCCGCGCGAACTTCGAAGCGAAGGTGTTCGGCGGCGCGCGTGTGCTGAGCGGGATGAGCGACATCGGCCGCAGCAACATCGACTTCGTGCGCGGCTTCTGCGAGCGCGAGCGGATTCCCGTCGTTCGCAGTGACGTCGGCGGCGAGCGGCCCCGGCAGCTGATCTGCGACACGCTCGATGGCCGGGTGCTGATGCGCTACCTGCAGCGCGCACCGGATGTCGCCACGCGCGAGCGCGACTACCTCAACAATCCTCGTCCGCGTCCGCAGGCGGGCGAGGTCGACCTGTTCTGAGCATGGAGTAAAGCAATGCGACGCATACGCGTGCTTGTCGTGGATGATTCCGCGCTGATCCGCCAGCTGCTCACCCGCATGCTGAGCGAGGCCCACGACATCGAAGTGGTCGGCACCGCCGGCGATCCTTACGCCGCGCGCGACAAGATCAAGGCGCTGTCGCCGGACGTGATCACGCTGGACGTCGAGATGCCGCGCATGGACGGCCTTACCTTCCTCGAGAACCTGATGCGCCTTCGCCCCATGCCGGTGGTCATGGTTTCGTCGCTGACCCAGCGCGGCGCGGAAGTGACCTTGCAGGCGCTGGAACTCGGCGCGATCGATTTCGTGCCCAAGCCGCAGACCGATCTCGCCTCGACCTTCCATTCCTATGCCGAGGAAATCCGCGACAAGGTGCGGCTCGCGGCGCGCTCGCGAGTACGGCCGCTGGCGTCACGCCCGGTGATGGCGCCGGCGACACGGCTGCGCGGCTTCACCAGTTCCAGGCGGCTGTTCGCCATCGGCGCGTCCACCGGCGGCACCGAAGCGTTGCGGCAGTTGCTGTCCACCTTTCCCGCGGACACGCCGCCCATCGTCGTGGCCCAGCACATTCCGGCCGCGTTCAGCGGACCGTTCGCGCAGCGCGTCGACAAGCTTTCGGCATTGAACGTGATGGAAGCGGTGGATGGCGCGCCCCTGCTGGACGGGCACGCCTACATCGCGCCGGGCGGAAGGCATTTGCGAGTGCGCCGCGACGGCGCGCACTGGGTGTGCCGCCTGGGCGACGACGATCCGGTCAATCGCCATCGCCCCAGCGTTGACGTGCTGTTCCACTCCGTCGCCGAGGCCGCCGGTTCCGCGGCGGTCGGCGCGCTGCTCACCGGCATGGGCGATGACGGCGCGCGCGGCCTGCTGGCGATGCGCGAAGCCGGCGCCTACACCATCGCGCAGGACGAGGCGACCAGCGTGGTCTGGGGCATGCCGGGCGCGGCAGTGAAGCTTGGCGCCGCCTGCGATGTGCTTGGACTTGGTCACGTCGCCGCCGCGATGCTGAACGGCGCGCGACGATGAACGACATGCAGGCTGATCTTGAGCGGCTCGCGACGCTGGTCAGGTCAGCCGGTGACAGTGCACGCCTGCTGCTTTCCGAGTCGGCGAGCGCGGCCGAGCGGCGCGCGGTGCTGGCGCGGCCGGTGCAGTTCGAGGACATCGCGCTGCAACTGCTGGCGCAGATGCAGGCGGGCGATGCGGATGGCCGCAGGGTGGTGAGCGCTTCGCTACTCCCGGGCGAAGCCGAACTTTTCTGACGAGGCAGGCGTGATTTCACGACCCGTGATCCTGGTGCTCGATGGCGACGGCGGTATCGCCGACCTGCTGGCGGATGCCTTGCCGCTGGCCGCGCCGCGCGCGCTGGTGCAACGGGTGCGTTCACTGCCGGCCGCGGAACGGCGGCTGGCGCGCGACGACGTGGCGCTGCTGGTCACGGCCGATGACCCTAAGGCCGAGGCGCTGCTTGCACGCATCCGCGAGCTGGCGCCGCGGGTCGGCGTGATCTTCATGCAGCGTGCAGGTGCGCCGAGGAGAATGATCGAAGGTGCGGACGGCGTGTTGCGCACGCCGCTGGATGTCGCCGAGCTGCGCCGCGTGATCGCGCCATGGACACGGCCGCGCGGCGAGGACGCGAGCGAAGCGCTGATCGAGCAACTGCGCGAGGATATCCAGGCGGGACGCTTCCGCATCCCGGTGAGTCCCGCCGCCGGCGAGCGCATCAATGCCTTTGTCACGCTGCCGGAGATTCATGAACTGGTGGCCGTGCTGCGTTCCGATCCGCTGCTTGCGGCCTGGGCGCTGCGCAGCGCCAACGAGGCGTCTCCCGGCCTCGGCGAATGCCGCAGCCTGGTGACCGCGGTCAACCGGCTCGGCGCGGAGCGCATGCACGCGCTGCTGGTGCGCATCGCCGCGGAGAATCGCGCCGAGCTGCGCCATGCGGCGGTACGTGACGCCATGCTGGTCGAATGGCGGCTGGCCTGCCTCGCCTCGGAGTTCGCCGGCGATATTCACTACCTGTTGCGCCTGCGCGGCGAAGGCACGGCATCGCTGGCCGCGCTCCTTGGCAACATCGGCCGGCTGCTGGTGCTGCATCTCCTGGATGCCCGTGCGCCGGAGCATCTTCTGGTGCCGGATTTCATTCACGCCACCGTCAACCGCCTTGCCATCGAGGCCACGGCGGAAGCGCTTGTCGCGCTCAACCTCTCCGCGGACACGCGCGCCATCGTGCTGGGCCCGATCGCCACGCCCGATGGCCTGCAGCCCCGCGAGCAGCTGGTGGCGGATGCGGCGCGCTGGCTGGCGCGCGCGGCCACTGGCGTCACACCGCTCACCCCCGCGGCCATCCTGCTGCGTTCCTCGTCGGCGCGGCGGCTCGGTCTTGCCGAGCGCGATATCGCCGCCTTGCTCGCCCACAGGCGGCGCTGACACCTCTTTTATATGGTTCTTCACGTTTTACCGGGGAACGCGGCTCTGATCTTGAGGAAGAAGTAGTTGGAGTCGCGGTAGCCGTAGGCCATGCGCTTGATGACCTTGATGCGGTTGTTGATGCCTTCGAGGACGCTGGTATTGAGGCGGTGACGGGCGCTGGCGATGATGCCGTGAGCGTACTTTTCCAGCCTGCGCGCAAAGGCGATCACCGGCGCGATGCCGCTGTCGAGGGCCATGCGATACCACTGGTTCCAGCGACGTTTGGCGGCACGCGGACTGGG
>JAJUFS010000005.1 GCA_029263725.1 Gammaproteobacteria bacterium | reverse complement strand
CGGGAGAGAGTGGAAGGTGGCCCCGGACGGTGCCATAGGCCGGATGCCGAAGTCCGCAGGCTTCCGCAGGAATCCCCGCGAACACGCGGGAGTCGGCGCGATCGGGCAAGAAAAAACCCCAACCGAGAACGGTTGGGGTTTTGATATTGGTGGAGGTGGCGGGACTTGAACCCGCGTCCGCTGATGATCTTCCTTCGGCTCTACATGCTTAGCCCTGTCTTTGCATTTGACCAGGCGCTACCCGACGGGCAGGGAAGACGACTGGCGAGTTCCTTCGGTTTTCGTCGCAAGCACCGGAACAATACTTGCGCTTATCCTGGCTAGATTACAGTCGAGTCAGCCGTTCAGGCCCGAGCTGGTCGACCGCTGGCGGGGATTAGGCCGCCAGAGCGTAGTTGTCGTCGTTCGCAACTAACTTTGTTGCAGACGGATTTACGAGGAAGCCTGCATCCTCGGCATGCACCTCGGGATTCACTATCCGCGTCGAAGCCAAATCACCCCCGAAGTCGAAAGCATTGTACGGCAATCCTGGAGCGGGGGACAGGAGTTCAAGCCCTCAGCCGGCCAGCTGCCTGTTGCCGTGCAGCCATTGCAACGCGGAATGGCCGTGATGTGCAAGCAGCGCCGTGCCGAGAATCCGCGCCATCGCGAAGGCAAGGCGGCGCGCGTTGCGTTCCGGTGCATCCGCCAGCAGCGCGGGCAGGTTCTCGAGTTCCTGCGACAGTGCCTCATCAACCTTCCCAACTCCCGTGACGCGTTCACGTACGAATGCCGCGAACAGCGGCAGCGAGTCGTCCTTTCCCAGCGCACGCAGCAGGTCCAGCGCGAGTACGTTGGTGGTGCCTTCCCAGATCGCCAGCACCTGCGCGTCGCGCAGCAGCACGGGCAGGCCGGTGTCCTCGATGTAACCGGCGCCGCCGAAGGCTTCCAGCGCCTCGCTGCATACCGCGACAGCCTGTTTCGCCGTGTAGAGCTTGACGAGAGGCGTCATCAGCCGCAGCAGCTTGCGTTCATCCTCGCTTGCCTTGCCGGTTTCGTCTCGGCCGAGCAGGGCGGCGGCATGGAAGACCATCAGAGTCGCCACGCGGGTTTCCTGCTCCATCGCGCGCAGGGTTTCGGCATGCAAGGGCTGTTCGATCAGCGGACGGCCGAAGGCGATGCGCCTGCGCGCGTAATCCTCGGCCAGCATCACCGCGCGACGCATCTGCGCGGCCGCGCAGCAGGCGTTGTAGAGGCGGGTGATGTTGAGCATGGTCGCGATGGTGCGGATTCCCTTGCCGGGTTCGCCGACGAGACGTGCCGGCGTGCCGCGCAGGCTGAGCTCCGCGGTAGGCAGCGCACGCGTGCCGAGCTTGTCCTTGAGGCGATGCACCTCGATGTCGTTCAGCCGCCCGCTGGCGTCGCGCAGCTCCAGCTGAAAAAGACTCAACGCCTCGCTTGCGCCGATGCGCGCGAGCGCGAGCGCCATCTCCGAGGTCGTGGCCGAGGTGAACCACTTGGTGCCGTGGAGGCGGAAATTGCCATCCGCGTCGGGCTCGGCAATGGTGGATGTGCCCGAGACATCCGAGCCGCCGGTGCGCTCCGTCATCCACTGGCCCGAGGTCCAGAACTTGCGCGGATCCCGGCTGGTGAGTCTTTCGAAGGCAGAGTGAAACTCCTCGCCGCCGTGCAGTTCGAGGACGCGCGCGGCGCCGTCGGTCATGGCCAGCGGACAGGAACAGATCGCGGAAGACGGGTGGTAGAGATACAGCCGCGCGAACTGGTGAATGCGGGAATGCTCGCCGTGGGCGCGCTCGTAGGCGGTCGCCACCACGCCTTCCTCGGCGGCGATGCGATGCAGCTGCTTCCAGCCATCGGCCACGCGAATTTCATCGATGCGCCGACCCCAGGGATCGTAGGGCACATGCACGGGCGGGTGGCGTTCCGCGTCAGCGGCGTAGTCGAGCATCTCGCCCGCGGCGCGTTCGCCGAAGGCGTCGAGCCCCGGCGCGATTCCCGCGAAGACTTCGGCGGGAAGCAGCCGCTTCAGCGTGTCCTGGAGGAAGCTGTCATTGCGCCAGGTGTTGGCGAGTTGCGGGCCCTGCTGGAAAAAGTCGCGGTTCGCCATGTTCGCCTCCGTGGAAACTGCAGCCCGACTTTGCCCCGGCGCAGTTCCCGCCGCAAGCTCACTGGTGCCGCATGAGGCGTTCCTTCTGGCGCTGCCAGTCCTGTTCCTTCTTGGTGGCGCGCTTGTCGTACTGCTTCTTGCCCTTGGCCAGCCCGATCTCGGCCTTCACGTTCGGGCCTTTCCAGTAGAGGGCGAGCGGGATGAGCGTGTAACCCTCGCGCTCGACGCTGCCGATCAAATGATTCAGCTCGCGGCGATGGAGCAGCAGCTTGCGGGTGCGCAGCGGATCGGCGACGACGTGCGTGGAGGCCTGCGGCAGCGGCGTGATCTGCGCGCCGAACAGGAAGGCCTCGCCGTTCTTGATCGTGACATACGCCTCGGTGATGCTGGCGCGCCCCGCGCGCAGGGATTTCACTTCCCAGCCCTGCAGCGCAATGCCGGCCTCGAAACGTTCCTCGATGAAGTAGTCGTGGCGCGCCTTCTTGTTGAGGGCGATGGTGCCGCCCGTGTTTTTCTTGTCCTTGGCCATGCGCGCCATTATACCAGCGGTGCTTGAGCCGCCGGTGGAATTGGCGGAGAATCGCGCCCTTTTCGATCTGCCGGAAGCAAGCAAGGGGAGAACCTGATGGTCCGTCGCCAGTCACTGCACGGGCAGTGGTCGTCCCGGCTCGCCTTCGTGCTCGCCGCCACGGGCGCGGCCGTGGGCCTGGGAAACATCTGGAGATTTCCCTACGTGGCGGGCGAGCACGGCGGCGGTGCGTTCGTCATCATCTATCTCGCCTGCGTGTTCGCCATCGGCCTGCCGCTGTTCATGGCGGAGGCCATGCTCGGCCGCCGCGGCCGGCGCAATCCCATCAATGCCATGCAGCTGCTTTCGCAGGAGGAAGCGGGACATTCCGGCTGGCAGGTCGCCGGCTGGATCGGCGTCGCGACCGGCATCCTGATCCTTTCCTATTACAGCGTCGTCGCCGGCCTCACCTTCAGTTACGCGATCGATATCGCCGCCGGCTCGCTGAATCACGCGCGCCCAATGGACATCACCGCGCATTACCGCGAACTCATGAACAGCCCCTTCGAACTGCTGTTCTGGCACACCCTGTTCCTGGCGTTCGCGGTATTCGTGGTCGCGCGCGGCGTGGAGCAGGGCCTGGAACGGGTGGTGAAGTTCGTGATGCCGGTGCTGTTCCTCATGCTGGTCGTGGTGGTCGTGTATGCGGGCGCGAAATTCGCCTTCGGCCAGGCGGTGCAATACCTGTTCGACGCCGATTTCAGCCGCGTCGACGGCGACACCCTGCTGACCGCGCTGGGGCAGGCGTTCTTCTCGCTGTCGCTGGGCATGGGCGCGATCATGGCCTACGGCGCCTACCTGCCGGATGATGCCTCCATCCCCGGAACCTCGTTCGCCATCGTGCTGGTCGACACGGTCGTGGCCCTGCTGGCGGGGCTGGCGATATTTTCCGTGGCGCTCGGCAGCGGCCTGGACCCCGCCACCGGCCCCGGCCTGATGTTCCACGCCCTGCCACTGACATTTGCCGATATGCCGGGCGGGGTGTTTTTCGGTACGCTTTTCTTCCTGTTGCTGATCCTGGCCGCATGGTCATCGTCCATCGGCCTGATCGAACCGGCGGTGGCACGCATGGTGGAGCGTCACGGCTTCTCGCGCCGCAACGCCGCGCTGGCGATCGGCGCGCTGGCCTGGCTGCTGGGCGTGCTGACCTTGCTTTCCTTCAACGCGTTCTCGGGCGTGCGTTTCCTTGCCGGCAGTCTGTTCGAGAACCTGGATTACCTTGCGGCGAACATCCTGCTGCCGCTGGGCGGATTGCTGGTCGCGCTGTTCGCCGGCTGGGCGATGTCGAAGGCATCGAGCGTCGACGAGTTCGAGATCGGCACCGGCCTGCGTTACACGCTGTGGCGATCATTCACGCGCTTCGTCGTGCCGCTAGGCGTGGCCGGCATTTTCTGCCGCGCGCTTGGCTGGTTGCCGTAACTGGGAGATTCAAGTGCGAGAGATCAAGCGCCAGGCGCTGGTGCCGTACTCGGCCGAGGCGATGTTCGACCTGGTCAATGACGTCGATTCCTACCCGGAATTCCTGCCCTGGTGCCGTGCCGCTCGCGTGGAAGAAGAAGGCGAGGGCTTCCGCGTCGCCAGCATCGACATCGCCAAGGGCGGCGTGTCGCGCAGCTTCACAACGCGCAACGCGCTCGACCGGCCGCGCTCGCTCAGGCTGGAACTCGTCAACGGGCCGTTCCGCCACCTGGAAGGCGAATGGCGTTTCGACGCGCTCAGCGAGGCGGCCTGCAAGGTGGAGCTGCACCTGCGCTTCGAGTTCGCCAGCTCGATCATGAATCTCGTCTTCGGCCCCGTGTTCAACCAGATCGGCGAAACCATGCTCGACGCCTTCGTGCGCCGGGCGAAGGCATTGCATGACAGCTGAATTCGAAATCGAAGTGGTCTACGCGCTGCCGTCGACGCAGGCGCTGGTGCCGCTCAAGGTCGCGCCGGGCACCACCGTGGAAGAGGCGATTCGCCGCTCGGGCCTGCTGGAACGTTTCCCGGAGATCGATCTCGCGGTCAACAAGGTGGGCGTGTTCGGGCGGCTCGCGCCGCTGTCGCGGCCGCTGGAAGCCGGCGACCGGGTGGAGATCTACCGGCCGCTGCTGGCCGATCCGAAGGAAGTGCGGCGGCGGCTTGCCGCGGAAGGCCGCACCATGGGCAGGAAACGCGGCGCGGAAGACTGATCAGTCGTCGGTGACGATGCCTTCGTCACCCACGGTGACATTGTCTTCGATGCCGGTCTTCTCGATGCGGGAGACGATGTCGCCTTCGAAGTACACGGTCACGCGCTGGTGGCGGCTGCGCAGCTCTTCCTGCGAATCCACGTAAAGCACGTAATCCCAGCGGTTCGGATGAAACGGATCGCGGATCATCGGCGTGCCCATCACGAACAGCACCTGATCGCGCGTCATGCCCGTGGTCAGCCTGGCGACGTCTTCGGCCTTGTAGAAGTTGCCCTGAGGGATGTCCTGGCGGTATACGCAGGCAGCAAGAAGCAGCGGAAGGATCAGCAACAGGCGCGCAAGGCGAATCATCGGGACTCCGTCGATTGGTCAAGGCTCGCCCGGTGGGCGATAATAGGGATGGCGCAGCGATCTTACTGCAAAGCCTCGTTTCAAGACCAGTTGGAGTGCGACAAGTGGAAAGCCAGGAACTCAGGAAAGCCGGCCTGAAGGTCACGCTGCCGCGAATGAAGATCCTCGAGATTCTCGCCAGCAGCACCCAACGGCACATGAGCGCGGAAGACATGTACAAGGCACTGCTGGAGTCGGGCGAGGAGATCGGCCTTGCCACGGTCTACCGCGTGCTCACGCAGTTCGAGGACGCCGGCCTCGTCACGCGGCATCACTTCGAGGGCGGTCACTCGATGTTCGAGCTGAACGAGGGCGACCACCATGACCACATCGTCTGCGTGAAGTGCGACCGCGTCGACGAATTCGTCGATGAAACCATCGAGAAGCGCCAGGAGCAGATCGCCAGGGAGGCGGGCTACGAGATGACGGACCACTCGCTCTACATCTATGGCATCTGCCCGAAATGCAGGCAGGCCAACAAGTGATGCGATGAAAAAGCCGGCGCAAGCCGGCTTTTTCGTTCCTGCGCCGCCTCCTCAGGCGTCCGCGGCGGCGATCATTTCGCGGGCGTGCTCCCGGGTCGTGTCGGTGATCGTCATGCCGCCCAGCATGCGCGCCAGTTCCTCGATGCGCGCGCCATCCTCCAGCCGGGTGATGGTCGTGCGCGTGCTGTCACGGCCCGCGATCTTCTCCACCTTGAAATGATGATGCGCCTGCGAGGCCACCTGCGGCAGGTGAGTGACGCACAGCACCTGCCGGCTGCGCCCCAGCGCCCGCATGCGCCGGCCGATGAGCTCGGCGATGCCGCCGCCTACGCCTGCATCGACTTCATCGAACACCATCACGGGCATGTCGGAGGCGTCGGAAGCGATCACCTGGATGGCCAGCGAAATGCGCGACAGCTCGCCGCCGGAGGCGACCCTGGCGAGCGGAGCGGGCGGCTGGCCGGGGTTGGCGGAGACCAGGAACTCGACCTGGTCCATGCCCAGGGCGCCGAACCTGTCCCTGGCATCCGCTTCCACGGCGATCTCGAAGCGTCCCCCCGGCATGCCCAGCTCCTGCATGACCTCGGTGACGCCCTTGGCGAGCCGGGCGGCGGTCTCGCGGCGGCGTTTCGAGAGCTGCTCCGCCGCTTCGCGATAGCCTTTCTCCAGCGCCGCCAGCCGTGCCTCGAGCTCGGCGGTGCGCTCCTCGGAATGCTCCAGGTTGTCCAGTTCCTCGCGGAGCCGGATGGCAAGCGCGGGCAGCTCCTCGGCGGCGACGCGGTGCTTGCGCGCCAGCTGTTCGATGGCGGCGAGGCGGTTTTCCACGAAATCACGCCGCTCCGGGTCCATTTCCAGCTTGCCGGCGTAGTCGCGCAGGTCCTCGGCGCCCTCCTGCAGGTGGATGAGCGCAGTGTTCAGCGTCTCCGCGATCGGCACGAGCGCGGCATCGAACTCGGTGAGCTGGTTGAGCTGCTCGACGGCGTGGCTGAGCAGCGAGTAGGCGGAGGCCTCGTCGTTCTCGTAGGCGGCGTCCAGCGCCGCCTGTGCGCCTTCGGCCAGCCGGCCGGCGTGAGCGAGGCGCTGGCGTTCGTTGACGAGTTCCGGCAGTTCCTCGGCCGTCATCTGCAGGGTTTCAAGCTCGCTCACCTGGAAGCGCAGCAGGTCGCGGCGATGGTCGGCGTCCTGCTGGGCCTGACGCAGCGATTCGAGCTGGTCGCGCACGCTGCGCCATTCGCGGAAGGCGGCGCCGACCTTGTCCAGCAGGTCGCGATGGTCGCCATAGGCATCCAGCAGCTCGCGCTGCGCGTCGCGGCGCATCAGCGACTGGTGCTCGTGCTGGCCGTGGATGTCGACCAGCCTTTCGCCCAGCTCGCGCAGCATCTGCACCGGCACCGAGCGGCCGTTGATCCAGGCCTTGCTGCGGCCCTCGGCGGTGATGATTCGCCGCACCAGGCATTCGCCGGCTTCGTCGTCCAGTTCATGCTCCGCCAGCCAGGCCTGCACCGCCGGCTGGTCGGAGAGGTCAAAGCCGATGGAAATCTCCGCGCGTTCCGCGCCATGGCGCACCCAGCCGGCGTCGGCACGATCGCCAAGCGCGAGGCCCATGGCATCGACGAGAATCGACTTGCCCGCGCCGGTCTCGCCGGTGAGCACGGTCATGCCCTGGTCAAAATCCAGCTCCAGTGAATCGATGATGGCGAAATCGACGATGTGCGCGTGGGTGAGCATCTGGGCGTCTCTAGGCGGAATTCACAAGGCTCAACAGGATTTTTCAGGATTCTCGGGATTCGTCTTTATTAATCGGGTTTCCGCATCAGTGCGTTGCCTCGGCACCGCGACGGATGAACAGGAATCCTGTTAATCCTGAGGAATCCTGTAGATCCTGTCCATTTTGCTTTTTCATCTTTCAAGGCCGGATTCGTGATCGCGGCCCCAGTGCAGTTTCTGGCGCAGCACCTGGTAGTAGTCATGGCCGGCGGGGTGCAGCAGCCGCGCGGGCACGCCGTCGCGCTGGATGCGCACCCGGTCGCCGGGAGCGAGCAGGCAGTGATCCTGGCCGTCGAGGATGACCTGGGCGGCGGGATTCTCGGTCTCGCGCAGCTTGATCTCCACGCAGGACTTGCCGTCGACGACGATGGGCCGGTCGGAGAGCGTGTGCGGGCAGATCGGCACCACCGCGATCGCGTCCAGGCGGGGATGCAGGATGGGGCCGCCGGCAGACAGCGCGTAGGCCGTCGAGCCCGTCGGTGTCGTCACGATGATGCCGTCGGCGCGCTGCTGGGACACGTGGCTGCCGTCGATGCGCGTCTCGAACTCGATCAGCCGGCCGGCGTCGCATTTCTGCACCACCACCTCGTTCAGCGCGGTGGCGTGCCATACGGATTCTTCGCCGCGCAGCACCTCGCCGCGCACCAGCCAGCGCGGCTCCTCGGTGTAATCGCCGGCGAGCAGCGCATCCAGGCTCTGCTGCAGCGCGGATTCCGGGATGTCGGCGAGAAAGCCGAGCCGCCCGGCGTTTACGCCGACCAGCGGCACGTTGCGCGGCGCCAGCATGCGCGCCGCATGCAGCATGGTGCCGTCGCCGCCGATCACGATCACCGCTTCCGCTTCGTCGAGCCTGCCCAGGGCAATTTCAGGAAACTCGCCGGCGAGCGGGTCTTCGGCGAGCAGTCGCACGCCGCGCGGCGCAAGATGCCCGACCACCGCGCGCAGGGTCGCGGCCGCACGGGGATCGTCGCGCTTCGCCAGGATGCCGAGTTTGTGGAGTTGCTTGGCCATTCGCGCGGGATGGTAGCAGATGGGCTGGCTTGACAGTGTCCGGCCGGACCGCATAATCCGCTCTGGCACTCTCCGGCGGTGAGTGCCAGAAACCCACCTTCCAGGTCTCGTCATGGCCCGAATTCGACAGGATGCAAACTCCCCGCAGGGTGAAGTGCAGCTTTCCGAGCGCGCGCAGCAGCTGCTGAAGACGCTCGTGGAGCTCTACATCCGCGACGGCGAGCCGGTCGGCTCGCGCACCCTGTCGCGGGATTCGGGCCTGGACCTCAGCCCCGCGACGGTCCGCAACATCATGGCGGACCTCGAGGAGATGGGCATGGTGCGCTCGCCGCACACCTCGGCGGGCCGGGTGCCCACCGCGCGGGGTTACCGCCTGTTCGTGGACGCGCTGCTGACGGCCAAGCCCATGGACAGCCCGGAGGTGCAGCGGCTGCAGCGGGAGATGCTGAGCAAGCTGAACGACGTGCAGGGCGACGCCCAGGCGCTGATGACCACGACCTCGAACCTGCTCTCCGGTGTGACTCACATGGCCGGCCTCGTGACCATCCCGAAGCGCGAGTTCGGCGCCTGGCGGCATGTCGAGTTCCTGCCGCTGTCGGACCAGCGCGTGCTCGCCATCCTGGTGGTCAACGAGCGCGAGGTGCAGAACCGCATCCTGGACGTGGATCGCGCCTACACCCAGGCGGAGCTGCAGCAGTTCGCCAACTACCTGAATTCGCATTTCGCCGGCAAGGACGTCGGCCAGGTCCGCCAGCAGCTGCTCCGCGAGTTGAGCCGCACCCGCGAAACCATGAACGACATGATGAGCTCGGCCATCCAGGTGGCCGAGCGCATGTTCACGGTGAGCGAGAGCGACACCGCGGACTACGTGCTGGCCGGCGAGACCAACCTGATGGAATTCGCCGAGCTGTCCAACGTCGACAAGCTGCGCCAGCTGTTCGAGGCCTTCGGCCGCAAGCGCGACATCCTGCACCTGCTGGACCAGTGCGTCGCCGCGGAGGGCGTGCAGATCTTCATCGGCGAGGAGTCCGGCTACGAGGTGCTGGACGAGTGCTCGGTGGTCACGGCTCCGTATCGCGTCAACGACGAGCTCGTCGGCGTGCTGGGCGTCATCGGCCCGACGCGGATGGCCTATGAGCGCGTCATCCCCATCGTCGACATCACCGCAAAACTGCTCAGCGCGGCCTTGAACCCGCGCAAGTGATCCCCAAATGACAATAACCCGCGCCGCCGAAGTCTGGCGGCGCAAGTCTATTTACCTGCAGATCCCGGCCGCAGGGGTTCCGGGATGGAGAGAGAAATGTCGGAAACGGGAGCAGAGAAGGAAAACGCAGAACTCAGGCAGGAACAGCCGGCCGCCGCGCCGGAAGCCGAGACCGTGGAAAGCCTGAAGGCGGCCCTGGAGGAGGCTCGCGCCAAGGCGGACGAGAACTGGAACCAGTACCTGCGGGCGCTCGCGGAGCTTGAAAACACCCGCAAGCGGGCGCAGCGCGATGTCGAGCAGACCCAGCGCTACGCGCTCGAGCGCTTTGCCGGCGAGCTGCTGGCGGTCAAGGACAGCCTGGAAATGGGCCTGGACGCGGCGGCCGACGCCACCGACCGAACCGATGCGCTGATCGAGGGCACGGCGATGACGCTGAAGCTGCTCGGCCAGGTGTTCGAGAAGTTCGGCATCGTCGAGGTCAACCCGCAGGGCCAGGCCTTCAACCCTGAGCACCACGAGGCCATGGCCACGCAGCCGTCCGCGGAAGCCGAGCCCGGGACGGTGCTGACGGTGGTGCAGAAGGGCTACCTGCTGAACGGCCGCGTGCTGCGCCCTGCACGAGTGCTGGTCGCGCGCAAGCCGGAAGAAGACGGAGGCGAGAGCGCCTAAAGTCTTGGCTTGAAAGAATGGGCGCGACCCCCAACTAACGCGACCAGGCGAACAAAGAATTCATTACTCGAAGACTGAGCTTACGGAGACTTGATCATGGGCAGAATCATCGGCATTGACCTCGGAACGACGAACTCCTGCGTCGCCATCATGGAAGGCGGCAACGCGAAGGTGATCGAGAATTCCGAGGGCGATCGCACCACGCCGTCGATCGTTGCCTTCAACAAGGAAGGCGAGGTGCTGGTCGGCGCCTCGGCGAAGCGCCAGGCGGTAACCAACCCGAACAACACCCTGTTCGCGGTGAAGCGCCTGATCGGCCGGCGCTTCGACGACGCGGTGGTCCAGAAGGACATCGACATGGTGCCGTACCGGATCGTCAAGGCGGACAACGGCGACGCCTGGGTCGAGGTGAACGGCAAGAAGATGGCGCCGCCGGAGATTTCCGCGCGCGTGCTGCAGAAGATGAAGAAGACGGCGGAGGACTACCTCGGCGAGGAAGTGACCGAGGCCGTGATCACCGTGCCCGCCTACTTCAACGACTCGCAGCGCCAGGCCACCAAGGACGCCGGCCGCATCGCCGGCCTCGAGGTCAAGCGCATCATCAACGAGCCGACCGCGGCGGCGCTGGCCTATGGCCTGGACAAGAAGAAGGGCGACCGCAAGATCGCCGTCTACGACCTCGGCGGCGGTACCTTCGACGTGTCCATCATCGAGATCGCGGAAGTCGACGGCGAGCACCAGTTCGAGGTGCTCTCGACCAACGGCGACACCTTCCTCGGCGGCGAGGACTTCGACAAGCGCATCATCGATTACCTCGCTGAGGAATTTAAGAAGGAGCAGGGCATCGACATCCGCAAGGATCCGCTGGCGATGCAGCGCCTGAAGGAAGCCGCGGAGAAGGCCAAGATCGAGCTCAGCTCGTCCTCGCAGACCGAGGTCAACCTGCCGTACATCACGGCGGACGCTTCCGGTCCGAAACACCTCAACATCAAGCTGACCCGCGCCAAGCTGGAAGCGCTGGTCGAGGACCTGATCGCGCGCACCATCGAGCCCTGCCGCACGGCGCTGAAGGACGCCGGCCTGTCGGTCTCCGAGATCGACGACGTCATCCTGGTCGGCGGCCAGACGCGCATGCCGAAGGTGCAGGAAGCCGTGAAGGACTTCTTCGGCAAGGAGCCGCGCAAGGACGTGAACCCCGACGAGGCGGTCGCGGTCGGTGCGGCCATCCAGGGCGGCGTGCTCGGCGGCGAGGTCAAGGACGTGCTACTGCTGGACGTCACGCCGCTGTCGCTGGGCATCGAGACGCTGGGCGGCGTGATGACCAAGCTGATCGAGAAGAACACCACGATTCCGACCAAGGCCTCGCAGGTGTTCTCCACGGCCGAGGACAACCAGTCCGCGGTGACCGTGCACGTGCTGCAGGGTGAGCGCGAGATGGCTCGCGACAACAAGTCGCTGGGCCGCTTCGACCTCACCGACATCCCGCCGGCGCCGCGCGGCGTGCCGCAGATCGAGGTCACCTTCGACATCGACGCCAACGGCATCCTGCACGTCTCGGCGAAGGACAAGGCCACCGGCAAGGAGCAGAAGATCACCATCAAGGCTTCCTCCGGCCTGTCTGACGAGGAGATCGAGAAGATGATCCGCGACGCCGAGGCGCACGCCGAGGAGGACCGCAAGGCGCGCGCGCTGGTCGACGCCCGCAATCAGGCGGACAGCCTGATCCACGCTACCGAGAAGTCGCTGAAGGAATACGGCGACAAGCTTGAGGCCGGCGAGAAGGAAAACATCGAGAAGGCCGTCGCCGACCTGCGCGAGGTCATGAAGGGCGACGACAAGGACGCCATCGACCAGAAGATGCAGGCGCTTGCGCAGGCTTCGCACAAGCTGGCCGAGAAGATGTACTCCCAGGCCGGCGAGCAGGCCGGCGGCGGAAGCGAGCAGCAGGCCGGTGACGACGACGTCGTCGACGCCGAGTTCGAGGAAGTCAAGGACGAGAAGAAGTGATGTCGCTAGACGTGAGATGAAAGACGTGAAACGGCGGCAGCCGCAGTGAAGCGGCTGCCGTCATTGTTGAAACCGAGCAAGGGGACAGAGGAGCTGAAGCGTGGGACGCGCATGAGACATCGTCTCACGTCTCACGTTTCACCTCTCACGACGACCGATGAGCAAACGGGACTACTACGAGGTTCTGGGTGTAGAGCGCAACGCGTCGGATGCCGAACTGAAGAAGGCATACCGGCGTCTTGCCATGAAGTATCACCCGGACCGCAACCCGGGGGACAAGGAAGCGGAGGCGCACTTCAAGGAGGTCAAGGAAGCCTATGAAGTGCTTTCCGACCCGCAGAAGCGTTCCGCCTATGACCAGTTCGGCCATGCCGGTTTCGATCCCGCCGCCGGCGGTTTCGGCCGTGGCGGGTTCGGCGGCGCCGACTTTGGCGACATTTTCGGGGACATCTTCGGCGACATCTTCGGCAGCGGCGGCCGGCGGGGCGGACGGCGCGTCTTCCGCGGCGCCGACCTGCGTTACGAAATGATGCTCGACCTGGAACAGGCGGTCTTCGGCGACACCGTCGAGATCCGCGTGCCGCGCATGGCCGCCTGCAACAGTTGCGGCGGCTCGGGCGCGCGCGCCGGCAGCGCGCCGCAGACCTGCGGCACCTGCGGCGGCGCCGGCCAGGTCCGCATGCAGCAGGGTTTCTTCTCCATCCAGCAGACCTGCCCCGAGTGCCATGGCGCCGGCACCGTGATCACGGAACCGTGCCCGGACTGCGGCGGCCGCGGCCGCAAGCAGGAAGTCCGCACCCTGTCGGTAAAGATTCCCGCCGGCGTGGACACCGGCGACCGCATTCGCCTCACCGGCGAAGGCGAGGCGGGACAGAATGGCGGTCCGCCGGGCGACCTGTACGTGGAAGTGCGGGTCCGGCCGCATCCGATCTTCCGCCGCGAGGGCAGCGACCTGCATTGCGATGTGCCGGTCAGCTTCACCACGGCCGCGCTCGGCGGCGAGGTGGAGGTGCCGACGCTGGACGGCCGCGTGACGCTGAAGATTCCGCCGGAAACCCAGGGCGGCAAGCAGTTCCGCCTGCGCGGCAAGGGCGTCAAATCGGTGCGCAGCCAGGTCACCGGCGACATGCTCTGCCACATCGTGGTGGAGACGCCCGTGAACCTCACCCGCGAGCAGAAGGAGCTGCTCAGGCAGTTAGAGGAGTCGCTGGAGTCCGGCGGCAAGCGCCACAACCCGCGCAAGTCCTCGTGGCTGGATGGGGTGAAGGCGTTCTTTGACGGCATGAAATCCTGATGACGGGGCCTGCCGCGCCCCGTTACTGCAGCGCTGCAAAACCGGTAACCTTCCCACCGACGAATTCCCACCAACACACGCCGCGGGGGAGCAATGCCCGATCCGATCCGAATTGCCGTGCTTGGCGCCAGCGGCCGCATGGGCCGCGCCATCATGCGGCTTGCGCTCGATGACGCGCGCTTCCGGCTGGCTGGCGCCTGGGTGCGGCCCGGCAGCGTCGCTGACGGCGTGCAGGCGGCCACGCTGCTTGGCCGCGGGACCTGCGGCGTACGGGTGGCAAGTGATCTTGCCGCAGTGATCCGCGCCGCCGATGTCGCGATCGATTTCACCCGCCCGGCCACCGCCGTCGAGGCGGCCGGCATCTGCGCGGCCGAGGGCCGTGCCCTGGTCAGCGGCACCACCGGTCTTTCGTCCGGCGACCGCGCCACGCTCGAACGCGCGGCTGACCGCATTCCCGTGGTGTGGGCGCCGAACATGAGCGTGGGCGTGAACCTGTTGCTGCGCGCGCTGGACGAAGTCGCCCGCCGCCTGGGCGAGGATTACGACGCCGAGATCGTCGAGGCTCACCATCGCCACAAGGTGGACGCGCCTTCCGGCACGGCGCTCGCGCTCGGCGAGGTGCTGGCGCGGGCACGCGGGCGTGAACTCGCGGAGCTGATGGACTGCGGCCGCGAGGGACAGACCGGCGAGCGCGTCCCGGGGCGGATCGGCATGCACAGCCTGCGCGGCGGCGAGATCGTCGGCGAGCACGACGTGCGGCTGATCGCCGCCGGCGAGGAGCTGCGCCTCGGACATACCGCGTTCGGCCGTGATGCCTTCGCCGCCGGCGCGCTGCGCGCCGCGCACTGGCTGCAGGGGCGCGAACCGGGCCTGTACGGCATGGCCGAGGTGCTTGGGTTCTGATGCCAGGAGCCCTGCGCGGCGTGGACAGCGAACGGCGCCTTCAGTAGAATTCGCGCCATTCTTCGCATTTTTCCGGAAGCGGGACGGATCGACGATCCATCCCGCTTTTCGCATGCGCGCGGGGCCTGATCCCGGCTGACCGGGATATCGCGTACCAGGCGGCAGCGCGTCGGAAACGGGGTTCATCACCCGCTTTTCGCCCGGTCCTGCCGTTGCCCGCAACGGCCCCGTGTTCGCGACAACGTTATGGAGGTCAACTTGGGCAAGCCGGCCGAGTTCAAACCCGCCATCCTCGTGCTCGAGGACGGCAGCGTGTTTCGGGGAACATCCATCGGCGCCGATGGCGTCACGGTGGGAGAGGTGGTGTTCAACACTGCCATGACCGGCTACCAGGAGATACTCACCGATCTTTCCTACCGCCAGCAGATCGTCACCTTCACCTATCCGCACATCGGCAATACCGGCGTGAACGCGCTGGACGTCGAGGCCGCCTCGGTGGCGGTCGCCGGGCTGATCGTGCG
Organism: Gammaproteobacteria bacterium; assembly: GCA_029263725.1. GTDB lineage: Bacteria > Pseudomonadota > Gammaproteobacteria > Natronospirales > JAJUFS01 > JAJUFS01. Next base: position 35,575 of record JAJUFS010000005.1, on the reverse strand, counting down.
CGACGTGCCGCGCCTGCATTCGAACTGGCGCGCCCGGCAGTCGCTGCCGGAATACCTTCGCGAGCACGATGTCGTCGGCATCGGCGGCGTCGACACCCGTCGCCTGACCCGCCTGCTGCGCGAGAAGGGCGCGCAGAACGGCTGCATTCTCGCCGGCAACATCGACGAGGCCGCCGCGCTGGAAACGGCGCGCGCCTTCCCGGGCCTGGCCGGCGCCGATCTCGCCCAGGTGGTGTCGGTGAGCAAGGCCTATGAATGGACCGATGCCTGCTGGACGCTGGATGGCGACCGCTATCCGCGGGGCCGTGGCGACCGCTTCCATGTCGTGGTCTATGACTACGGCGTCAAGTTCAACATCCTTCGCATTCTTGCCGACCTGGGCTGCCGGGTGACAGTGGTGCCGGCGAAGACGCCGGCCGAAGAGGTGCTGGCGATGAAGCCGCACGGCGTGCTGCTCGCCAACGGTCCCGGCGATCCGGCCGCCTGCGATTACGCCATCGAGGCGACGCGCCGCCTGCTGGAGGCGCGCATCCCGGTGTTCGGCATCTGCCTCGGCAACCAGTTGCTTGGCCTCGCGGTGGGCGCGAAGACCGTGAAGATGACCTTCGGTCATCACGGCGCCAACCACCCGGTGATCGATCTCGATACCGGCCGGGTCATGATCACCAGCCAGAACCACGGCTTCGCGGTGGACGAGAAGACGCTGCCGACGAATGCCCGCGCCACGCACCGCTCGCTGTTCGACGGCAGCCTGCAGGGCATCGCGCTCACGGACCGCCCGGCGTTCAGTTTCCAGGGCCACCCCGAGGCAAGCCCGGGACCGCACGACGTGCTGCCGCTGTTCGAGCGCTTCATGCGCGACATGGAGGCGCACGCCGGTTCCTCGTCCACGGCCACGGCCTGAAGCCAGCATTCATCAGCATGAACGGAACGCGCCTTCCCGGGCGCGCATGGTCAGAAGAACATGCCTAAAAGAAGCGACATACAAAGCATCCTCATCATCGGCGCCGGTCCCATCGTGATCGGGCAGGCGGCGGAGTTCGACTACTCCGGCACCCAGGCCTGCAAGGCGCTGCGCGAGGAGGGCTACCGCGTCATCCTGGTCAACTCCAACCCGGCGACCATCATGACCGACCCGGAAGTCGCCGACGCGGTCTACATCGAACCGATTCACTGGCAGCACGTCGCGCGCATCATCGAGAAGGAGCGCCCCGATGCGCTGCTGCCGACCATGGGCGGACAGACCGCGCTGAACTGCGCGCTCGATCTGGTGCGTGAGGGCGTGCTCGACAAGTACGGCGTGGAGATGATCGGCGCCTCGCGCGATGCCATCGACATGGCCGAGGACCGCGACCGTTTCCGCAAGGCGATGACCGAGATCGGCCTCGACACGCCGCGCGCGGGGCTGGCGCATTCGATGGAAGAGGCGCTCGCCGTGCAGGCGGAGATCGGCTTCCCGACCATCATCCGGCCGTCGTTCACCATGGGCGGCTCCGGCGGCGGCATCGCCTACAACCGCGAGGAATTCATCGAGATCTGCGAGCGCGGCCTGGACCTGTCGCCGACCAACGAGCTGCTGATCGAGGAATCGGTGCTCGGCTGGAAAGAGTACGAGATGGAGGTGGTGCGCGACCGCAACGACAACTGCATCATCGTCTGCTCCATCGAGAACCTCGATCCGATGGGCGTGCATACCGGCGATTCCATCACCGTCGCGCCGGCGCAGACGCTCACCGACAAGGAATACCAGATCATGCGCAACGCCTCGATCGCGGTGCTGCGCAAGATCGGCGTCGAGACCGGCGGCTCGAACGTGCAGTTCGCGATCAATCCCGCGGACGGCCGCATGATCATCATCGAGATGAATCCGCGGGTGTCGCGCTCCTCGGCGCTGGCTTCCAAGGCCACCGGCTTCCCGATTGCCAAGGTCGCCGCCAAGCTCGCGGTTGGCTACACCCTCGATGAACTGAAGAACGACATCACTGGCGGGCTCACGCCGGCGTCGTTCGAGCCGTCGATCGATTACGTGGTCACCAAGGTGCCGCGCTTCACCTTCGAGAAGTTCCCGCAGGCGAACCGCAAGCTCACCACGCAGATGAAGTCGGTGGGCGAGGCCATGGCCATCGGCCGCACCTTCCAGGAGTCGCTGCAGAAGGCGCTGCGCAGCCTGGAGACCGGCACCGACGGCTTCAATGAAATGCTCGCCGAGTTCGAGAGCGACGAGAGCCGCGACCGCTTGCGCAACGAATTGCATTACCCCGGTCCCGAGCGGCTGTGGTACGTGGGCGACGCCTTCCGCGCGGGATACAGCGTCGAGGACGTGCACGAGCTGACGAAGATCGATCCGTGGTTCCTGGCGCAGATCGAGGAGATCATCCTTGCCGAGAAGGAACTGCTGGAGGAGGGCATCGAGTCGCTGACCGGGCCGCGCCTGCGCGAACTCAAGCGCATGGGCTTTGCCGACTCGCGTCTTGCGACGCTGCTCGGCGTGGAAGAGGGCGAGATCCGCGCCCTGCGCCATCGTCTCGGCGTGCGTCCTGTCTACAAGCGCGTCGATTCCTGCGCCGCCGAGTTCCCGTCCTCCACCGCATACATGTATTCGACGTACGAAGAGGAATGCGAGGCCGAGCCGACGGACCGCGAGAAGATCATCGTGCTGGGCGGCGGGCCGAACCGCATCGGCCAGGGCATCGAGTTCGATTACTGCTGCGTGCACGCCGCGCTCGCCATGCGCGAGGATGGTTATGAAACCATCATGATCAACTGCAACCCGGAAACGGTTTCCACCGACTACGACACTTCCGACCGCCTGTACTTCGAGCCGTTGACGCTGGAGGACGTGCTGGAGATCGTCGACAAGGAAAATCCCAGGGGCGTGATCGTGCAGTACGGCGGCCAGACGCCGCTGAAGCTGGCCCGCGACCTGGAAGCGGCCGGTGCGCCCATCATTGGCACCACGCCGGATTCCATCGACCTCGCCGAGGACCGCGAGCGCTTCCAGCAGCTGATCAGCAAGCTGGGTCTCAAGCAGCCGCCGAACCGCACCGCGCGCTCCGAGCAGCAGGCGGTGGAACTGTCCCGCGAAATCGGCTTCCCGCTGGTGGTGCGGCCGTCCTACGTGCTCGGCGGGCGAGCGATGGAAGTGGTGTTCAGCGAGGAAGACCTGCTGCGCTACATGACCGACGCGGTGAAGGTGTCGAACAAGTCGCCGGTGCTGCTGGACCGCTTTCTCGATGAAGCGGTGGAAGTCGATGTCGACTGCATCTGCGACGGCGAGGAAGTGCTGATCGGCGGCGTCATGGAACACATCGAGCAGGCCGGCGTGCATTCCGGCGATTCCAGCTGCTCGCTGCCGCCGGCAACGCTGGCGCCGCACATCGTCGAGGAGATCAAGAACCAGACCCGCGCGATGGCGCGCGCCCTGAACGTGGTCGGCCTGATGAACACGCAGTTCGCGATCCGCGGCGAGGAAATCTTCGTGCTCGAAGTGAACCCGCGCGCCTCGCGCACCGTGCCGTTCGTTTCCAAGGCGACCGGCCTGCCGCTCGCCAAGATCGCCGCGCGCACCATGGTCGGCCGCACGCTCAGGGCGCAAGGCGTCACCGAGGAGCGCGTGCCTGGCTACTTCTCGGTGAAGGAAGCGGTGTTCCCGTTCATCAAGTTCCCCGGCGTCGATCCCATTCTCGGCCCGGAAATGAAGTCCACCGGCGAGGTCATGGGCGTGGGCGAGAGCTTCGGCGAAGCCTATGCCAAGGCGCAGCTCGCCTCCGGCGTGGCGCTGCCGACGGGCGGCGTGGCGCTGTTGTCGGTGCGCGACCAGGACAAGGCCGCCGCGGTGGATCTCGCCCGCGTGCTGGTGGCACGCGGCTTCGAGCTCGTCGCCACGCACGGCACCGCCGAAGCGATCCGCCGTGCCGGCATCGAGTGCCGCGGCGTGAACAAGGTGCGCGAAGGCCGCCCGCACGTCGTGGACATGATCAAGAACGATGAAGTGTCACTGATCGTCAACACCACGGAAGGCAAGCAGGCCATCCTCGAGTCGTACTCGATTCGCCGGGAGGCCCTGCATCACAAGGTGACGTACTACACGACTATCGCGGCAGCGAAGGCAACGACGATTGCGATGGACCACATCGACAGCGCGTCGGTGAACCGGCTGCAGGACCTGCATCAGGAGTTTGCGCAATGAACAAGGTGCCGCTGACTGTGCGCGGGGCGGAGAAGCTCCGCGAGGAACTCAAGCGTCTCAAGAGCGTGGATCGTCCGAAGGTGATCGAGGCGATTGCCGAGGCGCGCGCCCACGGCGATCTCAAGGAGAACGCCGAGTATCACGCCGCGCGCGAGCAGCAGAGCTTCATCGAGGGGCGCATCAAGGAAATCGAGGCCAAGCTTTCCAACGCCGAGATCATCGACGTCACGCAGCTGAACGCGAACGGCAAGGTGATCTTCGGCGCCACCGTGGTGCTCTCGGATGAAGCCGACGGCAGCGAGGTGACCTACCAGATCGTCGGCGAGGACGAGGCCGACATCAAGCAGGGGCTGCTGAACATCAACTCGCCCATCGCCCGCGGTCTGATCGGCAAGGAGGAGGGCGACGTGGTGGATATCCAGACGCCGGGCGGGGTGAAGTCGTACGAAATCCTGGAAGTGAAGTACGTCTAGGGCAGGGCGGCGGCCGCGGGCCGCCGTGCCTATTTCTTCGGCAGCTCGATCTTCGGCTTCTTCGCGTTGCGGCGGAACAGCGTCGCCACGTGTCCCACCCGCTGGATCAGCAGCGCATCGAGCTGCTCGCAGCAATGCTCGATCATCGCGTCGCGATCGCTGCGCTCGGCGGCGATGAAACGCACCTTGATTAGCTCGTGGGCGGTGAGCGCGCCGTCGATCTCGGCGAGCACCGCCTCGCTGAGGCCCGCGGCCCCGGTCTGCACCACGACATTGAGGTCATGCGCGAGCCCGCGCAGGAACTTGCGTTGCTTTTCGTTGAGTTTCGGATTCGTCATGATGGATTCAATGCGGCGCCGGCAAACGGGCGCGTAGACTAGCACGGCGATTGGAATGGCGAAACGCTCCAGGAGCAGCGCGCGCTGGCTCGACGAACATTTTTCCGACGAGTACGTGCGCCGGGCGCAGGCCGAAGGCTGGCGCTCGCGCGCGGTGTTCAAGCTCGAGGAAATCGACCAGAAGGACAGGCTGATCCGGCCGGGCATGACCATCGTCGATCTCGGCGCGGCGCCCGGCGGCTGGAGCCAGTATTGCGCGCGCAAACTGAAGGGCAAGGGCCGGATCATCGCGCTCGACATCCTCGACATGGAACCGATCGAGGGCGTCGAGTTCCTGCAGGGCGACTTCACTGAGGAGGAACCCCTCGGGCGTCTTCTCGACGCGACAGGCCACCGGGTAGACCTTGTAATGTCCGACATGGCGCCCAATATGAGCGGCATGGACGCCATCGACCAGCCGAAGGCGATGTATCTCGCGGAGCTTGCGCTGGACCTGGCGGAACAGGTGCTGAAACCCGGCGGCGTTTTCCTGGTCAAAGTCTTCCAGGGCGAGGGATTCGACGAATTCCTGCGCCGGCTGCGGCTGCGCTTTGCGAAGGTCACGGTAAGGAAACCGAAGGCCTCGCGGTCGCGAAGCCGCGAAACCTACCTGCTTGCCTCGGGCCTGAGGTGAGGCGGCGGGTGTTATAGTATCCAGCCACAGGCGTTTTCTGCTGCAAAGGCGAGGTTTCCTCCTTGAACGAAACAGCCCGCAATCTGATTCTCTGGGCCATTGTCATTCTGCTGCTGCTGTCGGTGTTCAACAATTTTGGCACCCGCGGCGGCCAGCCGGAGCCGATCGCCTATTCCGATTTCCTGGCGCAGGTGGAGCGCGGCAACGTTTCCCAGGTGACCTTCCAGGGCCGCACCATCCAGGGCAGCTTCGATGACGGGCGTGACTTCACCACGCAAAGCCCCGAGACCGACAACACCGCGCTGATCGGCGAGCTGCGCAAGTCCAATGTGCGCATCGAGGCCAAGGAGCCGGAGCGGCAGTCGCTGCTGATGCAGATCTTCGTCTCCTGGTTCCCGTTCCTGCTGCTGATCGGCGTGTGGATATATTTCATGCGGCAGATGCAGGGCGGCGGCGGCAGCCGCGGCGCCATGTCCTTCGGCAAGTCGCGCGCCCGCATGCTCGGCGAGGACCAGGTCAAGGTGACCTTCAATGACGTCGCCGGCTGCGACGAGGCCAAGGAAGAAGTGGTCGAGCTGGTGGAGTTCCTGCGCGACCCGGGCAAGTTCCAGCGCCTCGGCGGCAAGATTCCCAAGGGCGTGCTGATGGTCGGCCCGCCGGGCACCGGCAAGACCCTGCTCGCCCGCGCCATCGCCGGCGAAGCCAAGGTGCCGTTCTTCACCATTTCCGGTTCCGATTTCGTCGAGATGTTCGTCGGCGTCGGCGCCTCGCGCGTGCGCGACATGTTCGAGCAGGCGAAGAAGCATGCGCCCTGCATCATCTTCATCGACGAGATCGATGCCGTCGGCCGGCACCGCGGCGCGGGCCTCGGCGGCGGCCATGACGAGCGCGAGCAGACGCTGAACCAGCTGCTCGTCGAGATGGACGGCTTCGAGGGCAACGAGGGCGTGATCATCATCGCCGCCACCAACCGCCCCGACGTGCTCGACCCGGCGCTGCTGCGCCCGGGCCGCTTCGATCGCCAGGTGGTGGTGCCGCTGCCGGACGTGCGCGGCCGCGAGCAGATTCTCAAGGTGCACCTGCGCAAGGTGCCCACCCTCGATGACGTCAAGGCTTCCGTGATCGCCCGCGGCACCCCGGGCTTCTCCGGCGCGGATCTGGCCAACCTGGTGAACGAGGCGGCGCTGTTCGCGGCGCGCGCCAATCGCAAGGCGGTCGGCATGGAAGAGCTGGAGAAGGCCAAGGACAAGATCATGATGGGCGCCGAACGCCGCTCCATGGTCATGTCGGAAGAGGAGAAGCGGCTTACCGCATTCCACGAGGCGGGCCATGCCATCGTCGGCCTGTCGGTGCCGGATCACGACCCCGTATACAAGGTGTCAATCATTCCGCGCGGCAGGGCGCTGGGCGTGACCATGTTCCTGCCCGAGGAAGACCGCTACAGCTATTCCAAGCGACGCCTGGAAAGCCAGATCTGCTCGCTGTTCGGCGGCCGCATCGCCGAGGAACAGGTCTTCGGGCCGGATGCGGTGACCACCGGTGCATCCAACGACATCGAGCGCGCCACGCAGATCGCGCGCAACATGGTCACCAGGTGGGGCCTGTCCGAGAAGATGGGACCGCTGGCGTACGGCGAGGACGAGGGCGAGGTGTTCTTGGGCCACTCGGTCACGCGGCATTCGCAGGTCTCCAGCATGACGCAGCGGGACATCGACGAGGAAGTGCGCGCCATCATCGATCGCAACTACCAGCGTGCGGCGGAGATCCTGCGGCAGAATGCCGACAAGCTCAACCTGATGGCCGAGGCCTTGATCAAGTACGAGACCATCGATACCGAGCAGATCAACGACATCATGGCCGGCCGCGAGCCGCGCCCGCCAGCCGGCTGGTCCGACTCCGGCGGCCCTGGCGGCACCGGCGCCGAGGTGGCTCCCGAGGCCGGCAAGTCCCGGCCGAAGGGTGATGACGCGCTCGGCAACCCTGCCAGCCAGCACTGATCGCAGGAACCGTTGAAGAGAATCGCCCGTATCCGGCAAGCACCGGGTCCGGGCGTTTTTCTTTTTCCGGCATAATTGCGCCATGGAGGAGGAATACCCAGTGCCAGCCATGCCCTGCATCATGGGGATCGTCAATGTCACGCCGGACAGTTTCTCCGACGGTGGGCGGTTCAATGACCTTCCCGCCGCCATCGATCACGCCCTGCAGCTCGTGGAAGAAGGCGCCGACATCATCGACATCGGCGGCGAGTCGACCCGCCCCGGCTCGGAGGGCGTGCCGCTGCAGGAAGAGCTGCGCCGCGTGATCCCGCTGGTCGAAGCGCTGGTGGCGCGCATCGACCGGCCGGTGTCGGTCGACACCACCAAGCCGGAAGTGATGCGGGCGGCGGCTGCTGCCGGCGCACGTTTCCTCAATGACGTGAACGCGTTCCGCGCACCGGGCGCGGTCGAGGTCGCGGCCGGGCTCGGCCTGCCGGTGTGCGTCATGCACATGCAGGGCGAGCCGCGCACCATGCAGGTGGCTCCACACTACGATGACGTCGTCACTGAGGTACGCGACTTCCTTGTCCAGCGCGCGGCGGAACTGGAGCGCGCCGGGCTTGCGCGCGAGAACATTCATATCGACCCGGGCTTCGGCTTCGGCAAGACGCTGGAACACAACCTCGCATTGCTGCGTCATCTCGACGTGCTGGTCGCGACCGGCTACCCGGTACTGGTCGGCATGTCGCGCAAGTCCATGATCGGCGCCATCACCGGCAGGCAGGTCGGCGAGCGCACGCCGGGCAGCGTGGCCGCCGCCATGCTGGCCGCGCAGAAGGGCGCCGCGGTCGTGCGCGTGCACGACGTCGCGGCCACGCGCGATGCCCTGCGAGTGAATGCCGCGGTTGCCGCGGCCTGAAGGGAAGGGGAGTGAATCGATGAGCAGGAAGTATTTCGGCACCGATGGCATTCGCGGCCGAGTGGGCGAGGCGCCGATGACGCCCGACTTCGTGCTGCGCCTCGGCTGGGCCGCGGGTTGCGTGCTGGCGGCGCGGCGTGATGACGGCGAACGGCCGCTGGTGCTGATCGGCAAGGACACGCGCGTTTCCGGTTACATGTTCGAGTCCGCGCTGGAAGCCGGCTTCTCCGCGGCGGGCGTGGACGTCGGCCTGCTCGGGCCGGTGCCGACACCGGCGGTCGCCAGGCTGGTCAAGGAGCTCGGTGCGCAGGCCGGCGTGGTAATCAGCGCTTCGCACAATCCCTATTTCGACAACGGCATCAAGTTCTTCTCCGGCGACGGCTACAAGCTGCCGGACAGCGTCGAAGCCGCCATCGAGGAACAGCTGGCGGAACCCTTCGAGACGCGCGACTCGGCCGAGCTCGGCCGCGCCCGGCGCGTCACGGACGCGCATGCGCGTTACATCGCGTATTGCCGGCAGACCATCGCGGCGGATGTTTCCCTGGCCGGCATGAAGATCGCCTTCGATGGCGCGAACGGCGCCGGTTACGTCGTCGGACCGGAGCTGCTGCGCTCGCTGGGTGCGGACGTGGTGACCGTGGGCGTGACGCCGGACGGCCTGAACATCAACCGTGATGTCGGCTCCACGCACATGGAGGCGCTGGTCGCCCTGGTGCGCGACAGCGGGGCGGACGTCGGCGTTGCACTCGACGGCGACGGTGATCGCGTGCAGATGGTGGACGCGGCGGGGCGCGTGTATGACGGCGACGACCTGTTGTACGTCATCGCCCGGCACCGGCATGCGGCCGGCACGCTGAACGGTCCCGTGGTGGGAACGGTGATGACCAATCTTGCCGTCGAGCAGGCCTTGCAGGCGGCGGGCATCGGGTTCTTCCGCGCCAAGGTCGGCGACCGCCACGTGCTGGAGCTGCTGCAGCAACAGGGCGGCGAGCTGGGCGGCGAGGGATCGGGGCACCTCATCTGCCTGGACAAGTCCACTACCGGCGACGGGCTGGTCGCCGCCTTGCAGGTGCTGGAAGTGCTGGCAACCCGCAGCTGCACGCTCGCCGACTGCGTCCGGGGGCTCGAAAAGTATCCGCAGCGCCTGGTCAACGTCCGCCTTGCCGAGCGGCCGCCGCTGGATCATCCGCTGGTGACCGCCGCGGTGCGCGCCGCCGAGGCCGAACTGAAAGGCGCGGGCCGCGTGCTGCTGCGGCCATCGGGCACCGAGCCTGTCGTTCGCGTCATGGTCGAAGGCGCCGACGCCGCGCTCGTCTCGCGGCTGGCCGAAGAGATCGCCGCGGCCGTGCAGAGCGCCGCGGCACAGCCCGCCGGCGCCACCATTTCAAATTGATTTTCCTGCGCACTGTCGTTAACCTTGCGCGCTTTCTGAATCCGGGGTCATACGCATGCGCAAGCCTCTGGTAGCTGGCAACTGGAAAATGAACGGGACGCGGGAATCGGCAGCGGAGCTGCTGCGCGCGCTCGTGCAGGGACTGGAAGACGGCGCCACGGCCGAAGTCCTGGTGTGTCCTCCGTTCGTTCATCTTGCCGACGCGCAGCGCCTGCTGCGCGAAAGCGACATCCGCCTCGGCGCGCAGTCACTGTGCGCGGAGGACGCCGGCGCCTTCACCGGCGAGATCAGCGGCGCGATGCTGCGCGACTACGACTGCAGCTACGTCATCGTCGGTCACTCCGAGCGTCGCTCGCTGTATCACGAGGACGATGCGCTGGTGGCGCGCAAGTTCATGGCGGCCATCCGGAACGAACTCGTGCCGGTGCTTTGCGTGGGCGAGACGCTGGAAGAGCGCGAGAGCGGAACCACCGTCGAGGTGATCCGCCGCCAGCTCACCGCGGTATTGAACGCGGCGGGCATCGATGCGTTTGCGAATGCGGTAATTGCCTACGAACCGGTGTGGGCCATCGGTACCGGTCGCACCGCCAGCCCCGACCAGGCGCAGGAAGTGCACCGGGAAATTCGTGACATTCTCGCGGCGGAGAATGTTACAATTGCTGACTCGATACGGCTTCTTTATGGCGGCAGCGTGAAGGCCTCGAACGCCGCTGAGCTTTTCGCAATGCCGGATATCGATGGTGGGCTCATCGGTGGTGCTTCGCTCGAGGCGGAGCAGTTCCTGAGCATTGTCCGCGCGGCGGAATAATAAAGAGGCCAAGGGAAATCGAGACGCATGCTTACGACGATCGTACTGCTGATTCATGTCGTTCTGGCGCTGGCGCTGATCAGCCTCATTCTCCTGCAGCACGGCAAGGGCGCCGACGCAGGCGCTGCCTTCGGCAGCGGCGCGTCGTCGACGGTGTTCGGTGCGCAGGGCTCGGCGTCGTTCCTGAGCCGCATGACCAAGTGGCTGGCGATCCTGTTCTTCATCACCAGCTGCACGCTCGCCTATCTGTCTCGTGAACAGCGGGCGCCTTCTTCCAGCGTGATGGACAGCGAGTCCGTCATGGATGTCCAGCAACAGGAAGCTGACGAGCTGCCGCCGGTCGCATTGCCGGCGGAGGAAGACGAGGCAACGACGCCGGCGGAAGACACGCCGCCGGCGAGCGACGACGAGTAAGTCATCGCAACGCGGTCGCAAGGACCGACGATCAAAGCGGATGTGGTGGAATTGGTAGACACGCCATCTTGAGGGGGTGGTGCCGAAAGGCGTGAGAGTTCGAGTCTCTCCATCCGCACCAAACAATCCTGATTACATAACGTTTGAAGCCGCTCGCGAGAGTGGTTGGGGGAAACAAAGGAAGGGGACCAACAGTAGGTCCCCGTTTTTGCGTTAGAATTCCGGACTTTCCGGCAGCCACAGGGGCGCGTCCGCAAATGCTGCAAAACTACGTTCCCGTTCTCGTATTTCTCCTTGCATCTCTTGGTCTCGGCATTGTGCTCATCGGCGTCGGCCTCACCATCGGTCGCTGGGCGTCGCGCGGCAGGATGGACGCGGAGAAGGCATCGCCGTACGAGTGCGGCTTCGAAGCCTTCGAGGACGCACGCATGCGCTTCGACGTCCGGTACTACCTCGTTGCCATCCTGTTCATCATTTTCGATCTCGAGATTGCGTTCCTGTTTCCCTGGGCCGTGTCGCTCGACCACATCGGCCTGTTCGGATTCCTGGCCATGGCCATCTTCCTGGGTGTACTCGTGATCGGCTTCATCTACGAGTGGAAGAAAGGAGCACTCGAATGGGAGTAGAAGGCGAACTCAACAAGGGCTGGGTCGTCACCAGCATCGACAACGTCGTCAACTGGGCGCGGACCGGTTCGCTGTGGCCGGTGACCTTCGGCCTGGCCTGCTGCGCCGTCGAGATGATGCATGTCGGTGCGTCGCGCTACGACCAGGACCGCTTTGGCATCATCTTCCGTCCGAGCCCGCGCCAGTCCGACGTCATGATCGTCGCCGGTACGCTGGTCAACAAGATGGCGCCGCCGCTGCGCAAGGTCTATGACCAGATGGCCGAGCCGCGCTGGGTCATTTCGATGGGTTCCTGCGCCAACGGCGGCGGCTATTACCACTATTCGTATTCCGTGGTGCGCGGCTGCGATCGCATCGTGCCCGTCGACGTCTACGTCCCGGGCTGTCCGCCGACCGCGGAGCAGCTGCTGTTCGGCGTGATCCAGCTGCAGAAGAAGATCCGCCGCACCAACACCATCGCCAGGTAGAGAGCTGACGCATGTCCGAGAAACTCAGGAAACTGGCCGAGAAGGTCGAGGCGCGTTTCGGCGATACGTTGACCCGCCTGCCTTCGCTGTCGTTCGAACTTTCCTACGAGGTTCCCGCCGGAAAGCTGCGGGAAGTCTGCGTCGCGCTGCGCGACGAGGAGGACTTCCGCTTCGAGCAGCTGATGGACCTCTGCGGCGTGGACTTCCTCACCTACGGCCGTGACGAGTGGGTGACGGAAGACGCCACCGACACCGGCTTCAGCCGCGGCGTGGCGCGCGAGCTGCCGAAATCCGAACCGAACTACGATCGCCGCTTCGCGGTTGTCTATCACCTGATGTCGATCACGCACAACTGGCGCCTGCGCCTGAAGACCTTCTGCGGCGCCGGCGAGCCGCCGATGGTGCCGACGGTGACCGACATCTGGAATTCCGCCAACTGGTTCGAACGCGAGGCGTTCGACATGTTCGGCATCCTCTTCGAAGGCCATCCCGACATGCGCCGGATTCTCACCGACTACGGCTTCGTCGGCTATCCGTTCCGCAAGGACTTCCCGATCAGCGGCCATGTCGAAGTGCGCTACGACCCCGAGAAGGGCCGTGTCGTCTACCAGCCGGTCACCATCGAGCCGCGCACGCTGGTCCCGCGCGTCATCCGCCGCGACCACCGCTACATGGACCGCATGCTGACCCAGGCGGACAACATCGCGCCGGAGGCACTGCAAACTTCCAGGGAGAAGTCGGGCAATGCGTGACATCCAGGGTTACACCATGAACTTCGGGCCGCAGCACCCTGCGGCCCACGGCGTCCTGCGCCTCGTGCTCGAGATGGAAGGCGAGGTGATCCGCGCCATCGATCCGCACATCGGCCTGCTGCACCGGGCGACCGAGAAGCTTGCCGAGCAGAGGATCTTCAACCAGTCGATCGGCTACATGGATCGTCTCGACTACGTGTCGATGATGGTCAACGAGCACGCCTACGTGATGGCGATCGAGAAGCTGCTCGGCATCACGCCGCCGCCGCGCGCGCTGTGGATCCGCACGATGTACGACGAGCTGACCCGCATCACCAACCACCTGATGTGGCTGGGTGCGCACGGCCTCGACATCGGCGCTATGACGGTGTTCCTGTACTGCTTCCGCGAGCGCGAAGACATCATGGACATGTACGAGGCGGTGTCCGGCGCGCGCATGCACGCCAGCTACTACCGTCCCGGCGGCGTCTACCGCGACCTGCCGGACCGCATGCCGCAGTACCAGCCGTCGAAGTTCCGCAGCAAGAAGGAGCTCGACAAGCTCAACGAGGCGCGTTCCGGAACCCTGCTCGACTTCATCGAGGACTTCATCGACCGCTTCCCGAAGGCCGTCGACGAGTACGAGACGCTGCTCACCGACAACCGCATCTGGAAGCAGCGCACGGTCGGCATCGGCGTGGTCTCGCCGGAGCGTGCGCTCAATCTCGGCTTCTCCGGCCCCATGCTGCGCGGTTCGGGCATCGCCTGGGACCTGCGCAAGAAGCAGCCGTACGCGATGTACGACCAGGTCGATTTCGACATTCCGGTAGGCACCAACGGCGACTGCTACGACCGTTACCTGGTGCGCGTCGAGGAAATGCGCCAGTCGGCACGCATCGTCAAGCAGTGCGTGCAGTGGCTGCGCGCCAACCCGGGCCCGGTGATGCTCGACGATCACAAGATCACGCCGCCGCGGCGCGTCGAGATGAAGGGCGACATGGAATCGCTCATTCATCACTTCAAGCTGGCCACCGAGGGTTACATCGTGCCGGAAGGCGAGGTGTACGCGGCGGTCGAACAGCCCAAGGGCGAGTTCGGCATCTACCTCGTGTCCGACGGCGCCAACAAGCCCTATCGCATCAAGATTCGAGCCAGCGGCTTCGCTCACCTGGCTGCCATCGATGAGATCTGCCGCGGCCACATGCTGGCTGACCTGGTGTCGGTCATCGGTACGCTCGACATCGTCTTCGGGGAGATTGATCGCTGATGAACGCAGACAAGGCCACTCTGTCCCCGCACGTCCGGGAAGAAATCGACGCCGCGCTGAAGAAGTATCCCGAGGACCGCAAGCGGTCGGCGATCTTCGCGGCGCTGCATGCCGTCCAGCACGAACAGGGTCACCTTTCCCCGCCGTACATGGACGCGGTCGCCGAGTATCTCGGTCTCGAGCCGATCAAGGTCTACGAGGTCGCGACCTTCTACTCGATGTACGAGACGAAGCCGATCGGCCGCAACAGCGTCTCCATCTGCCGCAACATCTCCTGCATGCTGCGCGGCGCGGACGAGATCGTCGCGCACGTGGAGAAGAAGCTCGGCATCAAGCTCGGCGAGACCACGCCCGACGGCCGCATCTTCCTCAAGCGGGAAGAGGAATGCCTCGCGGCCTGCGCCGGCGGTCCGATGATGATGGTGAACCACAAGTACTGCGAGAAGCTCACGATCGAGAAGGTCGACGAGATTCTTGACGGTCTCGAGTAACCTGGAGTCAGCATGGCACAGCAGGAATTCGTCTGTTACGAGACGCTGCAGTTCGACGAGCCCTGGACGCTCGAGAACTACCTGAAGATCGGCGGTTACGAGGCCTGGAAGCGCATCCTGGCCGAGAAGATCCCGCCGGAGCAGGTGATCGAGGAGGTCAAGGCGTCCGGACTGCGCGGCCGCGGCGGTGCGGGCTTCCCGACCGGCCTCAAGTGGTCCTTCATGCCGAAGGGCGACATGGTCAAGTACGTCGTCTGCAATTCGGACGAGTCCGAGCCCGGCACCTGCAAGGATCGCGACATCCTGCGGTTCAATCCGCACGCGGTGATCGAGGGCATGGCGATCGCCGGCTACGCCATGGGTGCGAAGGTGGGCTACAACTACCTGCGCGGCGAATTCATGGACGAGCCCTGGCCGCGTTTCAATGCCGCCCTCAAGGAAGCCTACGAACAGGGCCTGCTGGGCGAGAACATCCTCGGCAGCGGCGTGACCTTCAATCTCTACGCGCATCTCGGCGCCGGCGCCTACATCTGCGGCGAGGAAACCGCGCTGCTGGAATCGCTGGAAGGCAAGAAGGGCATGCCGCGCTTCAAGCCGCCGTTCCCGGCGAACTACGGCCTGTACGGCAAGCCGACGACCATCAACAACACCGAGACCTACGCCTCGGTGCCGGCCATCATGCGCAAGGGCGCGAAGTGGTTCGCCTCGCTCGGCACGGAGAAGGCCGGCGGCGCGAAGATATTCTCGGTCAGCGGCCATGTCGAGAAGCCGGGCAACTACGAGATCCGTCTCGGCACGCCGTTCCGCGAGCTGCTCGAGCTTGCCGGCGGCGTCTGGAAAGGCCGCAAGATGAAGGCGGTGATCCCGGGCGGTTCGTCGGTGCCGGTGGTACCCGCCGAGATGATGATGGACGTCAACATGGACTACGAATCGATCCGCGAGAAGACCGGATCGATGCTGGGTTCGGGCGCCGTCATCGTGATCGACGATCAGACCTGCATGGTCCGCGTGCTTGAGCGCATTTCCCGCTTCTATTTCTCGGAATCCTGCGGCCAGTGCACGCCGTGCCGCGAAGGCACCGGCTGGCTGTACCGCGTGGTGTCGCGCATCGAGAACGGGCAGGGGCGCATGGAGGACCTGCAGATGCTCGACGACGTGGCGAGCAAGATCGAAGGCCACACCATCTGTGCGCTGGGTGACGCAGCGGCCATGCCGGTACGCAGCTTCATCAGGCATTTCCGCCACGAATTCGTCCATCACATCGAGCACGGTTGCTGCATGGTCGGTCCGGGCGCCAAGGGCGCACGCGAAGACGCCGCCTGACGGGCGCAGCCAACGCAACGGTCAACGGAAGCGAAAAGACATGAGTGACGATCTGGTTACCATCGAAATCGACGGCAAGCCGCTCAAGGCCCGCAAGGGCAGCATGGTCATCCAGGTGGCGGATGAGGCAGGCATCTACGTGCCGCGCTTCTGCTACCACGAGAAGCTGTCGATTGCCGCCAACTGCCGCATGTGCCTGGTCGAGGTCGAGCGCGCGCCCAAGCCGTTGCCGGCCTGCGCCACGCCGGTCGCCGATGGCATGAAGGTCTACACGGAATCGCCGAAGGCGCTCGCGGCCCAGAAGGCGGTGATGGAATTCCTGCTGATCAACCATCCGCTCGACTGCCCGGTCTGCGACCAGGGCGGCGAGTGCGAGCTGCAGGACCTCGCGATGGGCTTTGGCAGCGACGTGTCGCGCTATACCGAGCGCAAGCGCATCGTCAAGGACAAGAACATCGGCCCGCTGATCTCCACCGACATGACCCGCTGCATCCATTGCACGCGCTGCGTCCGCTTCGGCACGGAGATCGCCGGCATCCAGGAACTGGGCGCCACCGGCCGCGGCGAGAACATGCGCATCGGCACCTACATCGAGCGTTCCGTCGACCACGAGCTCTCCGGCAACGTCATCGACCTCTGCCCGGTGGGCGCGCTCAACTCCAAGCCGTTCCGGATGCGCGCCCGTGCCTGGGAGATGATTCGTCACGCGCTGGTGTCGCCGCATGACGCGGCCGGCTCGAACCTCTACGGTCACGTGCTGCGCGGCAGTTTCATGCGCGTGGTGCCGCGCCCGAACGAGGCCATCAACGAGACCTGGATTTCCGACCGCGACCGCTTCAGTTACGAGGGCATCCATTCGGACCAGCGCCTGCTCAAGCCGATGCTCAAGCAGGACGGCCAGTGGCAGGAGACCACCTGGGAAGTGGCGCTGGAAGCCGCCGCCAAGGCGGTGCGCAAGGTGGTCGATGCGCACGGCCCCGAGGCCTTCGGCATGCTCGCGCATCCGTCCTCGACGGTGGAAGAGTTCTTCCTAGCTCGCCGCATCGCCGATCACCTCGGCGTGCGCAACCTGGACCATCGCCTGCGCCAGGCCGACTTCCGTCATGACAACGAGGCGCCGCTGTTTCCGTCGCTCGGCCGCAGCATTGCCAGCATCGCCTCGCTGGATGCCGCACTCGTGGTCGGCAGCAGCCTGCGCAAGGACGTGCCGATCATCGCGCATCGCGTGCGCATGGCGGCGCTCGCCGGCGGCCGCATCAATTTCATCAATCCGCGCGCCTACGAATTCCTGTTCCCGGTGAACGCCGAAGTGATCACGCCGTACGGCGCGATGGCGAGTGCGCTGGCCGCGGTGCTGAAGGCGCTCGCGGAAATTTCCGGCAAGAGCGTGCCCGCCAACCTCGCCAGGGCGGTCGCCGCCGTCGAGGTTTCCGAGGATGCGCGCCGCATCGCGCAGTCGCTGCTCGATGGCAAGGAAAGCGCCGTGCTGCTCGGCGATCTCGCCGAGACGCATCCGCAGTTCGCCGAGCTCGAGACGCTGGGTGCGGCGATCGCCGCGCTCTCCGGTGCGACCTATGGCCGCTTCTCGCAGGGCGCGAACAGCGCCGGCGGCTGGCTGACCGGCTTCGTGCCGCACCGCGGCGCGGGCGGCGAGCCGCGCGTGGCCGCGGGGCTTGCCGCGCGCGACATGCTGGCGCAGGGCCTCAAGGGCTACCTGCTGCTGGGCGCCGAGCCCGAGTTCGACGCCTGGGAAGGCAGCGCCGCGATCGCCGCACTGTCACGGGCCGAGACCGTGGTCGCGCTGACGCCGTTCGTCACCGAGACCATGAAGCAGTACGCCGACGTATTGCTGCCGGTCGGCACCTTCGGCGAGAGCGCCGGCACCTTCATCAACGGCGAGGGCCTCTGGCAGACCTTCGGCGGCGCTTCCCGGCCGCTGGGCGAAGCCCGCCCGGCGTGGAAGGTGCTGCGCGTGCTCGGCAACCTGCTGAACGTTGCCGATTTCGATTACATGTCCTGCGACGAGGTTCGCCAGGCGGCCGAGCAGGCCGTCGGCCAGCCGCAGGGCAGGGCGCCGGCATTCACGCTGGAAATTTCACTGCAGCCGCTCACCGGTTTCATGCGCGTCGCGGAAACCGCGCTCTACGGCACCGATGGACTGGTGCGGCGTGCGCCGTCGCTGCAGGCGACGCAGGACGCCGAGCGCCAGGCAAGCGTGAACCTGTCGACGGCCGATGCCGCCCGCCTCGGCATTGCCGATGGCATGCAGGTCGTCGTCCGCCAGGGCGAATTCAGTGCGACCCTGGCAGCGCGCATCGATGCCGGCATCCCTGACGGCACGGTGTTCATCGCGGCCGGCGTCGCCGCCACGGCGGGCCTGGGTCCGCGCACCGGCGCGATAGAGCTTGAAGCGGTGCGTCTCGCGGCAGCGGAGGGAGACAGGGCATGAGCGAGCTGATTCTCGGCTTCTGGAACGGCCTCTGGCCGGAAGCGCGGCTGGTGCTGACCTCACTCTTCTGGGTGCTGGTCATCATGGTGCCGCTGATCGTCGCGGTCGGTTTCTACACGCTGGTCGAGCGCAAGGTCATCGGCTACATCCAGGGACGCGTCGGCCCCAACCGGGTGGGCTTCCACGGCACCTTCCAGTGGCTGGCGGACGTGCTCAAGCTGGTGCTGAAGGAATTCGTCATTCCGGCCAACGCCAACCGCTTCCTGTTCGTGATCGCGCCCATCATTTCGCTGGTGCCGGCGTTCTCGGCCTGGGCGGCGGTGCCGTTCGCGGACGGCATCGTGCTTGCCGACATCAACGCGGCGCTGCTGTACATCCTGGCGCTGACCGGCATGGGCGTGTACGGCGTGATCATCGCCGGCTGGGCGTCCAACTCGAAGTACGCCTTCCTCGGCGCCATGCGCTCGGCCGCGCAGATGGTCGCCTACGAGATCGCCATGGGCTTCGCGCTGGTCGGCGTGCTGATGGCCGCGAAGTCGCTGAACCTCGGTGACATCGTGCGCGCGCAGGAAGGTTCGATCTTCCACTGGTACTGGCTGCCGCTGTTCCCGCTGTTCCTGGTGTACTTCATCTCCGGCGTGGCCGAGACCAACCGCGCGCCCTTCGACGTCGCCGAAGGCGAGTCGGAAATCGTCGCCGGCTTCCACGTCGAGTACTCGGGCACGGGCTTCGCGGTGTTCTTCCTGGCCGAGTACGCCAACATGATCCTGGTCTCGGCGCTGTCCGTGGTCTTCTTCCTCGGCGGCTGGCTGAACCCGTTCGCAGGCGTTCCCTGGCTGGAGGACGTCACCGCCGGCGTGCCGGGCATGGTGTGGTTCTTCGCCAAGATGGCGATCTTCATCTACGCCTTCCTGTGGTTCCGCGCGACCTTCCCGCGCTACCGCTATGACCAGATCATGCGTCTCGGCTGGAAGGTGTTCATTCCGGTGACCATCTTCTGGCTGGTGGTGATGGGCCTGTTCATCGTCATGAACTGGCCGTGGATCAACCTCGGCTTCACCGTGCTCGGCATCAGCATCGTGCTGATCCTGCTGGGCCGGTTCGCTGGTTCCAAGACTCCGGTGACGACATGAAAGCATTGAGTTCGTGGATCAAGACCTGGTACCTGTCCGAACTCTGGGCGGGCCTGGCGCTGACGTTGCGCTACTTCTTCAAGCCGAAGATCACGGTCTATTACCCCGAGGAAAAGACGCCGAAGTCGCCGCGCTTCCGCGGCCTGCACGCGCAGCGCCGCTATCCGAACGGCGAGGAGCGCTGCATCGCCTGCAAGCTGTGCGAGGCGATCTGCCCGGCGCTGGCGATCACCATCGATTCGGAAATGCGCGAGGACGGCACCCGCCGCACCACGCGCTACGACATCGACCTGTTCAAGTGCATCTACTGCGGCTTCTGCGAGGAAGTCTGCCCGGTGGACGCCATCGTCGAGACGCGCATCTCGGAATTCCATTTCGAGAAGCGCGGCGAGCAGATCATGACCAAGGAAAAGCTGCTTGCCGTCGGCGACAAGTACGAAGCGCAGATCGCCGCCGACCGCGCGGCCGATGCCCCCTACCGTTGATGACAGGCTGAGGATCGACATGCCCATTTCACCCGAAGCACTGATCTTCTATCCGGCGGCCGCGATGCTGATCTGCGCGGCACTGGCGGTCATCATGGTCCGCAACCCGGTGCACGCCGCGCTGTCCCTGGTGGTGTGCTTCTTCGCGAGCGCCGTCCTGTGGATGCTGCTGGAGGCCGAGTTCCTCGGCATCGCGCTCGTGCTCGTCTACGTCGGCGCCGTGATGGTGCTGTTCCTGTTCGTGGTGATGATGCTCGACATCAACGTCGCGGTGCTGCGCGAGGGTTTCGTGCGGCGCGCGCCGTTCGCCGCACTGGCCGCCATCATCATGACCGGCCTGCTGGTCTGGGCGGTGTGGTTCGAGCGGCTCGGCCTGCCCGAGTTCGCCAAGCCGGCGCTGCGCCCCGAGGGCTACAGCAATACCACCGAGATCGGCAAGGTTATGTACACCGAGTACGTGTACCCCTTCGAGATCGCCTCGGTGATCCTGCTGGTCGGCATCGTCGCGGCCATCGCACTCACGCTGCGCCGCCGTGGCGGCACGAAGCACCAGGATCCGGCACAGCAGGTGAAGGTGCGCCGCGAGGACCGCATTCGCCTGGTGAAGGTCGAGGCGGAGAAGAACCACTGAACGCATCCGCCGCGTTCATTCATGCGTCACTGACAGGGGATTAAATGATTTCCTTGTATCACTACCTCACGCTCGGCGCCGTGCTGTTCAGCATCGCCATGGCAGGATTCTTCCTCAACCGGAAGAACGTCATCGTGCTGCTGATGTGCGTCGAAATGATGCTGCTCGCGGTCAACATGAACTTCGTGGCCTTCTCCCGTTACCTCGACGACATGGCCGGCCAGGTGTTCGTGTTCTTCATCCTGACCGTGGCGGCCGCCGAGGCGGCCATTGGCCTCGCGATCCTGGTGGTGCTGTTCCGCAATCGCGCCAGCATCAACGTGGAAGACATGGATTCGATGAAGGGCTGACGGCATGAACATGGAAAACGTCTATCTCGGAACCGTGCTGGCGCCGCTGATCGCGGCCATCATCGCCGGACTGTTCGGCAGGCAGATCGGCCGAGCCGGCGCGCACTGGGTCACCATCATCGGCGTGGCGATTTCGTTCGTGCTGTCGCTGATCGCGCTGAAGCACATCGCCTTCGACGGCGGCGAGGCCTTCAACGGCAGCATCTACACCTGGGCCATCACCGACGGCATGCGCTTCGAGGTCGGCTTCCTGGTCGACAGGCTGACCGTGCTGATGATGACGGTGGTGACGTTCGTGTCGCTGATGGTGCACGTCTACACCATCGGCTACATGCACGATGACCCGGGTTACCAGCGTTTCTTCAGCTACATCTCGCTGTTCACCTTCTCGATGCTGATGCTGGTGATGTCGAACAACTTCCTGCAGCTGTTCTTCGGCTGGGAAGCAGTCGGCCTGGTGTC
Source organism: Gammaproteobacteria bacterium (assembly GCA_029263725.1). Lineage (GTDB taxonomy): Bacteria > Pseudomonadota > Gammaproteobacteria > Natronospirales > JAJUFS01 > JAJUFS01. The sequence continues at coordinate 13,977 of JAJUFS010000005.1, read as the reverse complement.
GTATCTCCTCATCGGCTTCTGGTTCAAGCGCCCGACCGCGGTGGTCGCCAACCTCAAGGCCTTCATGGTGAACCGCGTCGGCGACTTCGGCTTCCTGCTCGGCATCGCCGCGGTGGCCTACTACACCGGTTCGGTCGATTACGCGGAGGTGTTCGCGGCGGTGCCGGGGCTTACCGGCGAGACCATCCAGATCTTCGAAGGGCATGCCTGGAGCGTGCTCACCGTGATCGGCATCCTGCTGTTCATCGGCGCCATGGGCAAGTCGGCGCAGGTGCCCCTGCACGTCTGGCTGCCGGATTCCATGGAAGGCCCGACGCCGATCTCGGCGCTGATCCATGCCGCGACCATGGTCACCGCCGGCATCTTCTTGGTGGCGCGCATGTCGCCCATCTACGAACTGACCGAGACGGCGCTGAGCTTCATTCTCATCATCGGCTCGGTGACGGCCTTCTTCATGGGCCTGCTCGGCATCGTCGCCAACGACATCAAGCGCGTGATCGCGTACTCGACGCTGTCGCAGCTCGGCTACATGACGGTGGCGCTCGGCGTGTCGGCCTACGCCGCCGGCATCTTCCACCTGATGACGCACGCCTTCTTCAAGGCGCTGCTGTTCCTCGCCGCCGGTTCAGTGATCATCGGCATGCATCACGAGCAGGACATGCGCAGGATGGGCGGGCTGCGCAAGTACATGCCGATCACCTACATCACCATGCTGCTCGGCACGTTCGCGCTGGTCGCGGTGCCGGGCTTCTCGGGCTTCTTTTCCAAGGACGCGCTGATCGAGGCCGTGCATCACTCGAACATCCCGGGTTCGGGCATCGCCTACTGGGCTGTGCTGTCTGGCGTGTTCGTGACCACGCTGTACAGCTTCCGGCTCATCTTCATGGTCTTCCACGGCGAGGAACGCTTCCGGAACGCGGATGCGCACCATGGCCACGGGGAAGATCACCATGGCGGCGAGCCGCACGAGTCGCCCTGGGTGGTGACCCTGCCGCTGATCCTGCTGGCGATTCCGTCCATCTTCATCGGCTGGTTCACCATCGACGCGCTGCTGTTCGAAGGCTGGTTCGGCAGCGCCATCGTGGTGAGCGAGGCGCATGATGTGCTCGCGCGCCTTGGCGAGAGCTACCACGGCCCGTGGGGCTTCGTGCTGCATGCCTTCTCGGGTCCGGCGGTATACCTGATGATCGCCGGCGTCGTCGCCGCCTGGTTCTTCTGGCTGCGCGCGCCGCACCTGCCCGGGAGAATCGCGGAACGCGCGCAGGGCCTGTACCGCCTGCTCGCCAACAAGTTCTACTTCGACGAGATCTACAACGCCGTGTTCGCGCGCGGCAGCCGGGGGCTCGGCAGCTTCCTCTGGAAGGTGGGCGACGTGAAGCTCATCGACGGCGCGCTGGTGAACGGCTCCGCGCGCACCGTGGGCGCGTTCGCCGTGGTGCTGCGCCGGGTGCAATCCGGTTACCTCTATCACTATGCCTTCGCGATGATCATCGGCCTGGTCGCCCTGATCGCCTGGCTGTTGCTCCGCTGACCTAGAGACAGAACAAGGACTGGGAATGTTTAACGAGCTTCCATTGCTGAGCCTGTTGATCTGGCTGCCCATCCTGGGCGGTGTGGCGGTGCTGTTCGCGTCGAAGGCGGGGGACGGGGCGGTGCGCTGGCTGTCGCTGGCGATCGCGCTGCTGGCCTTCCTGTTCAGCATTCCGCTGTATACCAACTTCGAGTCCGGCACCGCCGCCATGCAGTTCGTGGAGTTCGCGCCCTGGATCGAGGCGCTGAACGTCAACTACCACCTCGGCGTCGACGGCATCGCCATGCCGCTGATCGTGCTGACGACATTCATGACCCTGCTGGTGGTGATCGCCGGCTGGGAGGTCATCCAGGATAGGGTGGCGCAGTACTTCGCGGCCTTCCTGATCATGGAAGGGCTGATGAACGGCGTGTTCGCCGCGCTCGACGGCATGCTGTTCTACGTCTTCTGGGAAGCGATGCTGATCCCGATGTTCCTGATCATCGGCATCTGGGGCGGACCGCGGCGCGTTTACGCGACGATGAAGTTCTTCCTGTACACCTTCCTCGGCTCGATGCTGATGCTGGTGGCCTTCATCTACATGTACATGAAGCTCGACGGCAGCTTCAGCATCCTCGACATGCACGAGATGCCGCTGGGGCTCACCGAGCAGATCCTGATCTTCCTGGCGTTCTTCGCCGCCTTCGCGGTGAAGATCCCGATGTGGCCGGTGCACACCTGGTTGCCGGACGCGCACGTCGAGGCGCCGACCGGCGGCTCGGTGATCCTGGCGGCGATCATGCTGAAGCTCGGCGGCTACGGCTTCCTGCGCTTTGCGCTGCCGATCACCCCGGACGCTGCCAGCACGCTCGACATGCTGGTCGTGGTGCTGTCGCTGATCGCGGTGGTGTACATCGGCTTCGTGGCGCTGGTCCAGCAGGACATGAAGAAGCTGATCGCCTATTCCTCGATCGCCCACATGGGCTTCGTCACGCTCGGCATGTTCCTGCCGTTCCTGATCCTGGAGAACAGCGGCTCGCTCAACGGCGCGGTGCTGGGCATGCAGGGCAGCATGGTGCAGATGATCTCGCACGGCTTCATCTCCGGCGCGATGTTCCTGTGCGTGGGCGTGCTTTATGACCGCGTCCACAGCCGCGAGATTTCCGCCTACGGCGGCGTCGCCAACACCATGCCGAAGTTCGCCGCCTTCATGGTGCTGTTCGCGATGGCGAACTCCGGCCTGCCGGGCACGTCCGGCTTCGTCGGCGAGTTCATGGTGATCCTGGCTTCGTTCAAGGCCAGCTTCTGGATCGCCTTCTTCGCCGCCATCACGCTGATCCTGGGCGCGGCCTACACGCTGTGGCTGGTGAAGCGGGTGCTCTACGGCGAGGTCGCCAACGACAACGTCGCGGCGCTGAAGGACATCAACGCGCGCGAATTCCTGATCCTCGCGCTGCTCGCGATTGCAGTGCTGCTGCTCGGCCTGTGGCCCGCTCCGCTGGTCGAGGTGATGGAGTCCACCGTCACCAATCTCGTTGAACACGTCATGCAGTCCAAGCTGTAAGGGCAGGTATTCGAACAATGGAAATGACATTCTCAACGCCTGACATGTGGCCGGTGCTGCCCGAGATCTTCCTGCTCGGCATGGCCTGCATCATTCTCATCGCCGACCTGTTCTTCGACGAGTCGCGCCGCATCTGGACCCACTGGCTGACGCTCGGCGCGCTGGCCGGCACGGCCTGGCTGCTCGGCGGCCAGATGGGCGATCCGGCGGTGACCACCTTCGGCGGCATGTACGTCGCCGACACCATGGCCCGCGTGCTCAAGCTGGTCGCGGTGGCGGCCACGGCGGTGGTGCTCATCTACTCGCAGGACTACCTGAAGAGCCGCGAGATCTACCAGGGCGAGTACTACGTGCTCATGCTGACTGCGCTGCTCGGCATCATGGTGATGATCTCCGGCAGCAACTTCGTCAGCCTCTACCTCGGCCTGGAGCTGCAGTCGCTCAGCATCTATGCGCTGGTGGCGCTGCGCCGCAACGACGGGGTGGCGAGCGAGGCGGGCATGAAGTACTTCGTGCTCGGTGCATTCGCCTCCGGCCTGCTGCTGTACGGCATGTCGCTGCTGTACGGCATGAGCGGCACGCTGGACATCGCCGAGCTCGCGCGCTGGACGGCATCGGCCGATCTCAACGCCGGCCTCGTGATGGCGCTCGGCTTCGTTGTGGCGGGGCTGGCCTTCAAGCTGGGCGCGGTGCCGTTCCACATGTGGATTCCGGACGTCTACGACGGCGCGCCGACCGCGGTCACCGTGTTCATCGGCTCCGCGCCGAAGCTGGCGTCCTTCGCGCTGTTCATGCGCCTGCTGGTCGATGGCATGCAGGACCTGCACGACGCCTGGCAGCCGCTGCTGGCGGGACTGGCGCTGCTGTCCATGGGCATCGGCGCGATCGTCGCGATCGCCCAGAGCAGCCTGAAGCGCATGCTGGCGTACTCGACCATCTCGCACGTCGGCTTCCTGCTGCTCGGCATCCTCGCCGGCACGGAGCAGGGTTACCAGGCGGCGATGTATTACGCGATCACCTACGTGATCATGGCCACCGCCGGCTTCGGCATGATCCTGCTGCTGGCCCGCGCCGGCTTCGAGGCGGACCGGATCGACGACTTCGCCGGCCTGAACCGCCGCAGCCCGTGGTTCGCGCTGATGATGCTGTTCGTGATGTTCGGCATGGCCGGCGTGCCGCCGTTCGTGGGCTTCTACGCGAAGTTCGCGGTCATCTGGGCGGCGCTGGACGCGGGTTACCTGTGGCTGGCCGTGGCGGCGGTGATCTTCTCGGTGGTGAGCGCCTACTACTACCTGCGCGTGGTCAAGGTCATGTACTTCGACGAGCCCGCGGGCGAGCTGCTCAGGCTGCAGGCCGCGGCCGACGCCAGGACGGTGATGAGCGTGAATGCCGGCCTCATCCTGCTGCTGGGTGTTTTCCCCGGCACGCTGATGAGCCTGTGTGTTGCGGCCATCGGCTGATTAATTTCCGGCTTTCCTTGAAAAGGTGCGCGGCGTTCATATAGAATGCCGCCTCGTCGGGTGCGGGGTGGAGCAGTCTGGCAGCTCGTCGGGCTCATAACCCGAAGGTCGCAGGTTCAAATCCTGCCCCCGCTACCAACTACACTGCAGGACAGTGATGAACAGGCCCCGATGATCGGGGCTTTTTCGTTTGTCCGTTTGCGGCGCCGGCATCTGCGGAACCGGCAGGACGACTTCAACAAACCCTCCCGGAAGAGGGTTTTTTACAGGATGGGCCGCAGGCCCATTTTTTATTTGCAGAAATGAGCATCAGAGAAGACCTGATCACGCTGCTGGAGCCGACCATCGAAGCCATGGGCTACGAGCTGGTCGAGCTGGAGGCGCGCGCGCACGCGGCAAACGGCCTGGTGCGCATCTACATCGACAAGCCGGGCGGCGTCGGGCTGGACGATTGCGAGCGCGTCAGCCACCAGGTGAGCGGCGTGCTGGACGTCGAGGACCCCATGCCGGGCCAGTACAACCTCGAGGTGTCGTCGCCCGGGCTGGACCGCCCGCTGCGGACGCCGGCGCACTTTGCCGCCGCCGTCGGCCAGAAGGTGAAGCTGGAACTGCTGGCGCCGCGCGAGGACAGGCGCTGGCGCTTCGCCGGCACGCTGCTGGCGGCCGAGGGCGAACGCATCGAGCTGGACGTGGAAGGGGAAAGCGTGAGCGTGGACATCGCTTCCCTGAAGCGTGCACGCATCGTGCCCGAATTCTGAGCCTGCAATCTTTATACGCATTGATCGTCGGGAACTGACAGCCATGAACAAAGAAATTCTTCTGGTCGCAGACGCCGTCTCCAACGAAAAGGGAGTCGACAAGGAAGTCATCTTCGAAGCCATCGAAGCCGCGCTCGCGTCGGCGACGCGCAAGAAGCACGGCGGCGAGATCGATGCCCGCGTGGCCATCGACCGCCAGACCGGCGGCTACGAGACCTTCCGCCGCTGGCTGGTCGTCGAGGATGACGCCGAGATCGAGTTCCCGGAGAAGGAGATTCGCCTGAGCGAGGCGCGCGAGAAGGCGCCGGACATCGAGGTGGGCGGCTACATCGAGGAGCCCATGGAATCGGTGGCCTTCGGCCGCATCGCCGCGCAGACCGCCAAGCAGGTCATCGTGCAGAAGGTGCGCGAGGCGGAGCGCGCCCAGGTCGTCGACCAGTACCGTGACCGCAAGGGCGAACTGGTCACCGGCATCGTCAAACGTGTCGAGCGCGGCAACGTGTTCGTCGATCTCGGCGGCAACGCCGAGGCCTTCATCGCCCGCGAGGAGATGATTCCGCGCGAGGCGGTGCGTCCGGGCGATCGCATCCGCGCCTATCTCAAGGACGTGCGCTCCGAGCCGCGCGGTCCGCAGCTGTTCCTCAGCCGCACGGACCGCCGCTTCCTGGAGGAGCTGTTCAAGATCGAGGTGCCGGAGATCGGCCAGGGCCTGATCGAGATCATGGGCTCGGCCCGCGATCCCGGCCAGCGCGCCAAGATCGCGGTGAAGTCCAACGACCAGCGCATCGACCCCGTCGGCGCTTGCGTGGGCATGCGCGGTTCGCGCGTGCAGGCAGTGTCCAACGAGCTGTCCGGCGAGCGCATCGACATCATCGTCTGGAACGAGAACGCGGCGCAGTTCGTCATCAACGCGATGTCGCCGGCGGAAGTGACTTCCATCGTCGTCGACGAGGACAAGCACAGCATGGACATCGCGGTCGAGGAGGACAAGCTGTCGCTGGCCATCGGCCGCGGCGGCCAGAACATCCGCCTCGCTTCCGAGCTCACCGGCTGGGAGCTCAACGTGATGACCGAGTCGCAGGCGGAAGAGAAGACCGAGAAGGAGCTCAAGGAGCTGCAGCAGCTGTTCATGGACCAGCTCGACGTCGACGCGGAAGTGGCCGCGATCCTGGTGCAGGAAGGCTTTTCCAGCATCGAGGAAATCGCCTACGTGCCGGCGGCCGAGCTGCTCGAGATCGAGGAGTTCGACGAGGAGATCGTCGAGGAGCTGCGCGGGCGTGCACGTGACGTCCTGCTCACGCAGGCGATCGCGTCGGAAGAAAAGCTCGGCGGCGGCAGCGAGCCGGCCGATGACCTGCTCGAGATGGAAGGCATGGACCGCGAGCTGGCGTACACGCTGGCGGCGCGCGGGGTTGTCACCATGGAGGACCTGGCCGAGCAGTCGGTGGATGAATTGATGGAAATCGAAGGCATGGACGAGGAGCGTGCGGCGCAGTTGATCATGACGGCGCGTGCCCCGTGGTTTGCCGAGGAGTAAACCCGACCTTCGAGGAGGGAATTAGATGGCCGAAGTAACAGTAAAACAATTTGCCGAGGTGCTTAACGTTCCCGTGGAACGCCTGCTTGCGCAGCTCGGCGAGGCCGGGATCGATGTCCGCTCCGCGGACGACATGATCAATGACGAGCAGAAGATGGAACTGCTCACCTACCTGCGTCGCAGCCATGGCCGCGACGAGGCAGGCGAGGGTCGCAAGATCACCCTGAAGCGCCGCAGTGTCACTGAGCTGAAGCTCGGTGCCGGGCAGGGCAAGGCCAAGACCGTCAGCGTGGAAGTGCGCAAGAAGCGCACCTACGTCAAGCGCAGCGTGCTCGAGGAGCAGGAAGCCGCGCGCAAGGCGGAAGAACAGGCGAAGCGCGAGGCCGAGGAAGCCGCCCTGCGCGCCCAGCAGGAAGCGGAGGAGCGCGCTCGCCAGCAGCAGGAAGAGGCGGTCACGCGCAAGCAGCGCGAGGAGGAGGAAGCGTCCCGCAAGCGCGACGAGGACGAGCGCCGCCAGAAGGAAGAGGAAGAGCGCCTCAAGCGCGAGGAAGAGGAACGGGCGCGCCGCGAAGAGGAAGAGCGCCGCCGTGCCGAAGAGGAAGCGCGCAAGCAGGCGCTGGAAGACGAGCGCAAGCAACAGCGTGGCAAGGCCGCGCCGACCCGTTACGGCCGCCAGGAATTGCACGTCACGGCCGGCAAGAGCGGCCGGCGCACGGCGGGCAAGAAGGCGCCGCGGCCGCGCCGTGGCGGCGGCATGGAGGCGCAGCACGGCTTCGAGATGCCGGCGCAGCCGGTCAAGCGCGAAGTCAGCATTCCGGAAACCATCACGGTCGCCGAGCTCGCCAACAAGATGGCGGTCAAGGCCACCGAGCTGATCCGCACCATGATGAACATGGGCGTGATGGCGACCATCAACCAGGTTCTTGACCAGGAGACCGCGCAGCTGGTCGTGGAGGAAATGGGCCACACCGCCAAGCTGCTGCGCGAGAACGAGCTCGAGGAGCAGGTGATTGCCGAAGGCGCCGGTGCGGGTGAAGCCGTGCCGCGTCCGCCGGTGGTCACCATCATGGGTCACGTCGACCACGGCAAGACCTCGCTGCTCGACTACATCCGCCGCACCAAGGTGGCCGCGGGCGAAGCCGGCGGCATCACCCAGCACATCGGCGCGTACCACGTCGAGACGGATCGCGGCACGATCAGCTTCCTGGATACGCCGGGTCACGCCGCGTTCACCGCGATGCGCGCCCGCGGCGCGCAGATCACCGACATTGTCGTGCTGGTCGTTGCGGCCGATGACGGCGTCATGCCGCAGACCATCGAGGCCATCCAGCACGCCAGGGCAGCCGGCGTGCCGATCGTGGTTGCCGTGAACAAGATCGACAAGCCCGAAGCCGATCCGGATCGCGTCAAGAACGAGCTTTCGCAGCACGACGTGATCTCGGAAGAGTGGGGCGGCGACACGATGTTCGTGCACGTCTCCGCGAAGACCGGCGCGGGCATCGACCAGCTGCTGGAGTCCATCCTGCTGCAGGCCGAAGTGCTCGAGCTCAAGGCGGTTGCCGACGGCCCGGCCGCGGGCGTAGTCGTCGAGTCCTCGCTGGAGAAGGGTCGCGGCCCGGTGGCCACCGTCCTGGTGCAGAAGGGCACGCTGCGGAAGGGCGACATCCTGCTCGCCGGCCAGGAGTACGGCCGCATCCGTGCCATGTTCAACGAGTCCGGCAAGCAGATCGACGAGGTCGGTCCGTCCATGCCGGCGCAGGTGCTCGGACTTTCCGGCGTTCCCGCCGCGGGTGACGAGGCCATCGTGGTTTCCGATGAGCGCAAGGCGCGCGAAGTCGCGCTGTACCGCCAGGGCAAGCTGCGCGAGGTGAAGCTCGCCCGCCAGCAGTCCGCCAAGCTCGAGAACATGTTCAGCCAGATGGAGGAGGGCGAGGCCAAGATCCTCAACCTCGTCGTCAAGGCCGACGTGCAGGGCTCGGTGGAAGCGCTGTCGGATTCGCTCACCAAGCTGGGCACCGACGAGGTGAAGGTGAAGGTGATCGCCTCCGGCGTCGGCGGCATCACCGAGTCCGACGTGAACCTCGCCGCCGCCTCGCAGGCGGTGATCATCGGGTTCAACGTGCGTGCCGATGGTGCCGCCCGCCGGCAGATCGACGAGACCGGCGTGGACGTGCACTACTACTCGGTCATCTACGACGCCATCGACGAGGTCAAGCAGGCGCTCTCGGGCATGCTCTCCCCGGAGACCCGCGAGGAGATCATCGGTCTTGCGGAAGTGCGCGAGGTGTTCAAGGCGCCGAAGATCGGCCAGATCGCCGGCTGCCTTGTCGTCGAGGGCACGGTTCGACGCAACAACCCGATCCGCGTCCTGCGCGACAACGTGGTCATCTTCGAGGGCTCGCTGGAGTCGCTGCGCCGCTTCAAGGATGACGTCAACGAGGTGCGTGCCGGCACCGAGTGCGGCATCGGCGTCAAGGACTACAACGACGTCAAGGTCGGCGACCAGATCGAGTGCTACGAACGCATCCAGGTGCAGCGGACCTTGTAATGCCCAGGGAATATTCACGCAGTACCCGCGTGGCCGAGCAGCTGCGGCGCGAGCTCGCCGAGCTGCTGCGGCACGCGTCGAAGGACCCGCGCCTGCAGCAGGTGACCATCACCGACGTGGAGGTCACCCGCGACATCAGCTACGCGCGCGTCTACTTCAGCCAGCTCGATGATTCCGCCGAGCAGCTCGCGCTCACCCAGCAGGCGCTGGATCGCAGCGCCGGTTTCCTGCGCCGCGAGCTTGGCAGGGTGATGCGGCTGCGGCATGTGCCGGAGCTGAAGTTCCTGCATGACCGGAGCATTGCCGAAGGCATGCGCATGGACGAGCTGATCGCCCGGGCACGCGAGCGCGACCGCCAGGGTGGCGACGAAGGCGAGGGCCAGTAATGGCGCGACACGGCAGGCGCAAGGGGCGGCCGGTGGACGGCGTGCTCCTGCTCGACAAGGCGCGTGGCGTCACCTCCAACCGCGCCTTGCAGCAGGTTCGCCGCCTGTTCGACGCCGCCAAGGCGGGTCATACCGGCAGCCTGGACCCGCTGGCGACCGGCATGCTGCCGTTGTGCTTCGGCGAGGCCACCAAGGTTTCCGGCTTCCTGCTCGACGCCGACAAGCATTACCGCGTCACCGGCAAGCTCGGCGAACGCACCGACACCGCCGATTCCGACGGCGAGATCATCGCCACCGCCGACGTGCCCGCACTGGATGAAGCCAGGGTGCGCGAGGTGCTGCAGGGCTTCGTCGGGCAGATCTCCCAGGTGCCGCCGATGTACTCGGCGCTGAAGCACCAGGGCCGCCGCCTTTACGAGATCGCCCGGGAGGGCGGGGCCGTTGAGCGCGAGCCGCGCCAGGTGCGCATCTTCTCGCTGACGCTGGAGGCGCTGGGACCGGACAGCCTGACCCTGTCGGTGCGCTGTTCCAAGGGCACCTACGTCCGCACGCTCGTCGAGGATATCGCCGCCGCGCTGGGCACCGTCGGGCATGTCACCGAACTGCGCCGCCTTGGCGTCGGGCCGTACGAAAAGCTTCCGATGTACACGCTCGAAGAGCTGGAAGCGAAGAAGGAACAGGGCGGCCTGGAGGCACTGGATGCCTTGCTGGAGCCCGTCGACAGCGCGGTGGCCGACTGGCCGCTGGTGCGTCTCGATGCCGACATGACGTTTTATGTCAGGCGCGGCCAGCCCGTGCTGGTGCCGCGCTCGCCCACCGAGGGCCACGTGCGGCTGTATTCCGATACGGGGCAGTTCCTCGGCATCGGCGAAGTCGCCGATGACGGCCGGATTGCGCCGAAACGCCTGCTGGCGGCGGGATAGGTGGTTAATTTTTCTTGAATTTTCCCGCTTGTTCGGCACAAGTCGCGCGGCTACAATACCGCGCTCATTCTCGGGGCTTTGCGTAGTCGGGCCCCTGGTAAATCAACAGGATCATTAGAATGCCTCTGACCGTAGAAAAGAAACGCGAAATCATTGCCGAGTACCGGACCGGCGAAGGCGACACCGGTTCGCCGGAAGTCCAGGTGGCGCTGCTGTCCGCCCGCATCAGCGAGCTGACCGAGCACTTCAACCAGCACAAGGCCGACCATCACTCCCGTCGTGGCCTGCTGAAGCTGGTCAATCAGCGCCGCAAGCTGCTGGACTACCTCAAGAGCAAGAATCGCGACCGTTACCAGCAGCTGATCGAACGGTTGGGGCTGCGCCGCTGAGGCGGCCACGCCTCGCGGAGGAGAATTCAGCGCAGAGGAAGAAACCGGACTGAAAGGTTCCGGTTTCTTCGTTTTTGCGTCCTGACAATGCCGCCGGCGGAGGGCCGCCGGGGGTCTCGGTTCCGAAGAGAGTCAAGAAGAGAGAGTAGACGTGCAAGCAATCAAGAAGAGTTTCCAATTCGGAGATCACACCGTCACCTTTGAAACAGGTGCCATCGCCCGCCAGGCGGACGCGGCAGTGCTCGTCAACATGGACGACACCGTCGTCCTGGTCACCGCGGTCGGCCGCAAGAGCGCCACCCCGGGCCAGGATTTCTTTCCGCTGACGGTCAACTACCAGGAAAAGACTTATGCCGCCGGGCGCATTCCGGGCGGTTTCTTCAAGCGCGAAGGCCGCCCGTCGGAGAAGGAGACGCTGACCTCGCGCCTCATCGACCGGCCGATCCGTCCGCTGTTCCCGGAAGGCTTCCGCAACGAAGTCCAGGTCATCGCCACCGTGATGTCGATGAACCCCGAAGTCGATCCCGACATCCCGTCGCTGCTCGGCGCGTCCGCCGCACTGATGCTGTCGGGCATTCCCTTCCAGGGGCCGCTGGGCGCCGCCCGCGTCGGCTTCCGTGACGGCAACTACATTCTCAACCCGACCAACTCGCAGCTGGCGGAATCCGAGCTTGACCTCGTCGTTGCCGGCACCGAGTCCGGCGTGCTGATGGTGGAGTCCGAAGCGAAGTACCTGCCGGAAGACGTCATGCTCGGCGCGGTGCTGTTCGGCCACGAGCAGATGCAGGTCGCGATCCAGGCCATCAAGGAGCTGACCGCGGAGGCGGGCAAGCCGCGCTGGGACTGGCAGCCTGACCCGGTGAACACCGAGCTGGAAGATGCGGTCAAGGCCGCCTGCGCCGAGGACGTGGACGCCGCCTACCAGATTTCCGACAAGCAGGAACGCCGTGACCGCCTGGCGGCGATCCGCGAGCGCGTGCTGGAAGAACTCGCCGGCGGCGAAACGCCGCGCTTCGATGCCAAGGCCGTCGAAGGCGCCTTCCATGATCTCGAGTACCGCACGGTGCGCGAGCGCATCCTCTCCGGCAAGCCGCGCATCGACGGTCGCGACACGCGCACGGTCCGTCCCATCGACATCAAGGTCGGCGTGCTGCCGCGTACCCATGGTTCGGCGATCTTCACCCGCGGAGAAACCCAGGCCATCGTGGTGACCACGCTCGGCACCAGCCGCGACGCCCAGATCATCGATGCCATCGAGGGTGAGCGGAAGGAGCCGTTCATGCTCCATTACAACGTCCCGCCGTACTGCGTGGGCGAGACCGGCTTCGTCGGTTCGCCGAAGCGTCGCGAGATCGGCCACGGCCGCCTGGCCAAGCGCGGCATCCAGGCCGTGATGCCGGACATGAGCAAGTATCCGTACGTCGTTCGCGTCGTTTCCGAGATCACCGAATCCAACGGTTCCAGCTCGATGGCTTCCGTCTGCGGCACCTCGCTGTCGCTGATGGATGCCGGCGTGCCGATCAAGGAGCCGGTGGCGGGTGTCGCCATGGGTCTGGTGAAGGAAGGCAACCGTTACGCCGTGCTCACCGACATCATGGGCGACGAGGATCACCTCGGCGACATGGACTTCAAGGTTGCGGGTACGCGCGGCGGCGTCACCGCCCTGCAGATGGACATCAAGATCACCGGCATCACGCCCGAGATCATGCAAGATGCGCTGTCGCAGGCGCATGAAGCACGGCTGCACATCCTTGAAGAGATGAACAAGGTCATCAGCGAGCCGCGCCAGGAAATGTCCGACTGGGCGCCGCGCATCATCACCATGAAGATCGAGGTCGACAAGATCCGTGACGTCATCGGCAAGGGCGGTGCGGTCGTGCGCGCCATCCAGGACGAAACCGGCGCGGTGATCGAGATCCAGGATGACGGCACCATCAAGATCGCCTCCGTTGATCGCAACGCCGGCGAAGCCGCGAAGAAGAAGATCGAGGAGATCACCGCGGACGTGGAAGTCGGCCGCATCTACGAGGGCAAGGTGGCGAAGCTGATGGACTTCGGCGCGTTCGTCACCATCCTGCCGGGTCGCGATGGCCTGGTGCACATCTCGCAGATCTCCGACGAGCGCGTCGAGAAGGTCAGCGACAAGCTCAAGGAAGGCGATGTGATCAAGGTGAAGGTGCTCGAGGTCGACAAGCAGGGCCGCATCCGCCTCAGCATGAAGGCGGTAGACGCTGCCTGATCCCGGCACGCATCGACGAATGAAAAACCGGCCTGATGGCCGGTTTTTCATTTTGCGGATCAATCTTCAGGCGACTTCACGCCGCGCCGTGGTGCCGGCATGCGCATCGCGAAGATGGGCGATGATTCTTTCTTCCAGCCAGTAACGCGGCTTCCATGGCCAGCGTCCGGAAACGAAACCGACGTGCCCGCCATGCGAACTGAGCTCGAGCGTGACCGCAGGCGAGAGATCTTCCTCGGACGGAATCACCCGCGGCGTCATGAAGGGATCGTCGAGGGCATGCAGCACCAGCGTTGGCGTGCGGATGTGGCGGAGGAAACCGATGCTGCTGCATTTCGCGTAGTAGTCCTCCGCGTTCCTGAAGCCATGCAAGGGCGCGGTGATCGCGTCATCGAAACGCCGGAAGGTGTTGACGCGATCGAGCCTTGGACTGAATCCCGCCTGCTGGATGAGATGCAGCCGGCGCAGCGTGCTGGCTCGCATGCGGCGCAGGAGATGCGATTGATAGATGCGCGCGAAGCCGCGTTCGATGGCGCTGGAACACTCCTCGAGGCGGAAGGGCACGGATACCGCGACGGCGGTGAACAGCGAGCCGGCATCGCCGGTTTCGCCCAGCCATTTCAGCAGCACGTTGCCGCCCAGCGAATATCCCACCGCGGCGAT